>CAYZQM010000298.1:0-7256 GCA_964480175.1 uncultured Sandaracinaceae bacterium
GAGCTCGCGGCGCAGGAGCTCGGCGACCTGCGGGTGGTTCACGAACATCTGCGTGCCCGGTCCCTTCGGCGACACCAGCGGGATCGGCGTGAAAGAGCGCAGCTCGCCGGTGACGCGCACGTTCACGACGGCGCCCTCGCGGTGGCCGCCCGGCAGCGGCAGGTACTCCGCCTCCGCGGCGCCGTTCCAGCGCAGCCGGTGGAAGCCGCGGAGCACGTCGCGGACGAGCTCGGGGCGCGCGCCGTACCGAGCGTGCTCCTGCATCATCAGCTTGAGGTGCCCGCAGCCCACGTGCGCGGGCTGGATCAGGTACTCGAGGAGCAGCTCGCGAAGCTCCTCGGGCGGGCTCGCGAAGAAGCGCCGCCACTGCATGCCCTCGCGCACGTGCTCGATCGCCGCGTCGAAGCGCGCGTCCCGGCGCAGCGCGAGGATCGCCTCGTTCGCGGCGTGCGTGTCGCTGTGCATGTAGAAGCGACCGAACGTGTCGATGCGCCGATCGAGCAGCGCCTGGATCTCGCGCGCGCGCAGCGCGTGGCCGGTGACGCGCTCGAGCGCCGCGAGCGCGAGCAGGAGCTCCCCCGAGTCGCCGCCCGGCGTGCCGATGACGCCCGTCTCGTCGCGCCCGTCGACGCACGAGAGACGCCCGTGCAGCAGCAGCGACGCCATCTTCGCCCAGCGCACCGAGTGCGGATCGCCGATGTGCTCGCGCACCGCCTCGATCGCGAGCGCGCCCGTGCGATCTTCGTGCTGCGGGATCTCGCGGAGCACGTCGCGGCGCGCGAGGATCGAGTGGTCGCGCGTGGTCGCGAAGCCGAGCGAGCGCCACGTGACCATGCCGCCGATCATCGACGCGACGAAGCGCATGCCGAGCCGCTCGAGCTCGAGCGCCAGCGGGCCGGAGCGCTCTCCGGCGCGCGAGACCAGGATCACCTTCGCGTCGCGATCGAGGCGCGCCGCGAGCGAGGGCACGCGCTCGCGCGGGATCCAGTCGACGCCCGGGATGTGCCCGAGCGGACCGACGAGCTCGTCCGCCTCCCGCACGTCGACCAGGCGCACGGACGCGCCCTGGCGCGCGACGAACTCGGGCCACACCAGCGGCGTTCCGCTCGGCGAGTGCTCTAGGTGCGAGAGCCAGTTCGCGCGCAGCATGCGCTCGGCCGGCGGGATGGCGCCGATGGGCGGAAGGATCGACTCGGCGCGCTCGGGCTCGGTCATCGGGGCCCGGAGCCTACCCCAACGCAGCCGTCAGGGGCGCGCCGCGTAGCTCGCGTCGATCGCCGACGCGAAGTGCTTCTCGATCACCGCGCGTCGCAGCTTCTGGTTCGCGGTGAGCAGGCCGTTCTCCGGGCTGAACGCCTCGGTCACGTGGATGGCCTTCTTGATGCGGCGGTAGCTGGGCAGCGGCGCGTTCACCACCTCGAGCGCTGCATCGACCGCGGCGCGATCGGGCGCGTTCACCACGAGCACCGCGACGTACGGCCGCGCGTGGCCCACCACCATGCACTGGGTGACCGACGGGCACGCCGACAAGAATCGCTCCTCGAGCGGCTCGGGCGCGATGTTGTGGCCGCTCTCGGGGATGATGAGGTGCTTGATGCGGCCGACGATCTTGAGGTTGCCGTCCTCGACCTCGACCTGATCGCCGGTGTGGAACCAGCCGTCGCGGAGCACCTCGTCGGTCTCCTCCTTCAGGTTCCAGTACCCGGGGAAGATGTTGTCGCCGCGCACGCAGAGCTCGCCCTCGTCGGTGAGCTTCGTGGTCACGCCATCGAGCGCGACGCCGACCCGACCGGGCACCGTTCGATCCGGGAGATCGAGGCTCACGATCCCCGTGGTCTCGGTGAGCCCATAGGCCTGGTACACCGGGATGCCGAGCATCCCAAACCAGCGCTGCGTCTCCTCGGCGAGCGGCGCGGAGCCGCTGATCAAGAAGCGCAGGTTGCTTCCGATGTTCTGCTTGATGCGGGGAAACACCACGCGCTTGCAGAGCGCCAGGGCGAGGCGATCGAGCGCGCTCGCGTTCGCGCCGTCGAGGTACGCGCGCACCCCGCGCGCATACAGACTCGCCCCGACGCCGCCCTGCTCGCGCACCTTGTTGCCCACGCCGTTGCGGATCCGCTCGAGCACCGCGGGCACGTTCAAGAAGTACTCGGGCTTCGCGGTCCCCATCTCCTGCACCAGGTTGGTGAGATCGGTGGAGATCATCAGCGGGTTGGGCCGGCTGAGCTGGGTCCACATCATCATCCGCGACGCCGCGAAGCAGAACGGCAAGAAGTGAAAGACGCGCTCGCGATCCCCCGAGCTGACCAGCGCGATGCGCCCGATGGTCTTGGGGATCATGAAGTCGATGTTCGCGCAGCTCAGCACGACGCCCTTGGGCAGCCCCGACGTGCCCGACGTGTAGATGATCGCCACCGGGTCGCTGGGCTGCATCGGGTGCAGCGGCGCGGTCGCGCCATCGATCATCAGCGGCTCGGCCGCGAACACCTCGGCGAACGTCGCCAGCGCGCCGTGCTCGGGCCACGCGGCCGCGATGCTCGCCTTCAGCGTCTCGTCGGCGGCGATGAGCAGCACCGGCTCGGCGCTGCGCATCATGATCGCGAGCTCGGCGGGCGCCTGCTTGTCGTAGAGCGGGACGGTGATCGCGCCCGACGCGATGATCGCGAGGTCCGCGCACACCCAGCGCGCGGAGTTGGGCGCGAGCAGCGCGACGCGATCGCCGGGCTTCACGCCCTGCGACTTCAAGAAGCCGCGCACCGTGGCGATGTCGGCCAAGAGCGCCTTGCCATCGAAGGGCACCGTGCGGGTGCCGTGCACCTCGATCAGCGTCGCGCGCTCGGGGCGGTGCTCGAGGTGATCGAAGATCTGCTCCGCGAAGTTCATGCGGCCGCCTATGTACGGAAAGCCGCGTGTGCGTCAATGCAGGCTCGCTGACGTCGGGGCGAGCGGTTCAGTCGCCGGTGCCGACCAGGAGCACGCCGACCAAGAGCGGGATGCCGATGATCAGCGCCCACATCGACTCGAAGGGCCAGTACGGCAGAAGGAACGCGACGAGGATCGCGCCGCCCGCCGTCTCCTTGCGCGAGCCCTCGGAGATGCCGTGCAGGCCGACCAGACCCAGGCCCGTCGAGAGCGCCAAGAAGCCGCCGATCTCCCACCACGGGCGGAAGTGGTGGTCCTGGAGGAACTCGCGCGTGGGCCCCTCGTACTCCGGCGTGCCGAGCAGGAAGATCACGATGGCCGCCGTCGCGATCGGCAAGAGGAACGCGATGGTGTGGCGCAGCGGCGTCGGCGCGTCGTGCTGCTTGCCCGCGCGGTGGACCTTGTTGTTGCTCATGGGATCGCGCCTCGCTCGACGGGGTGCCCTTCGCTGGTCCACCAGCTGATGCCCTCGTCCAGGATCACCGCGTGCTCGAACTCGCGGCGCCGCAGCTCGTCGACGACGTGGCCCGACGCGGCGTGGGGACACGCGCAGTACGCGATGATCCAGGTGCCGTCGGTGGGCAGGTGCCCCGCGAGCTCGTCGACCGAGTAGAACGGGAACGGCGCCGAGCCGGGGATGTGGCCCTCGGCCCAGGCCGAGGCGGGCCGGGCGTCGAGGATGATCATGCGCGCGCCGGCGTCGAGCGCGGCGCGCACCTCCGCGCCGGGCACGAAGCGATCCTCGCGCACGTGGAACTCGGGGGCTGGTCCATCCGGGTTCATCACGAGGTGATCCATGTCGGGCGGCGGCGGACCGTCGGGCGCCGGAGCCGGCGCGCCGATGGGCGCCAGGCCGCGCACGAACGCGACGACGTCGTCGATCTCCTGCGAGCTGAGCGTCGCCTGGAACGACGGCATCGGCGTGCCCTCGCGACCGCGCGAGATGGTCTCGCGGAGAAAGCCGGCCGACGCGCTGCTCTGAAAGACCGGGTGCGCGAGCGTCGGCGCGTTCACGCCCTCGCCGCGCTCGCCGTGGCAGCTCGCGCAGCTGTTCGCGTAGACGGTCGCGCCGCGGCGCGCGTCGCCGAGCACGCGGGTGCGCGAGACGTCGATCGGGGTCGGCCCGAGCGAGCGCAGGTACGTGACGACCTGATCGATCTCGTCCGGGCTCATGGGCCCGCCCAGCGTGTTGCTGAACGCCGCCATCGGCGTGCCCGGGTGCCCTTCGCTGATCGCGCGGCGCAAGAGCTCGTCGGGCACGACGCGCAAGAAGCTCTCGTTGCCGAGCGCGGGCGCGTTGTCGGCGAGGTAGCCCTGCGCCTCTTCGCCATGACAGAGGGCGCAGTAGCGCAGGTAGAGATCGCGCCCCGCGGCGACCTGCGAGGCGTCGAGCTCGGGCCGCGCCTCGGGGCTCGCCGACGGCGCCTCGACCTCGCCGCTGCCGCACGCGATCGAACAGAGCGCCGAGAGCAGGCAGAGCAGGGTCGAGCAGGAGCGCACGGGAGGGCCGTGGTAGCACGAACGCGCGGCCCTGCGTGCGTGCGGGTTGCCGCGCGATGCGTCCGCCCCTAGGCTCCCGTCTCGGTCCCGAATCCCCGGGGGCGCAACGGTTTCGACGAGGGTAGTGAAGCGAAGGAAGCGTGTCGCGGGTCCAGGACCCCGCGTCAACAAACTCTTGGAACCCAGTAAGTGCGAACGACAGCACCTACGCTCTCGCGGCCTGAACTAGGCTGACCTGAGCCGTCGAAGGAAGGAGCCCGCCGGTGCTCCTCCGGAGGCGTGATTGAACTGGCTGGCCGACGGGACCGCGGACCGACCCGAAGGTGAGATGAAGGACCGATGGTGGTCGACGGAGCCTGCCGATGGGCGCCCCGGCCATGACGAAAACCAACGGCTACACACGTAGATGCCCGAGTGGATCGCTCTCGGACGCGGGTTCGACTCCCGCCGCCTCCAAAGAAGAAAGGCCCGGCTCCAAAAGGAGTCGGGCCTTTCGCTTGAAGCAGCGCCAGCGCCAGCAGCGGCACCAGAGCCAGCAACAGCTCCAGAGCCAGCAGCAGCTGCGGCGTCAGAAGCAGTCAGACGCGGTCCACGCGCAGCGCGACCATCGTGAACGTGGTCGTGATCGTGGTCGTGAACGTGAACGCTCTTCAGCAGCAGGGGGCAGCACCCCCGCGCGCCTCGTCGACCCGAACGCCCCGCGCGCCTTCCTCCGTCGAGCGCCTCCACCCTTTCAGTGAACGCGCGAACGCCCATCACCACCTCGAGCCCGCTGCGCTGCAGGAGCTTCTTCAACACCATCACTGGCACCAGCTACCGGCAGGCCTGGCCGACCTGGGCCCCATCGAGCACGCGCCACGCGCCGCCCCGACGCGCAACCACGAACACCGAGAGGGGCCCGCCATGCCAGCCCATCATCACGACCTCGACGAGGTGCGCGTCCTCGCCATCGCGGATCCGCCCTTCAGCAAGCCCCCACGCGCTCGCGTCGTACGGGTACGGCGTCCCCACGGAGAACGCCCATGCCGAGTCGGGCGCACCGTAAGAGAACGGTCCGCCGAGCGTGTTCACACGGAGGCACGCGCGCGTTCCTTCACCATCGAAGGGAAACGGATCGAGCTCGAAGAGGTGTCGCACGATCGCGCGCGCGATGGCGTCGTCTTCGGTCTCGTCGCAGGTGCTCGTGACCGGTGGCCGCACCCGCTCGACGGCGTCCTGGAACGTCTCGAGCACGCCCGCGTCGTCGACGTTGGCGCCCAGCCAGGCGCGCGTGACCGCCAGCGCCCGCAGCGCGCGATACGCGCGGTCGCAGCGAGCGTCCGCGAGGTGCGGTTCGAACCACGCCAGACCGAGGCCTGCGTGGGACCAGCCCGCGGGCTCTTCCCTGGCGCGCGTCGGCGCGCGACGGCCTTCGCTCGCCAACTCCGAGATCACATCGGTGTCCTGCTTGCTCCCGGTGTGACTCGGACGACACGCACCGGAGCGAAGCCGCTCGAGATCACCCTCGCGCTCGAGCACTTCGATCCACGCCACCGAGCTCACCAGCAAGGCGCGCACGTCGTCGTCGCCGAGCGACGCGTCCACGCGCCAGATCGACTCCCGCGCGGTGATCGCGTCCTCGGTCGGCTCCGCGGTGTTCATGCGCGCCAAGAGCGCGCGCTGCTCCGCGTCGATGCCCGCCGCGCGCCCGGTCGGCACCCACCGCAGTGGTCTCGATACCGTCGCGCTACCACAACCGACGACCACCATCCCCACGAGTGCCCACCACGCGCCGCGCATCCGGGCAACGGTACCACCGCTCGAGGTGGCGGACCGCCAGCGTCCGCCGCCGGGTCCGCCAATCGTCACCTCGATTCCTGCGTGATCAGGATCGCAGAGAGCCGGCACGAGGCTTGTGCTGGTCGGCGCGTGGGAGACGACGACGAGGGGCGGACCGAGCGTCCGCACGACCGGTTGGTGCGGCTGATCTTCGCCGAGGATCTCGAGTCGGCGCGTGGCGAGCTGATGGTGATGCTCCCGCCCGAGCCGGTGGCGGCGATCGACTGGTCGACGCTCGCGCTCGCCGATCCGTCGCTCTTGGGGACGGATCTGTCGGAGCGGACCGCCGACTTTCTGCACGAGGTGAAGCTCGGAGCGCGGCAGGCGCTGCTCTACGTCTTGCTCGAGCATCAGAGCGCGGACGATCAGCTCCTGGTGCTGCGCGCGCTGATCTACGTGACCCGCGTGTGGGAGCGCTGGCTCAGGCAGCACGGCGAGGTGACGCGGGTTCCGCCGGTGATCCCCGTGCTGCTCACGCACGCCAGCGGTGGCTGGCGCGCGCCGACACGGCTCGAAGACCTGATCGACTTCGGTGACGACAACCTACGACGCTCGCTGTCGCGACTGGTGCCCTCGCTCGAGCTGCAGTTGATCGACGATCTGAAGAAGGTGGACGACGACGCGCTCGACGCGAGGCCGATGCCCGCGCGAGGCAAGCTCACGCTCGCTGCGCTGCGAGACATCCGCGACGCGCCCGATCTCCGCGTGGCGCTGCGCGGGTTGGCGCGCCGCATGGACGCGCTCTCGCCGACGGAGAGCCGCGACCTGGGGGCTCGCAGAGCGGTGTTCAGCTACATTCCAGCGGCCCGCCGGCGCGACCACGTCCAAGCGATCACCGAAGCCGTGAAGGCCACCTGGCCCACCGAGGAGGAGGATCTCGTGACCACGATCCAAGAGCTCATCGACAAGAACAAGGCAGAAGGAAAGGCCGAAGGCAGAGCCGCCGCGCAGCGGACGTTCATCGCGCGGGTGCTGGTGCGCCGATTCGGACCGCTCACGCCATCGATCGAAGCCCG
>CAYZQM010000299.1:0-7146 GCA_964480175.1 uncultured Sandaracinaceae bacterium
GCTGCCGAGGCTCTGACCACCACTCGTCGGGGCCCGCGAGCCGAACGTGTCGCTGCACGTCCCCGGGTTCGTGGTGCCGTAGCGGAAGTAGCCGGTGGTCGCCGCGCGGTTGGGGTTGCCCGCGCCGTTCAGCGTCACCGAGCTCGCCGTGATGGCGCTCGCCGCGTTGGTGACCGCGGTCGGGACGTCGGGCGTGACGAACGTGATCAGGTTGCCGAGCGTCGTGGCCACGGCGTTCTGCGCGATCGCGCAGGCGTAGTAGGTGGTGCCGGGCGACAGACCGGTGATCGGCTGGTTGAACCCCGTGCTCGTGTTGCCCGAGCCGACGCTCGTGCCGCCGGAGCTCGGTGCGCGGGTCCCGAAGCTGTCGTTGCAGGTGCCGGGGCTCACGGTGCTGTAGCGGAACCAGCCGGTGGTCGCGGCGCCGCCGGGGTTGCTGCTGCCGTTCAGCTGCGCGGTGGTGCCGGTGAGCAGGCTGGCGGCGCTCGTGCTCGCGGTCGGCGCGGCGGGTGCCGTCGTGAACGAGAGGACCGCGCCGTAGCCGATGCCGTACGTATTGCTGGCGATGGCGCAGAAGTAATACGTGGTGTTCGGGGTGAGGCCCGAGACCGAGCGAGGGAAGGGCGCGTCGACGGCGCCCGCGACGAGGCTGGTGCCGCTGCCGGCGGTGGTCGGGTTGCGGGTGCCGAACGTGTCGTTGCACGTGCCCGGGTTCGTCAGCGCGAAGCGGTAGTAGCCCGTCGTGGCTGCGCCGTTCGCGGTGGCGGTGCCGTTCAGGGTCGCGCTCGTCGCCGTCAGCGCGCTGGCAGCGACCGAGGTGACGGAAGGGGCAGCGAGCGTGGTGAACGAGAGGACCGCGCCGAACGCCATGCCCTCGGCGTTCGTGGTGATCGCGCAGAAGTAGTAGGTCGTCCCTGCCGACAGACCGCTGATCGATTGGCTGTACGCCGTGCTCGAGGTGCCGCTTCCGAGGCTGCTGCCGCCGCTGGTGGGCGCGCGCGATCCGAAGGTGTCGTTGCAGGTGCCGGGGTTGGTCGTCGCGTAGCGGAAGTAGCCGGTCGTCGCCGCGCGGTTGGGCACGCCCGCGCCGTTCAGGGTGGCGGTCGTCGCGGCGACGCTGCTCGCCGCGTTGGTGAGCGCCGTCGGTGCAGACGGCGTGACGAACGTGACCACCGAGCCGAAGGACGTGCCCACGACGTTCGAGGCGAGCGCGCAGTAGTAGTACGTGGTGCCGGGCGACAGGCCGGTGATCGGCTGGTTGAACGAGACCGACGACGTGCCCGATCCGAGCGCCGTGCCGCCGCTGCTCGGCGCGCGGGTGCCGAAGCTGTCGTTGCAGGTGCCGGGGCTGACCGTCGAGTAGCGGAACCAGCCCGTGGTCGCGTCGCCGCCGGGGTTGCTCGATCCGTTGAGCTGCGCGGTGGTGCCGGTGAGCATCGTCGCGGCGCTCGTCACCACCACGGGACCCGCCGGAGGCGTGGTGAACGACAGCACGGCGCCGAAGGCGTTGCCGTACGTGTTGTTGGCGATCGCGCAGAAGTAGTAGGTGGTGTTGGGGACCAGACCGCTGATCGGGCGGGTGTAGGCCACGGGCGCGTTGCCCGATCCGAGCGCCGTGGTGCCGCTGCTTGGCGCGCGGATGCCGAAGGTGTCGTTGCACGTGCCGGGGTTGGTGGTCGCGTAGCGGAACCAGCCGGTCGCTGCCGCGCCGTTGGGATCGGCCTCGCCCTCGAGCGTCGCGCTGCTGGTCGTCACCAGGCTCGAGCCCGTCGTCACCACCGTGGGCGCGGCGAGCGTGGTGAACGAGAGCACCGCGCCGAACGCCGTACCCTCCGCGTTCGTCGCGATCGCGCAGAAGTAGTACGTCGCGCCGGCCGAGAGCCCGCTGACGTTCTGCGAGAACGCGGTGTTCGACGTGCCGCTCAGCGCGCTGCCGCCGCTGGTGGGCGCGCGGGATCCGAACGTGTCGTTGCAGGCGCCCGGGTTCGTCGTGGCGTAGCGGAAGTAGGCCGTCGTCGCGGCGCCGTTGGCATCGCCTGCGCCGTTGAGGGTGACCGTGGTGCTGGCGACCGAGCTCGCGGCGTTGGTGACCACCGTCGGCGCGTCGGTCGTGACGAACGTCACCACGCTGCCCACCGCGGTGCCGACCGAGTTCTGGGTGATGGCGCAGACGTAGTACGTGGTGCCCGGGTTGAGGCCGGTGATGGGCTGGTTGAAGGTGATCGAGCCGTTGCCCGAGCCGAGTGCGCTGCCGCCGGCCGCGGGCGCGCGGGTCCCGAACGTGTCGTTGCAGGTGCCGGGGCTCGTCGTGTCGTAGCGGAACCAGCCGGTCGTCGCGTCGCCACCCGGGTTGCCCGAGCCGTTCAGCTGCGCCGTCGTGCCGGTGAGGAACGTCGGCGTGCTGGTCACCGCGGTCGGCGCGGCGGGCGCGGTGGTGAAGGAGAGCACCGCGCCGAAGGTCGTTCCGTACGCGTTGTTCGCGATGGTGCAGAAGTAGTACGTGGTGTTCGGGGTCAGGCCGGTGATCCCGCGGGTCACCGCGACGTCGCTCGTGCCCGACGCGCTCGTGCCGCCCGTCGAAGGGGTGCGGACGCCGAAGGTGTCGTTGCAGGTCCCCGGGTTGCTCGCCGCGTAGCGGTGCCACGCGGTGGCGCCCGCGCCGTTGGCGTTCACCTGGCCGTTGAGCGTCGCGGTGCTCGAGGTGATCGCCGTCGCCGCGAAGGTCGTCGTGGTCGGCGCGGCGACCGTGGTGAACGAGAGCACGTTGCCGAAGTCGATGCCCTCGGCGTTCACCGCGATCGCGCAGAAGTAGTAGGTCGTCGAATTCGACAGGCCGCTGATGTTCTGGCTGAACGCCACCGACGCGGTCCCACTACCGAGCGCCGAGCCTCCGGTGCCGACGGGCGCGCGGCTGCCGAACGTGTCGTTGCACGCGCCAGGATCGACGGTGGCGTAGCGGAAGTAGCCAGTGGTCGCCGCGCGGTTCGGGATCCCCGAGCCGTTCAACGTCGCGGTCGTGTTGCCGACCGAGCTCGCGGCGTTGGTGGTCACCACGGGCTCGGACGGAGTCACGAAGGTGACGAGCCCGCCCAAGCCGGTGCCGTACGCATTGCTTGCGATCGCACACGCGTAGTACGTCGTGCCCGGGACGAGGCCGGTGATCGCCTGGGAGAACGTGACGCTGCTGTTGCCCGACCCGAGTGAGCTGCCGCCGCTGCTCGGCCCGCGCGTGCCGAACGTGTCGTTGCAGGTGCCGGGGCTGGTGGTCCCGTAGCGGAAGTAGCCCGTGGTGGGATCACCGCCGGGGTTCGCCGATCCGTTGAGCGTCGCGCTCGCTCCGGTGATCGCGCTCGTCGTGCTGGTGACCACCGTCGGCGTGGTGCCGGGCGTCGTGAACGTGAGCACCGCGCCGAACGTGGTGCCGTACGCGTTCTGCGCGATCGCGCAGAAGTAGTAGGTCGCCCCCGGCGTGAGTCCGGTGATCCCGCGGTTGTAGGCGACGGCGCTCGTGCCCATGCCCAGCGCGCTGCCGCTGCTGCTGGGCGCGCGGGTGCCGAACGTGTCGTTGCACGTGCCCGGGTTGCTCGACGCGTAGCGGAAGTAGCCGGTCGTGGAGGCCGCCACGGGATTGGCCTCGCCCTCGAGCGTCGCCGTCGTGGCGGTGAGCGCCGTCGGCGGCTGGCTCACGGTGACGGGCGCGCCGGGCACGGTGAAGGTCAGCAGCGATCCGAACGCGACCCCGGACGGGTTCTGTACGATGGCGCAGAAGTAGTAGGTGACGCCCGACGTGAGCCCCGTCGTGGTGATGCCGTACGGGATGGCGACCGTGCCGTTGCCCAAGTCGGTGCCGCCGGTCGCGGGGACGCGCGTGCCGAAGCCATCGCTGCACACGCCCGGGTTGGTCGCGCTGTAGCGGAACCATCCGGTGCTCGCCTCGCCGCCTGGCGTGCCGACGCCGTTGAGCACGGCCGAGGTCGGGGTGATGGAGGAGGCCGCCGCGGTCGACGCCGTGGGCGGCACCGCGCGGGCGGTGGTCGAGAGGCCGAGGACGAAGAGGAACGCCGAGAGAGTCCAGAGAGACTTCGACACGATTCACCTCGAGGGTGGAGACGGAACTCGACCGATGGCTGTGGCGGAACCAATACGACGGGCCCGAGCGGCCCTTCCCTCGGAGTGAGCGCACTCCGGGGCGATGCAGAGACAGAACCTTCGAAACGCGAGCTAGCGGAGCGTCCCCCCACCCGCGACGGCCGTGGCATGCGCGGCGTCGAAGGCGGTTGCGGCTTCACGGAGCGAGTCCTCGGTGACGCTGCCGATCGCATCGTCGAGGTGAGTAGAGTCGATGCCGAGCTGCGCGCGGCGCGCTCGGGAAGTGGCGAGCGTCGAAGGCTCGCGGCACTGCGGGTCGAGATCGGAGGTGCCGACCAGGCGCGCGAAGCGCTCGCGGGTCGCGGTCGCATCGGCGGGGGTGAGCAACGCGCTCAGGGGCGTCGCCATCGCCGCCCGGATGCGCAGGGCCGCCGCCTCCGGGCTCTCGCCGGACTCGATCGATCCGCGTACGAACGCGGTCTCGGGGCGCGCGACCCAGTCGTACTCGACCTCGTACGCGGGATCGCTCGCCGCGATCAGTCGCGTCGCGTGGACGAGGAACGGTGCATAGAGCGGATCGCCGATCGCAGGCGCGGGCACCGCGATGACGATGACGCTCGGCGCATCCCCCATCACCAAGGTGCCGAGGACCCGCGCCGTGCCCGGCGCCCGCGCCGCGAGCGCTTCCTCCGAGCTCGCCGCGCCGAGCGCGCGCTCGATCGCCGGTCGGAGCGTCCCTGCGTCCGAGGGCCCGACGATGACGAGCTGCGCGTGCCCGAGGCGCAGCGCCGCCGCCCCGAACGCCGAGGCAGCCGCCACGTCGATCGACTCGATCTCGGCCTGCACCCCGCCGCGCCAACCGTCGCCCGCGCTCGGTTGGATGGCTTCGACCGCGTAGCTCTCGGCGGTGCGGGTCGGGTCGCCGCCCCGCATCTGCGCGAGCTCCGCGAGCACGCGCCCGCGGGCCTCCTCGAGCCTCGCCTCGTCGATCTCGCGAACCGTGCTCAGGCGCGACGCCAGCGCGTCGAGTGCATCCGGCCCGTCGAACGGCGCTTCGTAGCGGAGGTGACCGTGCTCGACGTGCACGTCCGCGCCCGGGCTCTCGGCCGCGAGCAGCTGGGCCACGACCCGCGCCATGCCGGAGCGTCCCTCGGGATCGTGGTCGCTCCCCACGGGCCACAGCAGCGTCAACGCGCCCCGCTCGCAGCCCTCGCCCGACACGACGTCGACCTGGAGGCCGTTGGCCAGCGCGAAGCGCTCCGCGCGCAGCGTCGCGGGAGCGGGTGGGGAGGACGGTGGTGGCGGTTCTTCGGCGACGCTCCCGCAAGCCGCGAGGGCGAGAGCGAGTGCTGTCGTACGGACCGAAGCCCAGCCGGATGTCATCGCGGCGGGAGTTGGATCGCCGTTTCGCGCCTGTCCACTCGACGGGGATGGGAAAGCGCACGCTCCACCACGACGCGGTGTCGCCCCCTTCAGCGCAGGGCCTGCACCAGGCTGGATCGCTCGTCGGCCCACGGCGGCAGCGACGAAGCGGGCAGGGCGACCCAGTCGCTCGCCGGCAGTCCCGAGAGCGCCTCGTCGGTGCGGGCGATCACGATCCAGGTGGGCGCAGCGCCGCTGCCACCCACCTCACTCGCGTCGCGATTGACCCGCGCGCTCAGCTCGCTCGCCTCGCAGATCGAAGAAACGACGCGCACCAGATCGAGCGAGCGGTTGGACACGTGCAACAGGAGCCACCCTTCGGGATCGAGCGCCCGGAGGTAGGTCGCGACGGCCTCGCGGGTGAGCAGGTGCACCGGCACCGCGTCCGAATTGAACGCGTCGACGAGCACCATCGAGCGCGAGCGCGAAGGCGTCGCGGCCAAGCCCACGCGGCCATCGTCGATGCGCACGTCCACCTCGCCCTCGGCGTTGGCGAGGTAGGTGAAGAGGCGGGGCTCGGACGCGATGTCGACGACCGCGCTGCTGATCTCGTGGAACGTCCAGCGCTCGCCCGGCCTCGCGTAGCAAGCGATGGAGCCCGCGCCCAAGCCGATGGCGCTGACGGTGCTCGCCGCGCGCTCACCGAACGCGCCGCGTCGTGCCGCGATGGCTCGACCGAGCGGGCCATCGAACGCGTAGTACGCGAGCGGGTTACAGCCCTCACGCTCTGCGAGCAGCTGCGAGCCGTGCAGCGTCGTGCCGTGCAGGAGCACGCGGTGTCCGTCGTCGTCGAGCACCCGCAGCACCCCGAAGAAGTCACGCTCGCGCCGCAAGAGCTCGGTGCCGCGCTCGGAGTACGTCGTGCCGGCGATCACGATGGCCAAGAGGCAGAGGCCGTAGCGCCGCGGGTTCATGCTCTCGCGGTAGGCCGCGATGATCGGCACGCCGAACACCAAGAGCGGCGCGAGGCTGAGGGTGCCGAGTCCCACGAGCGGCAGGCCCAGCGCGAAGACGAGCGTGAGCAGCAGTACGAGCGCGGCCGCGAGGAGATCGGCGCGTAGCGCGGTGATGCGGTCACGCTCTACCGCCCCCGCACGCTCGCTCGCGCGCTCACCTTCACCGTCACGCGCGCCCGCGCCCGTGAGCGCGCACGCCGCCGCGATCGCCATCGCGTGCTCCCACGTATCGGGCAGCAGCATCGTCGGCAAAACTCCGGCGACCAGCGTGCCCAGGGCGCCGCCGCTCGCCATCACCACGTAGAACTCGGTGAGGTGCGCTGGCGCAGGGGCGATGCGCGCGAGACGACGGTGGATGACGAGCGTCGCGAGCACGAAGAAGCTCAGGTGCAGACACACCAGCAGCGAGAGCGGCGAGTTCGCGTGCACGCCCGTCGCCACCACCAGCGCCGCGCCGAGCAAGCGCGCCGCGCGCGACATCCACCACGGCATCTCGCGCTCGCTCCGCCCGAAGGCGACGATGAACGTCATCAGGTAGGCCGCGAGCGGGACGATCCAGAGCAGCGGAACCGGCGCGAGATCCATCGACAGGTAGCTCGTCACGGTCGCCAGGAGCGCCGAAGGGACCATCGCGTAGAGCAACCAGCGCACCCGAACGTCGCGGGTCGGCGGCGCGGCC
>CAYZQM010000300.1:0-1225 GCA_964480175.1 uncultured Sandaracinaceae bacterium
CAGACTGCCGACTTCGATCAGCTCGCTGCCACCACTGCGCCACGCGAGATCCGCCGCGCCCTCGGGTGCCCAGACGATGTCGCCCTCCGCGTCGAAGACCACAGCCTCGCTCTGATACGGGGCCGCGAGCTGGACAATCGCGGCGTCGCGCTGGAGGCGCCATTGGATCTTGTAGCCGCTCATCTGCTCTGGTCCCTGAAGAGGGAGCCGAGCGCGCGGCGGAACCTCGACCGTCGGCGCGAGAGACTGCCCTTCGGGAAGGACCAGCGGCGCGCGCTCTGGTCGCGGCCGCTGCTGTGCCTTCAGCTTCTCGCCGAGTCGCGCGAGCGCAGGATGCGTGGACCACGGGTCGTCCGGCGGAGGCTTGGGCGACCGGGGGCGAACGAGCAGTAGCCACCAAGCAATACCAGCGACCACCGCGACAGCGTACGGAATGAGCTCGTGACTCATCGGCGACCTTCACCGCCCGGCTCGCTGCCGATGATCCCTCGCCGTCGAACACCTTCCATGATCGAGGAGACTACCGCGTGCGACGGATGGCTTGGAGGGGCGTCGCTGCGTCTCCGCCGCGCGCACGCCAGCGCTGTCGCGGTCTACTGCGCGGCTTCGGCCGCGAGCTCGTTCGTCGCGCTCGGCGCTTCGGGCTCGGTGGTCGTGGCTGCGTCCTGCCGCTTCGCGAGCCGTCGCGCCTTGCGGCGGTCGATCCACCCTGCGAGCAGCACGTACGTCACCGGCACCACGAAGAGCGTCAGCATCGTCGAGACCGTGAGCCCGCCGACGACCGCGCGCGCCATCGGCGCCCAGATCTCCGCGCCGTCCCCCGTCCCGAACGCCGGCGGGATCATCCCGACGATCGTCGTGATCGCGGTGATCAGGATGGGCCGCAAGCGCGTCCGCCCCGCCTCGAGCGTCGCCACCTTCAGGTCCATCCCCTCCGCGCGCCGCCGCTTGAGCACGTCGATCAGCACGATGCCGTTGTTCACCACCACGCCGCCCAACAGAATCACGCCCACCAGCGCCGTGACCTGGATCGACGTGCCCGTGATCGCGAGCGCGACGATCACCCCGATGATGGCCAGCGGCACCGTCGCCATGATCACGAACGGCTCGAGCAGCGACTCGAACTCGCTCGCCATCACCATGTAGACCAAACAAAGCGCCGCCGCGAGCGCCAGCGCGAGCTTGAAGAACGCGTCGCGCAGGTCCTCCGCCCTGCCGCCGATCT
>CAYZQM010000300.1:1235-7109 GCA_964480175.1 uncultured Sandaracinaceae bacterium
CGCCCAACAGCACCGCATCGACGTCCAGATGGACGCCGCGCGCAAAGCGCGAGATGAGGATCACGGCCAGGCTGAAGAGCGCGGGGAAGACCAACCCGATGGCGGCGTCTTCCTTCACCAGCCGCGTCCGGTTGAGCAGTTCCACCAGCGTCACCGTCGCCAGCCGTCGCTGGTTCTGCCGCTCGATGTCCACCGCGCCGAGCCGATCACCCAGCGTCGCGATCGAGCTCAACGGGATCGTCCCGCCCGCAGGCAGAGGGATCGGCAGGTAGCGCAGCGACTCGAGATCCGCGCGGTAGCTCCGCGGCGCGCGTACCCGGATCACGTGCTCGTCGCCATCCTCGCGGAACACGCCCGCGGGCACGCCCTGGAAGTACGCCGCCAGCGTCGAGGCCACGCCGGCCGGCGTCAGCCCCAGGCTCCGCATGCGCTCGCGATCGAAGACGACGTCGAGCTCGGGGTTGCCGCTCGTCATCGAGAAGCGCGTGTCGACCACACCCTCGAGCGCGCCCAAGCTGTCGCGCAGCCGCTCGCCCGTGATCCGCAGCTCGTCGAGATCGTCGCCGAAGAGCTTGAGCTCGATGTCGCCGCCCGCGCCGCCGCCGAGCCCGAACGTGGCGATGCGCAGGTCCATGCCCGGCACGTCGCGGAAGCGCCGCGTCAGCGCTTGCTCGATCTCGCGCTGGCTGCGCTCACGATCCCGCGGTGGCACGAGCCTCAGGCGAATCGTCCCGCGGTTCGCGGTCGAGCCGAAGATCGCGGAGAAGCCCTCCGCCTGCCCGAAGTCCGTGTACACGACGCGCGTCTCGGGCACCTCGTCGTAGATGACCGCCTCGACGCCCGCGATGCGCTCGCGCATCTCGTCGATCGAGATGCCCGGCGCCGCGGTCACCTCGATGCGCACGTCGGAGTTGTCCGTGGGCGGCAAGAAGTCGCGCCCCAAGAACGGCACGATCGCGAGCGAGCCCACGAACGCGACGACCGCCAGCCCGATCACCACGAACGGATGCGCGAGCGACCAGCCGAGCGCGCGCTCGTACGCAGGCCCGAGCCGATCGAGGAAGAAGGTTGCGCGCTTGAGGAACTTCGCGAGCCTCCCTTCGAGATCCCCGCCGAGCCCGTGCGCCGCGAGCATCGGCACCAGGGTGATCGACACCAGGAGCGACGCGAGCAGCGAGGTGGTGATGGTCAGCACCATGTCTCGGAAGAGCTCGCCGGCGATGCCCTCGACGAGCAGGATCGGCACGAACACCACCACCGTCGTGAGCGTCGAGGCGCTCACCGGCAGGGTCATCTCTTTGGTCGCCGCGATCGCCGCGCGCGCGGGCGTCAGCCCCCGCTCGAGGTGCTGGTAGGTCGCCTCGAGCACGACCGTCGCGTTGTCGACCACCATGCCGATCGCGAGCACCAAGCCCGCCATCGAGATCAGGTTCAGCGTCACCCCGAGGCTCGACATCGCCACGAACCCGACGACGATCGAGATCGGGATCGCGATCATGTTGATCAGGCTCGCGCGCCAGCTCCGCAGGAACGCGAGCAGCACCAGCGCCGTCAGCAAGAAGCCCTGCCACGCGGTGTTGCCGAGGTTGCCGATGGCGCGGAGGATCGAGTCCGACTCGTCGAAGATCGACACGATCTGCACGCCGTCGGGCAGCCGCTCGTTCAGCTCCGGCAGCGCGTCGCGCACCGCGCGCGCCACGGACACGGTGTTCGCATCGGACTGCTTGCGCACCGCGACGAGCACCGCGCTCTCGCCGTTGACCGCGACGACGTGCGTCTCTTCCTCGAACCCGTCGACGACCTCGGCGACCTCCGCCAAGCGGATCGGTCGCCCGCCCCGCACCCCGACCACGACCTCTTCGATCTCCTCGACGCTCCTGAAGCTCGCGGTGGGCTGGATGTTCAGGAGCTGCGTGCCGTCGTCGATGGCGCCGCTCGGCACCACCACGTTCGCCGCGCCGATCGCGTCGATCACCTGCTGCGGCGAGATGCCGTTCGCCTGCAGCCAGAGGGGATCCAGGCGCACGTGGATCTGCCGATCCAAGCCGCCCATCACCTCGGCCGCCGCGACGCCGTCGAGGCGGGCCAAGAACGGTTGCACCTCTTCTTCCGCGATGGTGCGCAGGCGGTGGGGATCGAGCGTGCCCTCCATCCCCAGGAAGATCACCGGCGCGAGGCTGGGATCGAACGCGAACGTGAGCGGCCTCGAGGTCTCGTCCGGTAAGAAGTCCGCCGCGAAGAGCTCGATGTTCTTGCGGACGTCGGTCTCCGCGTCGTCCATGTCGCGGCCCCAGGTGAACGAGATGATCACCAGCGACGTGCCCTGACGCGACGTGCTCCGCACCGTCTCCACGCCCTCGACCGAGCTCACCGCGCGCTCGATGGGCGCGGTGATCAGCGTCTCGACGTCGGCCGGGCTCGCGCCCGTGTACGTGGTGATGACCGCGATGACCGGCAGCTCGACGTCCGGAAGGCGATTGAGCGGCAGGTTGTAGAGGACGAACGCGCCGTACCCGATCAGGCACAGGTAGATCATCGAGGTGGTGACCGAGCGCCGGATCGAGCGCTCGCCGATGGTGACGCCGCCTCCGCTCTCGCCGCGCTCGACCCCCTCGCTCATGGTGCGGCCGCCGGCTCCGCGCTCGCGCGATCGCCTTCGCCGCGTCCGTCGCTCTCAGCGCTCCCGACCAGGGTCCGGCTCGAGCGGGTGGTGCGCACCTCGACGTCATCGCGCAACAGATGCTGCCCCTCGAGCACCACCTCGACGCCCGCCGCGAGGCCGTCGGTGACCTCGATGCGCTCGCCGGTGCGCGGCCCGAGCGTCACGTCGCGGCGGTGCGCGTGGCCACCCTCGACGACGAAGACCATCGCGTGCCGCGTCTCGTCGGTCTCGGGCAGCATCACCACCGCCTGCGCCGGCACCAGCACGACGCCCGTGCGGCGCGACAGCTCGATCGCGGCGCGGCCCGTCATGCCCGGGCGCAAGAGGCCGTCCGCGTTGTCGATCGTGATCTCGACGGCGGCCGTGCGGGTCACCCGATCGAGGACCGGCGAGACGGTCGTCACCACGCCTTCCCGGACCAGATCCGGCAGCGCGGGGAAGGTGACCTCGACGGTCATCTGCTCGCGGATGCGCACGTAGTCGTTCTCGGTCGCACGCAGGAGCAGCTCGACGTGATCGGCCTGCACGATCGCGCAGATCGGCGCCGCCGCCGCGACCATGTCGCCCGTGTCGAACGCGAGCTGCGCGATCACGCCGTCGATCGGCGCGCGCACCACGCCGCGGCGTCGCTCGGCGCCCGCGGTGCGGCGCGCGGTGCTGAGGCTCGTGATGTTGGCCTCCGCTGCGCGCAGCTGCGCCTCGAGGGCGATCACCTGGCTCTCCGGGATCGCGCCCGACGCGAGCAGGCGCCGCGCTCGATCGAGATCGGCGACGAGCTGATCGCGCGTCAGCGTGGCTGCATCGACCGCGACGGTCGCTTGCTCGACGCCCAGCGCCAAGCGCTCCGAGTCGAGCGTCGCGATCGGATCGCCCGCGCGCACCCGATCGCCCTCGCGCACGTGCAGCACCCGGATGCGCGCGGGCAGCTTGGAGAAGACGCGCACCTCGGTCTCGCCGCGCAGGTCGCCGATGACCCGCACCACCTCGACCGTGTCACCGAGCTCACTGTCGCCCACCACCACCAAGCGCGCAGGCGGCGCGCCGGCATCCGCGTCCGCGTTCGCGCCGCCGCAGCCCGAGAGCCACATCCCCGTGAGCACGCCCACCGTGATCAGCACGAGCATCGCGACCCACGGACGGAGCCGTCGGGCGTCGAAGCGCGGGATGCGTCGAGCGAGCCCCGGACCAGAGCGGGAAGCGTGAGCGGCCACGGCGACCGGTGTATGCCGCCCCCAAGGAAGGGTCCAATGCGTGGCGGTGAAGAATCATCACGCCGCCGCGGGCGGCCGCGTCCGGGCTGCGTGCGGTGAGTGTGCCGCGTCGGGGGGTCACGCCGTTCGCGCGTCGGTGCGCAGTCGTCTGGTCGACGTTCGAGTCGTGAACGTGAACCTGAACCTGAACGTGGTCGTGAACCTTCGGCGACGAACGCACCGCTCGCGACGAATACACCCGCGGGTCGTTCACGTTCACGACCACGACCACGACCACGTTCACGATCGAGCACGTGCTCGGTGGCGTCGCGTCGGGCTACGCGCCGATCGGGTGGGGTAAGACGGTGGTCGTGAACACGTCGCGTTCTCGCCGGGGTCCGGTGCTTCGTGGTACACCCGCGCCTTCTTTCGTCCCGGAGAAGCCATGCGCACCACGCTCTCGCTCTTGCTCGCCCTCGCCGTCGCCTCGTGCGGCGGTAGCTCGGACTCTGGCGGCGGCGGCGGCTCCGGCACGTCGGGTCACGAAGAGATCGCGGGCGAGTCCGATGGCTTCGACATGGAGGGCTTCGAGGACGAAGAGGCCACCGTCGAGCACGGCAGCGCCAGCGCGCGTGAGCTCATCGGCATCCACCCGCCGCCCACGCCCTGGGCCGACATGAGCCGCGAGGAGCGCGAGTACTACATGGTCGCGGCGATCCTCCCGGTCGCGGCCGAGGACTTCCGCGGCTACGACGCGGAGCGCTACGCGAACCTCACCTGCGCCGGCTGCCACGGCGACGATGGGCAGGAGCGAGGCTACGAGATGCCCTCGAACTACCTGCCGCGCTTGCCCGAGCCAGGGAGCCCCGCGTGGACCGAGATGCAGGCGCGTCCCGCGTACACGTTCATGTCCGAGGTCGTGACCCCGACGGTGGCGGCACAGCTCGGGATGCCGCTCTTCGACCCGGCGACCGGGACCGGCTTCGGCTGCTTCAGCTGCCACCAGCGCAACACGCGCTGAGGTGTCCGCGAGGGCGAGCGAGCTCTCCCGCGTCCTCCTCGCGCTGCGCGCACCATCGCAGGGGCGCTACGCGCGGGTGAGCCTGCTCGACGCGCTCATCGAGCTGGCCGACGATCGAGCGCTCGCGCGCGCCTGCCTGCGCGGCGCGCTGGAGCACGTCGATCACATGGGCAGCCGCGTGAGCGAGCTCGAGCTCGATCGGGTACGCACGCTGCGGGATCGGGTGGAGCCCGCGCTGATCGTCGGTCCGCCGATCGATCCGGTGACCGCGCCGAGCGAGCTCGAGCGGCGCGCGCTCGCCGCGCTCGATGGGATGGTGCGCGGTCCCATCCCACCGCGAGGGGATCCCGATCACGGAGAGGCGCTCGCGCTGACCACGCTCGCGCACCTCATCGCGGGGCGGCACGACGTCGCGCGCTCGCTCCTCGACGCGCTGACCGACATCCCTTCGTTGCCCACCGCGGCGTGGGCGGTGCTCATCGAGGCATCCAGGAGCGCGCGCACCCGGCGCGCTGCGTCGGCGCTCGCGCTCCGCTTGGCGCGCGAGCTGCCGAGGGACGCGCCGCGGCCCCTGCTCGAGCTGGCCCCGCACGTGGATCCCCGCGCGCGCATCGCGCTCTTGCTCGCGGCGTTCGACGAGGCGCAGCCGGGCGCGACGGAAGCGCTGCGCGAAGCGCTCGAGCAGCGCGCGCTCTCCATGCGCGACGCGGGCGATCGCGCGGGCGCCATCGCGATGCTCGAGACCTTCGAGCGAGCGCTAGAGACGCGCGACACCACCGCGCTTCGTCGCATGCTGCGGTGAGCCTGCTGACGTGAGCCTGCTGCTGTGAGCGTGACGCGGGGACCGCACCGTCGTCGAACGTCGAGGACGGCGCGAGCGCACCGCCGTCCCTGCGTCAGCCGGTGGGCCGAAGGCTAGACGCGACGCCACCGAGCACGTGCTCGCTCGTGAACGTGGTCGTCTGTGGATTAGTCACATCTGGCGCTGCTTCCCAAGGGGA
>CAYZQM010000301.1:0-7086 GCA_964480175.1 uncultured Sandaracinaceae bacterium
GATGACACCGACAACAACAGCTCGGCCGACGACGGCGGCAACGAGAGCACCCCGAGCGCCTGAGCGCCCACCCGAATTTCCAGAGGACATCACCCATGAACAAGCCCGACAGCAATCCCGTGGATGACCGCGATGAAGACCGCGACGCAGGTGGCGACCGCCGCCGTGGCAAGAAGCGCGCGCCTTCCTTCGCCGCCGATCCGGACTTCGTGTTCGACTACAAGGACGCCGGCACCCTGCGTCACTTCCTCACCGAGCGGGGCAAGATCGTCCCGCGCCGCATCAGCGGCCTGAACGCGACGCAGCAGCGCCGCCTCACCACCGCGACCAAGTGAAGTGAAGGAAGGCTGAGCACCATGGCAACGAGCATCCAGGTCGTCCTGAAGGACGACATCGACAACCTCGGCAAGAGTGGCGAGCTGGTCCGGGTCAAGCCCGGCTACGCGCGCAACTTCCTTCTGCCCCGCGGCCTCGCCGCGGTCGCGACCCGCGGGAACATCGCGCAGGTCGAGCACGAGAAGAAGGTCGCGATCCAGCGCGCGGCCAAGCTTCGTCAGGACGCCGAGAGCGTCGCCAAGCGCCTGAACGGCACCGTGATCGATCTCGAGGTGCAGGCCGGTGAAGAGGGTCGCCTCTTCGGCTCGGTCGGCACCAAGGACATCGCCGAGGCGCTCGCCGCCAAGGGCCACGAGGTCGACCGGAAGAAGATCCAGCTCGGCGAGCCGATCAAGGTCACCGGCGAGCACGCGGTCACCGTGAAGCTCGGCTACGACGTGACGGCGACCGTGAAGGTCATCGTCAAGCCGATCACGGCCTGAGCCGACGCCACACGGCGCACGAGAACGAGGCGGTGTCCGAGAGGGCGCCGCCTTCGTTCGTTTCTGGGGTCGCTGCAGCGTGGTGCGCGGCGATCCGTTGAATGCTACCGAGCAGCCCTCGCGGGCCCCGCCCGCGCAGTGAGACGACGATGACCAAGACCGGCGACCGCGTGCGCTTCGCGCCTTCTCCCACGGGCTTCCTCCACATCGGAGGCGTTCGTACTGCGCTCTACAACTGGCTCTGGGCCAAGCGCTCCGGCGGCACGTTCGTGCTGCGCATCGAGGACACCGATCGCGAGCGCAGCACCGAGGCGAGCGTCCAGGCGATCTACGACTCGATGAAGTGGTGCGGGATGGACTGGGACGAGGGTCCGCTCGTCGGCGGGCCGAACGGACCGTACTTCCAGACCGAGCGCCTCGAGCTCTACGCCGAGTTCACCGAGAAGCTGATCGAGCGCGGCGCGGCGTATCGCTGCTACGCGACGAAGGAGGAGCTCGACGCCGAGCGCCAGCGCCAGAAGGAGGCGGGCAACCACTTCTTCAAGTACCCCGGCTGGTGGCGCGACAAGGGCCCGAAGGACTGGCTCGAGGGCAAGCCCTACGTCGTCCGCCTCAAGGCGCCCAAGAGCGGCGTCACCGGGTGGAACGACGTGGTGAAGGGCCGCATCGACGTGCCGAACGAGACCCAGCAGGACGTGGTCTTGGTGCGCAACGATGGCGTTCCGCTCTACAACTTCGGCGCCGTCATCGACGATCTCACGATGGGCATCACGCTCGTCGCGCGCGGCGACGATCACGTCGTCAACACGCCGCTGCAGATCCTGCTCTACGAAGCGCTGGGCGCGAAGGTGCCGCGCTTCGCGCACCTGCCGATGATCCACGGACCGGATGGGCAGAAGCTGAGCAAGCGGCACGCGGCGGTGAGCGTCACCGAGTGGCGCGACGCCGGCTACCTCGCGGACGCGGTGCTGAACTACCTCGTGCGCCTCGGGTGGTCCCACGGCGATCAGGAGGTCTTCACCCGCAAGGAGCTGACCGAGCTCTTCGACTGGGAGCACTGCGGGAGCACGCCTGCGAAGTTCGACCTCAAGAAGTTCGCGTTCGTGCAGGCGAGCCACCTGCGCGCGCTGCCCGAGGCGGAGCTGGTGCCGCACGTGCGGCCGTTCCTCGCCGAGGACATCCGCAGCGTCCCCAGCGACGAGGCGCTCGCGCTCGCGATCGGGACCATCAAGCCGCGCGCCACCACGCTCATCGAGGCGGCGCAGATGGTCGACTTCTACTTCCGCGAGCCGCCGACCGAGGACGACAAGGCGGTCGCCAAGTTCCTCGTGCCCGACGCGGTGCCCAATCTGACCAAGCTGCGTGAGCACTTCGCGGCGCAGAGCGACTTCTCGCGCGCGGCGCTGGAGGCCGCGACGACGGAGTGGCTCACGGCGAACGGCCTCGAGCTCAAGCACATCGCGCAGCCCGCGCGGGTCTCGCTCACCGGCAAGAGCCAGAGCCCCGGTCTCTACGAGATGCTCGAGGTGCTGGGCAAGGAGCGCGCCTTGTCGCGTCTGGATCGCGGCATCGCCCGCGCGGCCGGATGAGCGCGAAGGAGACGCGACCGAAGGGAGAGGTGGCGCTCGAGCCGTGGGAGCGCGACCTCGCGCAGCTGCGCTGGGCGGGTGTGGCGCTGATCGGGGGCGGTGGCCTCGCGGCGGCGGCGGGTCGCGCGTACGACGTCCTTCCTGCGATGGTCTACGGCGGGGGCTTCGCCGTGATCGCGATCGGGCTCCTGCTCCTGCTCGCGCTCTTCCCGAAGACGCAGCCCTACGTCGCGTCGCTGCACCCACGGGTCTTCTTCCTCCAGACGTGGCGCGAGCTCGACGAGGAAGCGGCCCAAGAGCGTTCCAAGCGCGCGGCCGAAGGGAAGGGCTACGACTACCGCCCGATCATCGCCCTCGTGGTGGGCGCCGCGTGCCTCTCGGTGATGGAGTACTTCGGCCAAGGGCAGAACCTGCTCGAGTGGGTCGACGACACGTACTCGCGACGCGAGGCGCTCGACTACCGCGATTGGCGCTTCTTCGAGCTCTCGGGACACGCGTACTGGGCCATCTGGCGGGTCATCGGGTACTTCTTGCTGCCCGTCTTGGCGATCAAGCTGAGCGGCCAGCGGGTGCGCGATCAAGGGCTCGAGACCGAGGGCTTCCTCGAGCACGCGTGGATCTACGCGCTCGGCTTCTACTGCGTGGTCGTCCTCGTCGGTGCGGTGAGCTTCGAGGAGAGCTTCAGCAGCTACTACCCCTTCTACGATCGCGCGGGCCGCAGCTGGCTCGACTTCGGGATCTGGGAGGTGCTGTACGCGGCGCAGTTCTTCTCGCTGGAGTTCTTCTTCCGCGGCTGGTGGCTCCGCTCGATGCGCAGCGCGATGGGCAGCTACGCCATCTTCGCGATGGTGGTGCCCTACTGCATGATCCACTTCGGCAAGCCCTTCCCCGAGACGCTCGCCGCCATCGCGGCGGGTGTCTTCCTCGGGACGCTCGCGATGAAGACCCGCTCGATCTGGAGCGGCTTTCTCATCCACGTGAGCGTCGCCATCTCGATGGACCTCGCGTCGCTCTACCAGGGGGGCAATGTGCCCACCGAGTGGCTTCCGCCGGGCTGACGCGCGCTCAGGTCGTCTCCGCGTCGATCAGCTCGAGCTCGATGTACGGGTACGCGCCCTCGGGCTCGTGCCACAGCGCGCTGCCCCGACTGGGCAAGCGCAGCGCGCCGAAGGCTCGATGATCGCTCAGCGGCGTCGACCAGGTCCGCTTCAGCAGCGCCGCTCCGCGCAGCTCGGAGCGATCTCGCGAGACGAAGTCCACCAGATCGCCGGCGTCGTCGAAGACCAGCTCGGCCCGCACCGTGAAGCGCTCCGTGCGCAGCGTGACGCCGACGCGATGCGGGTCGCTGCCCGGCACCCACGAGACCTCCGGGCCGAGGAGGGTCGCGGGCGCGATCACGCACATGTCGTTGAGGAGCGTGACCGTCTCCGCTTCCGTGAGCGCGTCCCCTTCGGCCCGGGCGACGGGCACGAGACCCGCTGCGCGAACGCGCATCGTCGCTTCGCCGCCCGCGTAGCGGTGGTAGCCGTCGATGGGCACGCCGAGCATCGAGGCTTCCATGTAGAAGTAGCGGGTGGGGGGCGATGTGACGTTGTGCTGCTCGGCTCGCAGCGGCATCCACGCGCTGTTCGGTCCGCTGCGGATGCGCCCTCTCCACACGGCGCGGTACGCGTTCGCGTGCGGTCGCCCGACGACGCCGGCCCGGCGCAGGAAGCGCGCCGCGGCGGGCGGTAGCGGCGCGAGATCGGCGTCGGTCACGAGGCCGGCACGACGCGCCGGGACCGGGGCGCCCGAGAGGTCGCGGCGGAACTCACTGAAGAGGCTCGTGGGCCCGTAGCTCGCTGCGCCCACGACGATCCCGATGAGCAAGAGCACGTTCGCGATCGTTCCAAACCGAGCATCGGCCCAGGACGACGCGATCGCGACCTGCGAGACGACGACCGCGAGCGCGCCGAGCGCCCACCAGCTCCGCGGGGCGAGGACGAACGCGAGCGCGGTGCCCACCATCAGGAGCGCTGCCCCCAGCCAGAGCCAGCCCATCCCGCGCGAGATGGGCAGCGACATGGACGGCACGTGCATCAAGCCCAGTCCATGAACGGCCCCGAGGAGGTGCAAGAGCCCGTGAAGCGCGATGAGGGTCGCGATGGTGATGCGCATGCAGCGCCCTACTCAAGCGGCGTGCCCGTCGCCGCGGTGGGGCGGGCCGCGCCGCGCGCGCGAATCTTGCGCCGACGCGCGCGCGCAAGTGCAGGCGTTGCGTCCCGTGCGCGGTCCGCTGCGTCCGCCGTGCTCGGCCGCTGCGTTCGTCGTGCCCGGCACGGTGCGTGCGAAGGGCCCGGACATGTCCAAGCCCATCCCGTCCATCCAGAAGTTCATGAGCTCCTCTCCTCACACGATCGGAGGGGAGCAGACGCTCGCGTTCGCGAGCACGGCCATGAAGTCCCATCACGTGCGTCACCTCCCGGTGCTCGAAGGCGGCGTGCTCGTGGGCATGATCACCGAGCGCGACGTCGCGACCATCTCCGGCCTCGCGGGCGTGGATGCGACGAAGGTCACCGTCGCCGACGCGATGAGCACCGAGGTGTACTCGGTCCGCCCCGAGGCACCGCTCGACGAGGTGGCCGACGACATGGCCAACAAGAAGTACGGCTCCGCCGTGGTGATGCAGAACGGCAAGGTCGTCGGCATCTTCACGACGGTCGATCTCGCCACTGCGCTCGCGGAGCTCTTGCGCTCGCGCCTCCGCGCGTGACGGCGCCGTCTACCCCTGCCCGATCGGAGAACGCGATGACCTCGACTTCGGACGCTCCCTTTCGTCGGATCCTCTGCGCGACGGACTTCTCGTCGTGCGCCGACGTAGCCTTCGCGTGGGCCGACGCCCTCGCCTCATCACTCGGTGCCGAGCTGCACGTCGTGCACGCGTGGCAGATCCCGGTGTTGATCGGGCCGGACGCGAGCTACGTCCCAGCGGCGCTCGCGGGAGACGTCGAGAAGGATCTCGACGACGCGCTCGCCCGCGTCGCCAGCCAGCGCGTCGTCGGGCGTCACGTCATCCGCGCCGCAGCCGACGTCGGCGTCGTGCAGACCGCCGAGGCCATCGGAGCAGACCTCGTCGTCGTGGGCACGCACGGTCGCTCCGGCCTGCCACACGTGCTCTTGGGCAGCGTCGCCGAGCGCGTGATCCGTACCGCGCGCTCGCCCGTCGTCACCATCCCCGAGGGATTCCGCGGTCGAATCACCGCGCGCCCGCTGGTGGGGCGTGCGTTGGTCGCCTCGGATCTCGCGGGGGACACCGAGCTCGCGACCCGCCGCGCGCTCGACGTCGCGCGCCGTCTCGGCGCGGAGATCGATCTACTGCACGTGATGGAGTTCCCGGCGTACCTCGAGCGCCATCCCGCGATCGTCGACGAGCTCGAGCGTCGCGCGCTCGATGACCTGCGCCAGCTCGCGCATCGCGACGGCGCGGCGCCCATCGAGACATTGGTCAGGTCGGGTCGCGTGGCGCGCACCATCATGACGCTGGCCAACGAGCGGGATCACGACTTGATCTTGCTGCCGACGCACGGCCGCACCGGCGCGGATCGGTTCTTCCTGGGCAGCGTCGCCGAGCGCGTCGCGCGGCTCGCGCGTCGGCCGATCATGGCGCTGCGGGCCTCGGCAGAGGCGCGCTGAGGGGCTGCGATGAGCGACCGAGACACCACGCTCGAGGACGTCGCGGCTGCGATCGACGGGGCGTTCTGGATGATCGCCGCGTTCGTGACCCCGGGCCTTCGCGAGCGGCGGTCGGTGCTCGGCGCGACCGACGAGGAGGCCGCCCAAACGTGGCCCGGCGACGACGTGGTCCCGACGCCGCGCTGGTGGTGGCACCACACGATCGACATCGACGCGCCGGCCTCCGAGGTCTGGCCGTGGGTCGTGCAGATGGGCGCGGATCGCGGCGGATTCTACAGCTACGAGGGACTCGAGAACCTCGCGGGGTGCCGGATCCACAACGCGGACCGCATCCATCCCGAGTGGCAGCACCTCGCGGTCGGGGACGGCCTCCGCCTCCACCCCGAGATGCCTGCGATGCCCATTCGGTGGGTGGAGCCCGGGCAGGGATTCGTGGCCGGCATCCGCTTCGAGCGGGGCTCCGATCGACCGATCCCCGTGGGGGTCCCGCTGCCCGACGAGCACTCGGCGGTGAGCTGGCTCTTCCACATCACGGCGCTGTCACCGACGCGGTCGCGCTTCCTATCGCGCTACCGGGTCTCGTACGGCGACGACGTCGCGAGCCGACTGTCGATGGGGCCGACCTTCGTCGAGCCGATCGGCACGGTGATGGACCGACAGATGTTGGCGGGCCTGCGCGAGCGCGGCGAGGCCGAGCGCAAGAACCGAGTCGAGAAAGGACGAGGCACATGACGGCGGAGCTGAAGGACAAGGTCGCGATCATCACGGGGGCCGCAGGCGGCATCGGAGCGGCGACCGCTCGACTCTTCGTCGAGCGCGGCGCTTCGGTGATGCTGGTGGACCGCGAGCACGCGCTGCTCGAGGCGCTCGCCAAGACCCTCGAGAGGGACGACCGCGTCGCGATTCATGCGGCGGACGTGTCGGTCCCGGCAGAGGTCGACGCGTACGTCGCCGCGACCGTGGCGCGCTTCGGAGGGCTCGACGTCCTCTTCGCGAACGCGGGGACC
>CAYZQM010000302.1:0-410 GCA_964480175.1 uncultured Sandaracinaceae bacterium
TCGCGAGCGGCAGGTGTGGTCCGTGGGCCTCGGTGGCACCGGTCGGCAGGAGACCGATCACCGGTCCTTGGGCGAAGAGGGCACCGACCTCTTCGAAGGTGCAGTCCGCGAGCTGGATCGAGGGCATCGCGCACCCTAGTGCGAACGGGGCCTTGACAGCAAAGTGAACGCCGTTCACTGTTGCGAACATGGTTCACGACAGCGCGCGAGCGAAACGAGACGATGCGGCCCATCCCCGTGCGCGGCGCCGCGCGGAGACGACGAGCGAGCTCCTCGATCACGCCGAGCGCGTCGTGCTCGCCGAGGGGCTCGAGGCGCTCTCGATGCACCGGCTCGCTGCGGAGCACGGGGTGCGCGTCGCCGCGCTCTACCGCTACTGGCCCAGCAAGGACGCGCTCCTCTCCGCGCTG
>CAYZQM010000302.1:420-6057 GCA_964480175.1 uncultured Sandaracinaceae bacterium
CCGTCGCCGGCATCGAGCCCTTCGAGGCGGCGCTCGTCGCGCGATCCCGCAAGGACTGGTCGGACGAGGAGCGCGCGCTGCTGCGCTTGGTGCGGCTCGCGGGCGTGTACTTCGAGCTCGCGCGCGCGCGGCCCGAGGTGACCTCGCTGATCGCCCACTTCCTCGCGCCCTCGCGCCCGGTGCTCGAGCCCAGCGTCGGCGGCCCGCTGCTCGCGCACGCGATGGCGCTGGTCGCCGAGGTGCGGCAGGCGTTCGAGCACGCCGCCTCCATCGGAGCCCTGATGCCTGGCGATGCCGCGCTGCGCGCCGCGCTCTACTGGACCAGCCTCGCGGGGCTCGTCGCTGCGGCGAAGCTGACCCGCTTCGGCATCGGCGGGGACCGCGCGCAGCTCGAGCGCGCGCTGGTGCAGACGCTCTTGTCCGGCTGGGGCGCCTCGCCCGAGCTGCTTCAACGCCCCCTCGATCGCGCGCTCTGACCCCACGGAGATCCCCATGACCCTCGCCCTCGCGTTCCTGATCGGCCTCGTGACCTGGACCCTGCTCGAGTACGTGCTGCATCGCTTCGCCTTCCACGAGAAGGCGCTCGGCGTGTGGCTCGCCAAGGATCACCTCAAGCACCATGCGAAGGTCGACTGGTTCGTGCCGCTGCACACGAAGCTCGCGATGGCGGCCGTGGTCCTCTCGATCCTCTTCGTCGCAGCGTCGCTGCTCGGAGCGCTGCCGGCGGCGACGTTCATCGCGGGCATCGTGGTGGGCTGGGTCTTCTACGAGGTGCTCCATCGGCGCATCCACGTCGCGCGCCCGCTGAACGGCTACGGCCGCTGGGCGCGGCGCCACCACCTCGCGCACCACTTCGGCCACGCCAAGCAGAACCACGGCGTCACCTCACCCATCTGGGATCGCGTCTTCGGCACGTACGTCGACGTCGAGCAGGTGACCGTCCCCCGCATGCACCTCTCGAAGTTCCCCTGGCTGGAGGGCGCTCCGCGCTCGATCGCGCCCGCCTGGCAGCGCGAGTACCGGGTCGTCTGACGTCCCGAAAAAAAGCCGGGAAGGAGCCCCAGGACCTCTCGTATCTTGCCGCCATCATGGCGACCAAATTCGACGACTACATCGATCAACAGCTCCCCCTCATCCTCCAGCCGGGCGAGCAGCCCCTCTACCGCGCGTACGTCACCCGCATGCCGGGTCTGTTCTGGCAGATCGTGCTCGGCGGTGGCCTGTTCGTGTTCTTGATGACCAAGGCCTACTTCGGCGTGGTCACCAACCGCCGCGTGGTCCTCATCCGCACCAAGCTCGGGATGTTCGGCCCGAAGATGGCGAACGAGGGCACCGAGGAGATCGCCCTTCAGGACATCGAGAAGGTGACGACCAGCGGGTTCATGAACAACCGCTCGATCACCTTCCACAAGGTCGGCGGCGTGCAGGACACCATCCGCATCGCGCCCTGGTTCAAGTTCGTCGAGGGACAGAAGGCGTTCCTCAACGAGATGCCCGAGCGCATCAACACCAAGCAGCTCACCGCCGGCTGAGCCCACCTCCGCGGATCCGCGACGCCCTCGACGAAGACCTCGTCGGGGGCGTCTTCGTCAGGGCCCGCGTAAGCACAACCGCGTCAGCACCGAGGGCGCGCCGGAGCACCGCAGCCTAGGCGCGAGGAGGGAGTTTGCTGGGTGCAAGCGACCGACGAGCAACGACGAATGCGGGGCTCCCGCGCGGCCGTATGCAGCGGTTGTTCTTGCGCGGGCCCTTAGAGCACCCGGAGCGAGCCCCGGACCACGCCGTAGCCCCCGGGCGTCTTCAGCTCGCGCCACACGTCCTTGCCCGTCCGCTTGCCGTCGACGAGATCGCGGTACGCGGAGACGAGCTTTCCGACGGCGGCCCCGTCTTCGCGGACGAGCTCGATGCGGAAGCGCCCGACACCCGCTTGCTGAAGGGGCTGCATCAAGCTCGCCGCGCTCTGCGGCACGGCGTGGAAGACGGTGTTGCGGCACCCGACGTCGGCCTCGACCGGGTGCGCGTGCCCTGCCCTGTCTTTCAGCTCGATCGCGTGGTGATCGCAGGGGCGGCCGCAGCTCTTGTGATCCCGCCCATCCGAGAGCAGCGCCGCGAACACGCAGTGCTCCATGTGAAAGAGCGGCATCGGGTGGTGCACCACCACCTCGGCGCGCGCCGCGAGATCCCGATCCCCGAGCAGCGCGAGCAGCTGCGCCGCGTCGAGATCGAACGACGGTGTGAAGCTCCCGACGCCGCGTGAGAGCACCTGCCGTGCGCTCGATCGGTTGGTGACGTTCAGCGAGAAGTCGCCCACCTTGGCGATGGGGACGCGGGTCCCTTCGAAGAGCGCCCCGAGGCTGCGCACCAAGAGCGCGTCGGGCCCGAGACCCTCGAGGTAGCGATCGATCTTCTCTTCGCCCGGCTTGCGGATGCGCGGCGGCGCGAGGCCCACGAACGCGGCCCCCTCGTCCTTGAGCGCACGGAACGTCGCGCCCGCACCGGTGAGCGCCAAGAAGTCGAGGTACACGCCGTCAGCCCCCGCCGCGAGCGCTGCGCGCGCTTGGGCCTCGGTGCGGCACAGCACGAAGAGGCCCGGCGCGAGGGGCGTGGCGCTCGGCGCGGCCTCCTCCGGCGCGGCGTCGACGATCTCGTGACCGTGGTGCGTGGTGGCCTCGAGCTCGTTGAGCAGCGCCCGCCGCGCCTTCTTCACCTCGCTGAGCGGGATGAACGCGCCGTCCGGGATCTCGATCGTCAACGAGCGCAACGTGAACGCCGAGTCGCCGAGCTCACCGAGCGCGTCCTCGATCGCCTCGCGGGTGGTGGGCCGCTTGTCGGCGCGGCTCGTCTGGGCGCCGAGCATCACGGCGATCTCCCCGGTCGCCGTTCGCGCAGACAGCACGGGCGCTTCGCCCATCGCCGCCGACAGGTGCAGGTCCGCGGCGACCCGGCGCCGCGAAGGATCCGCCTCGGCGATCACGCGGGCGTCGAGCTCGGGATCGTCGTTGCAGAACAGGCGCGCGCCGATCAGCTCGCCTGCCCGCGCCTCCGGATCGACGTCGGGCCCGAGCCACACCGCGACGCGGCCCTCGAGCGCGTCGTCGACCTCACGCCCCGCATGCTCGAGGCCCCACACCCGCCCGCCGAACGGCGCGTGCGCGGCGCCGAGCAGCGCGACGAGCCCGTGGCCCGTGGAGATGCGGGAGGTGAGCGCGACGTCGAGCAAGCGCTTGCGCCCGATCACGCGCACCCCCTCGATCGTCCCCACCTCGCGTCCTCGATGATCGCAGCTGAGCGCGGGCACCAGGCGCTGATGATCGATGCCCGTCAAGAAGCCGGGGCCGCTGCCGCGCGAGTACGTCTGCAGCGCGGCCTCGACCCGCTCGCGCGCCACCCCTTCGTCCCTCGCGATGCCGTCGACCGCCTCGCGGTAGAGGCGCGTCGTCGCGGCGACGTACTCGGGGCCCTTGAGGCGCCCCTCGATCTTCAGCGAGCGCACGCCCGCAGCGGCCAGCGCAGGGACGTGCGCGCTCGCCTCGAGGTCCTCGGGCGAGAGCAAGTACGCCTGGTCGCCGAGCTCGCGCACCGCTCCGTCGACGATGAGCTGATACGGCAGGCGGCACGCTTGCGCGCACGCGCCGCGGTTGGCGCTGCGACCACCGAGCGCCTCGCTCGTCAGGCACTGGCCCGAGTACGCGACGCAGAGCGCGCCGTGCACGAACACCTCGAGCTCGACGTCGGTCGCCTCGGCGATCGCCTCGATCTCGAGGATCGACAGCTCGCGCGCGACCACCACCCGCCGCGCGCCCAAGCTCGCCGCGAGCGCGACGGAGGCGGCGTCGGTGCACGTCATCTGGGTCGAGGCGTGCACCGGCAGATCGGGCGCGATGCTCCGCGCGAGCGACGCGATCGCGAGGTCCTGCACGATGATCGCGTCCACGCCTGCGCGCGCGCAGGCGCGGATGCGCTCGGCCACCGCGTCGAGCTCGTGATCGAACGCGAGCGTGTTGAGCGTGACGTAGCCCTTCACCCCGTGCGCATGGAGAAAGCGCAGCGTCGGCTCGAGGCTCGCGTCGTCGAAGTTCGTCGCGCGCGCCCGCGCGTTCATGCCCTGCAGGCCGAAGTACACCGCGTCGGCGCCGGCGCCCACCGCGGCGCGCAAGCAGTCGTCGTCCCCCGCGGGGGCGAGCACTTCGGGCAGTCGCACGATCGACATCGCGCGCACCCTACCCGCTGCGGGCGCGCACGCGAGCCGGCGCGCCCCACCGCCGAGGTCCCCAACCCCGGCGCGCAGCTCGGTCGACCGCGAGAGCGGAGGCTCAGTACGCATGCACTTCGCCCCTTCGGGCGGCAGTGAATGCGCCGCCGTAGAGAGGTGCGTGGTACAGATTCGGCCGGGTGACCGAGGCCATCCCCATCTGGACCGACGACGCCGACCTCGCGGTCGAGGTGTCGCACGTGGCCAGCCTGCTGGGGCTCGCCGTCGCACCGCAGATCGACAGCAAGCCGCTGGTGCGCGCGGCCGGCCTGCCGTGCGTGGGGATCCTGCTGGCCGAGCCGCCCGAGGCGCAGGCGCTGATCGATCTGGTGCTCGCGCTGCCCGACGACGCGCAGGTCGCGATCGCGATCACCGGCGCGCCAGACGCGCCCCAGCGCGCGCGCAGCTTGACGATCGCGTCCGAGCTGGGGATCTGCGCGGTCGGCGAGATCCGGCCCTTGCTCGCCGCGCTGCGTCTGCTGCGCCACCAAGCGCTCAAGCCCGCGGTGCGCGCGCTGCCGCCCTCGGATCGGCGCCGCCTCGACGCGCCCGGCGCAGACCGGAAGGACGGACGCTTGGTGCGGCTCGACACGCTGCACATCGGGCTCTCGGATCCCGAGGATCGACCGCTCGGCGCGCTCGGCGAGGCCCGCGACGTCGGCGAGGCCCTCGCTGCGATCCGCGCCGCGCAGGGCGGCGTGCCGCGCGCTCGCGCGGTGATCGACGGCGTCGATCAGGCCGCGGTCGACGACGTGCTCTTCGGACCACCTCGCGCGCTCTCCGATCCCGCGAGCAAAGCGGTGCTCGAGCGCTACGGGCTGCCCATGCCGGTCGAGGAGCTCTGCTCCAGCCCTTCGCGGGCCGCCGCGGAGGCCGCGCGGATCGGCTTTCCGGTCCGGGTCTCGCTCGCCTCGCCCGACCTGCGTCTCTGGGATCATCCCGACCTCGCGATGGACGGAGTCTCGAGCGCGGCGGGGGTGCGCGACGCGTTCCGGCTCATCACGTCGCTCGCGACCGAGCGCAGCCAGGACGCCCGCCTGCTCGGGGTGCACGTCACCGCCGGGACGGCGGCGGACGCGCTCGTCTTCGTGCGGGCGTGGCCCGCGAGCGACGGATTGGCGGTGGCCGAGCTCGGCTTCGCGGACGCGCATGGCATGGCGTCGGCCGACGTGACCCCGCTCGTGTTGCCCACGAGCACCGAGCGCCTCGAGCGATCGCTCGCGCGGCTGCGCGGCAGCGAGCTGTTGCTGGGCGGCGGCGTCGCGCGACGAAAGGCGTGCGTCGAGTCGCTGAGCGATCTGCTGGTGCGGGTCGCGGCGTTCCTCGATCGCAGCGCCCGCTCGGTGACCCAGCTCGAGCTCCGGCCCGTGGCCATGCTGCCGACC
>CAYZQM010000302.1:6067-7029 GCA_964480175.1 uncultured Sandaracinaceae bacterium
GCGTCACCGTGGGGGACGCTTACCAACGTCAGCTGGACGGCTGATTCGGGTCTCTTGTGTCCGGCCGTGGGGTGCGCCACGGTGCTCGCCCTGTGGCGAGGATTCTCTACATCGAGGACGACCCGGCGAGCCGGACGCTGGTCAAGAAGGTCCTCGAGAACGTCGGGCACGAGGTGCTGCTCGCAGAGAACGGCGTGCTCGGGGTGCAGACCGCGATCCGCGAGCGCATCGACATGGTGCTCGTCGACATCAACCTCCCAGGCCTCGACGGGTACGAGGTCACGCTGCGCCTTCGGGGGGTGCCCAGCCTCGCGAAGATCCCGATCATCGCGGTCACCGCGCACGGCGATCGGATGACCTCGCTCGCGGTGGGCTGCGATGGCTTCATCGAGAAGCCGATCGGTCGCGCCTTCCCCAAGGCGCTCGCGCCGTACCTGCGCGGCCACAAAGAGCGGGTCGACGACACCGGCGAGCAGCTCTTGCGCGAGACCTCGCACCGCTTGGTCGAGCGCCTCGAGGCGAAGATCGGCGAGCTCTCGGACGCGAACGCGAAGCTCGAGGGGATGGTGCAGATCCGGCGCGAGTTCCTCCGCAACCTCTGCCACGAGCTGGCGACGCCCATGACCCCGGTGGTCGGCTACCTCAAGATGCTCCGCAACGGCGAGCTCGGGGCGCTGAGCAGCCAGCAGATGGCGGCCGTCACCCAGGTCGAGGCGTCGACGACGCGGCTGCGCAGCCTGCTCGACACGCTGCACGACGTCGCGAGCCTCGAGACCGGGCGGCTCGCGTTCGCCCGCCGCGACTTCGATCTGCGGATGCAAGCGAGCCGCGCGCTCAGCGACATGAAGCCTCGCGCGACCGAGCTTCGCCTGGAGGTCAGCTCGCTGATCCCCACCCGCCCGATGCCCATTACGGGCGATCCCGACAAGGTCCGCCGCGCCATCGCGCACCTGCTCGACAAC
>CAYZQM010000303.1:0-6935 GCA_964480175.1 uncultured Sandaracinaceae bacterium
CACAGGCCTCGTCGCCCGCGATCACGCCGTCGACGCACATCGTGACGCAGAGGGATGGCTGACCGCTGCAGGCGAAGCCCGCTTCGATGGCGCACGACGCGCTGCAGCCGTCGCCGTCGTCGGTGTTGCCGTCGTCGCACGCCTCAGCGGTCGCGAACACACCATCGCCGCACGAGGGCGAGGACGCATCGATGCCGGCGTCGGTCGCGCCGCCATCCCCCGGTGCTGGCGCGTCGGCGCCGCCTGCGTCGGAGCCCGCGTCGGTCCCGGCGTCGGTCCCCGTGTCGGGATCACACCCCGACAGCGCCGCGAAGGCAATCCAGAGCGAGAGCGCAGAAGCGAGCGAATGCGGGGCGTGACGAAGCAGCATGCAGCGACCCTAACAGCCATCGACCGGCGTGCTCTCACTACCGCTCTCGCTGAAATCACGACGGGGTGTCGCGCGCGCCGGGCCCGGGTAAGGTGGGCGATGTCCGAGGTGAACGCGCTCTCTTCCTTCGAGTCCCTCGGGCTCGCCGAGGAACAAGTCGAGGTGCTGCGCGAGCTCGGCTATACGACCCCGACGCCGGTGCAGCGCGCGAGCATCCCGCGCTTGCTCGCGGGCCAGGATGTGATCGCGCAGGCGAGCACGGGGACCGGCAAGACGGCGGCGTTCTCGCTCCCGCTGCTCGCGCGGCTGAGCATGGAGGCGCGCGTCCCCAGCGCGCTCGTGCTCTGCCCGACGCGCGAGCTGAGCGCGCAGGTGGCGCGGGAGATCCGAAGGCTCGGTCGCAAGCAGAAGGGGCTACGCGTCCTGGTGCTCGCGGGCGGCGAGCTGCGACGCCGGCAGACGGAGTCGCTGCATCAGGGTGCGCACGTGCTCGTGGGGACTCCCGGTCGCGTGCACGACCACCTGCGGCGCGGCGACCTGAAGCTCGAAGAGGTGCGGACCGTGGTCCTGGACGAAGCCGACCGCATGCTCGACATGGGCTTCTCCGAGGACATGGACGCGATCCTCGGTGCGCTGCCTGCGGGGCGACAGACCGCGCTCTTCTCGGCGACGTTCCCCGAGTCGATCGAGGCGATGAGCCAGCGCCATCAGCGCGCGCCGGTGCGGATCACGGTGGAGAGCGAGATCGAGGCGCCGGAGATCCGCGAGCTCGCGATCAAGACCGAGCCGGCGCAGCGTCTCGAGACGCTGCTGAGCGTGCTGAAGGCGTACCCGCACGAGTCGGCGATCGTGTTCACCAACTTCAAGGCGAGCGTCGCAGAGGTCGAGAAGGCGCTGGTGCGCGAGGGACGGAGCGTGGCGCCGCTGAGCGGCGATCTCGAGCAGTTCGATCGCGACCGGGTGATGGCGAAGTTCCGGAACGGCAGCGTGCGGGTGCTGGTCGCGACCGACGTCGCGGCGCGCGGGATCGACGTGTCTGCGATCGACCTGGTGGTGAACTACGAAGTGCCGACGCGCGCCGAGCTCTACGTGCATCGGATCGGCCGCACGGGCCGCGCGGGGCAGCGTGGCGTCGCGGTCTCGCTGTTGGTGCCCGCGGACAAGCCTCACGTGCTCGCGATCGAAGCGCTCACCGGTCAGCCCATCGAGCGGGTGGCGCTGCCCAAGGCGAGCGAGCTGCCGGCGCGAAGTCCTGCGGCGGCGCGGGACGCGAAGATGGACACGCTGCGGATCCTCGGAGGTCGCAAGGACAAGGTGCGGCCCGGCGACATCCTCGGTGCGCTCACCGGCGAGGCGGGCGTCGCGGGGGACGACGTCGGCAAGATCGAGATCCACGACACGTTCTCGTTCGTCGCCGTCTCACGCGCGGTGAGCCGCGAGGCGCTGAAGCGGCTGCAAGCGGGGCGCATCAAGGGCAAGCGCTTCCGGGTGCTGCTCGAGCGCTGAGCGCGTGACGCGGGGGCGCGGGAGATCGATCCGGATGACCCGGATGGCGGCGACGCGACTGACTCCACTGACTCCACTCGGCCCGACTCGACTCGGACCAACAACTGAGGACCGTCCCCTTTTCGGCTCTGTTGCGTTGTATTCACTTGGTTTTTCGAAACTCAATTACTGAGGACCGTCCCCTTTGGGTCAGCGGCCGAAGAAGACGGTGGCGCCCGTGACCAGCACGAGCAGCGCGAAGGGGACGATCGCGATCGCGGCGCGCAGGCTGCGATGCTGGGCGCTCGGATCGGCCTGTCCTCTCGCCGAGGCGATGCGGGCGCGACCCGCAGGCGCGAAGGCGACGGGACCGCCGAGCGCGACCACGCTGAAGCCGAGGAGGAAGAGAAAGAGCACCCAGCCGCTGAGGTGACGGATCAACCGCTGGCGCACGGAGTCGTCCACCCGGGTGCCTGCGGCGTCGACCTCGACGTGCTGCACCCGACCGCCTCCGCGAATCTCCACGGCGTAGCGCTGCGCGAGGCGCACGACTCTCAGCTCGTCGATCGGCGTGGTCCACGGGAGCACGAGCGGCTCCTCGAGCCCCGCGACCAGTCGAACGCGCTCGTCTCGCACCGACACCTCGAGCGACGTGTCGGGGACCCGGAGCGTCTCGATCTCGGGCGCGCGCGCCGTCGCCAGCACCGCTCCGTTCGGCGCCGGTCCGGGAAGGGGTCCCGCAGGCAAGAGCGCGCTCGCTCCGATGAGGGCCAGCCCGAGCAACGGCGCGAGCACGTTGGTGATCAAGAGCGCGCGATGACCGAGCGGCAGCGGGGGCTGCGCCTGCGCCACCTTCGCGTCCCCCAGCGCGGGCTCGTGCTGCACGTACGCGCTGCTCACCATGCCCAAGCCCAGCGGGATGCTCAGCGGCAAGAGCGGCAGCGCCGCGAGGATGCCGAGCGGCGTCGCGGCGCGCTCGAACGTGCGGGCGACGACGATCGCCGAGAGCAGCGCGGGCGACAGACAGAGCGCTTGGGCCAAGAACGAGAGCATCAGATGCTGCAGCGCGCCGCTCTGCCGCATGAGCGATGCCGACTCGAGCAGCGCGGCGCCGAGGCGTCCGCCGCGCGAGAGCAGCACGAGCGGCGCGTGGAGAAAGGGCGCGGTGAACGCGACCGCGAGCGCCAGCGCGACCGCGATCAACAGCACCCGACGCAAGGCCTCCGGCCAGGGCAGCGGCGCGCTCGCGCTGTCGGCAGACGCGACGTCGGGGCCGAAGCCCAGCGCCGCGAGCCACCCCGCGCTCGCCACCACGAGCACCATGCCCAGCACGACGATGCACGCGAGCACCCACTCGCGCCCTCGAGGTCGGACGCTGCGATCGAGCGCCTCCAGCTGCAGCGAGAGCAGCTCACACACGAACCACGGCGCGAGCAACAGGCCGATGCCGCCGCACACCGCGCAGAGCGAGATCACCACGGCGGATCCCAACCCCACGAAGATCCCCGGGCTACCCCGAAAGACGCGCAGAGAGCTCTGGAGCAGGGCGAGCAAGCGGACCCGAGGGTAGCGCGGCGGCCGCGTACACGTGCTCGCCACGGCTGCGGCATTTGTCCCCGATCCGCGTCGGCCGCGCCGGGGATCCGGCTGGCACGTGCGCTGCTCTATGCCCTCGCATCGCTGCAACGCAGCCCCAACCAAGGATTTTCAGATGCTCTACTACGCCGTCGTCTTCTTCGTCCTCGCCATCATCGCTGGTGTCTTCGGCTTCGGTGGGATCGCCGCTGGCGCCGCCGGGATCGGCAAGATCCTCTTCGTCGGCTTCCTGGTCGTCGCGATCGTGTCGCTCTTCGCGGGTCGCAAGCCCTCGGCGGACTGACGCGCCGACGACGTCGGACGCGGTCGCGCGCGCGCAGGTGAGCCGGTATGGTCTCGCCGCATGAGCGAGCGCTTCGACCGGGCCTACTACGATCGCTACTACGGCGACGAGAAGACCCGGGTCACCTCGTCCGATGACACCGCGCGCCTCGCGCGCTTCGTGACGGGCTACCTCGATTACCTCGGGGTGCCCGTCACGAGCGTCTTGGACGTCGGCTGCGGTGTCGGTCTCTGGCAGCGCGCGCTGAAGGCCCTCTTGCCCGACGCCCGCTACACCGGGCTCGAGGTCTCCGAGCACGTCGCGCGCGAGCACGGCTGGATCCACGGATCGATCGCGCGCTACCGCGGCCCGCGCGCCGATCTCGTGATCTGCCAGGGTGTCCTGCAGTACATCCCCGATCACGAGTTCGAGCGCTCGATCGACAACCTCGCGCGACTCACGACGGGTGCGCTCTACGTCGAGGCCCTCACGCGCGCGGACTGGGAAGAGAACGCGGATCAGTCGGTGACCGACGGGGCGGTGCATCTGCGCAGTGGTGCCCGCTACCGCACCCTGCTTCGCGAAGCGGGCTTTCAGGCCTGTGGCGGCGGAGTCTTCCTCCCGCGCCGCTCGACCGTCGTGCTCTACGAGCTCGAGCGAGGACGGGATCGGTGACGACCCCACGGGTTTCTGTCACGCTCCGCGGAGGTCCTCTCACCTCGTGAGGTCGCGATGACGAGCGGCAAGAACGATCCTCGGCCCAGCGTCCCTCCACCGGCCGCCGCGCAAGTCGGTCAGGATCTGTTGGCGCAGCTGCACAAGGACTTCGTCGTCGAGAAGAAGTCGATCCCGGCTGCCGACCGCAAGGTGGCTGACGCCGCGAAGGGCGCGCAGCTGGGGCAAGACCTGCTCGCGCAGTTCGCGCACGACTTCGGAGAACAGAAGCGCGCGCAAGACGCGCAGCGCCTTCACGAGCTCGGTCAGCAGCTGCTCGGCGCCGTCGCGCGCGACTTCGGATCGGTGCGCCCGCCTTCGATGAACGTCCCCGGCACGGGTCCGCACGCGGCCGTGCCGGTCATCCCCGGCGCGCCGGCCGTACCCAGCTTCGCGATGCCACCGGGCAGCAGCCCCGGTTCGATCCCCGCGCCCGGCATCGCGCCGCCGCCGGGCTACACACCGCCCGCAGCGCGGCCCATCTCGCTCGCGGCTCCGCCCCCCGAGGCGGTGGTGAAGGCCGAAGAGGCGCTCGCGCAGATCGAGTCGACGCCGCTCGCGGACGACGAGGCCGCCGAGGTCGAGGCGATGCAGGGCAAGGGCGCGCTCGGCTTCTTCAAGAAGCTCTTCAAGCGCTGAGCGCGATCACGGCTCGGGGATGTCCCGAGGGTGGGTCTCCCAGCACATCGCGACCAACGCGAGGAGCGAGAGCACCTGCTCGCGCCGCGCCTCCGGGATGGGTGCGCTGGTGCTCGCGGGCGTCGCGCCGGGGGCCGCGTCGCTGAGCATCCCCGCTTCGTCGACGTGCAGCAGCGCGCGCTCGCCCGCCATCACGTCGCTCGCGCTCACCGTCATCACCGCGGTTCCGTCCGGCGCGGTGATGCTCCGTGCGCCATCGCCCTCGCTCGCCGCGAAGATCGGATCTCCGTGGGCGTCGATCAGCGCGCGCGCCTCCCAGTCGTAGCGGGCCGCGTCACAGCCCTCCGCGTGCAGCGCGCCATCGGGACCGACGTCGATGCGACGACCGCGCAGATCGATCGTGAGCGCGATCCCCGGGGCAGCGGCCTCTTCTTCGATCACCTCGCGCGGCGGCGTGCGCGGCTCGCCTTCGCTGGCACCGCATCCCGAGAGGACGAGAGCGAGGGAGAAGGCAGAACGGGAGCGCAGCGACATGGCCGCGAGCTTACGGCAGCTCCGCGGACGATGCGACGTCCTCGATCGCGCGCAGGGTCACCCTCCCCGTTGCTTCGGCCACGCGCGTATCGAAGCGAGCTTCGACCTGCGAGCGCTCTGCGGCTCCGCGCCCTTTGCTCCCCTTGCGCGACCTATCTCGATCGCTGAGGGGCACAGTGAGCTCGCTCGGCGCGCTGGGGGCTCCCGACGGCGCGCGCGTTCCCTACACTGCTCGCCCATGACCCGCGCCTACGTCATCCGTGCCCCTGGTGGTCCCGAAGCCCTCGTCGAGATCGACGTCGAGGTGAAGGAGCCAGGCCCCGGTGAACTTCGGATTCGGCACACCGCCATCGGGCTCAACTACATCGACACCTACCACCGGAGCGGCCTCTATCCGCTGCCCTTGCCGGCGACGCTGGGGATGGAGGCGGCGGGGATCGTCGAGGCGATCGGCGAAGGCGTCGAGGGATTCCGAGCAGGACAGCGCGTCGGCTACGCCGTCGCAGGCCCCGGGGCCTACTCCGATCACCGAGTGATCGCGGCCGACCGGGTGATCGCGCTGCCCGACACGATCGACGACGTGACCGCGGCCGGCGCGATGCTCAAGGGGATGACCGCGGAGGCGCTCGTGCGCCGAGCCTACGAGGTGAAGGCAGGCGACACCGTGCTGCTCCACGCAGCGGCGGGCGGCGTGGGCCTCATCGCGTCGCAGTGGCTCGCGACGCTCGGCGCGCGGACGTTGGGGACCGTCGGCAGCGAGGCCAAGGCCGAGCTCGCGCGCGCGCACGGCGTTCACGAGACCATCCTCTACCGCAGCGAGCCCCTCGTCGAGCGGGTCCGCGCGCTGACCGATGGACGCGGCGTCGACGTGGTCTACGACTCGGTCGGCAAGGACATCGTGCCGCAGTCGCTCGACTACCTGCGACCTCGAGGGATGTTGGTCGCCTTCGGCAACGCGTCGGGCAAGGCCGACCCCATCGATCTGCTCACGCTGAGCCAGAAGGGCTGCCTCTACGTCACCCGTCCTTCGCTGCACGTCTACAACCACGATCGCGGCGACATGCTGGCGAGCGCCGACGCGCTCTTCTCGGTGATCGCGAGGGGCGCGGTGAAGATCCAGACCACCACGATGCCGCTGTCGCGCGTCGCCGAAGCGCACCGCCTCCTCGAGTCCCGCACCACGACCGGCAGCCTCGTACTGCTCCCATGAGCGCGGCTCAGCTCGTGCAGCACACCGTGCGAGGATGGTTGGGTGTCGCTGCGCCGGTCGGAGTCGGGGTGTTCGGCGGACAGCTGCCGACGGGGGTGTAGTCTGCCGTGGCGCGCGCACCCGGC
>CAYZQM010000304.1:0-6812 GCA_964480175.1 uncultured Sandaracinaceae bacterium
ATCAGCCACACCCATTGGCGGACCTGGCGGCGGACCTGGCGGATCCGCCACCCCGGCCGGGCGCCCGTCGGTCCTCACGGAGCGTCGACCGTCGGTCGGCCGAGCCGGCACCGCGCAGCCGCGTGACTCGCCCAGCCCGAGCCCTCGCGATCAGAGCAGCTTCTTCAGCAGCCGATCCAGCTCTTCGAGACTGGTGTAGCGGATGTCGATCTTCCCCTTGCCGTCGTCGTCGCTGACCGTGACCCGCGCGCCGAGCGAGCGGCTCAGCTTCGCCTCGAGGTCCTTGATGTTGGCGCTCTTGGGCGCCTTCTCGTCGGGCTTGGACTTCGTGGAGGCCGCGCGCGCCTGGCGCTCGGTCTCGCGCACGCTCCAGCCTCGCTCGATCGCCTCGAGCGCGAGCTTGCTGATTGTCGACGCGCCGCCCGCCATCAAGAGCGCGCGACCGTGGCCTTCGCTCAGCGCGCCGTTCTCGATGTGCTCCTGCACCGCCTTGGGCAGCTTCAGGAGACGAATGCTGTTCGCGATGCTCGATCGGTCCTTGCCGATGCGCTCCGCGACGCTGTCCTGCGTGTAGCTGTGATCGTCGATGAGGCGCTGGTACGCGCGCGCAGCCTCGATCGGGTTGAGGTCCTCCCGCTGGACGTTCTCGATGATCGCGGCCTCGAACGCAGCCTCGGTCGAGAGCTCGCGCACCACGATCGGCACATCACGCAGACCCGCGCGCTGCGAGGCGCGCCAGCGTCGCTCGCCTGCGACGATCTCGTAGCCGCCCGCGGGGCGCTTGCGCACCAGGATCGGCTCGAGCACGCCGACCGCCTTGATCGACGACGCGAGCTCGTCGAGCGCGGCGTCGTCGAAGTGACTGCGCGGCTGATCGCGGTTCGGATGCACCTCCTCGATCGGCGCCGACGTCGCCTCGCGGGGCGCCTGCGGCGCGACCTTGCTGCCTGCGGAGGGCAGCATGCCCTCCAGCCCGCGTCCCAGACGCTTCTTGGAATCCGCGCTCATGCTCGCTCCGCTCGAGTCAGGCCGCTTCCCCGAGCAGCTCGCGCGCGAGGCTCAGGTAGCCGTGGGAGCCGCGCGAGGCGGCGTCGTAGAGGATCGCGGGCCGACCGTGCGACGGCGCCTCCGCCAGCTTGATGTTGCGCGGGATGACGGTCTCGTAGACGTGGAAGTGCTTGCGCACCTCGTCCGCGACCTCGCGCGCCAGGTTGCTGCGCGGGTCGTACATCGTGAGGAGCACGCCCGCGACCGAGAGCCCGGGGTTGAGACCGCCCTGGATGCGCGAGACCGTGTCCGCGAGGCGCGAGAGCCCCTCGAGCGCGTAGTACTCGCACTGCATCGGCACGATGACCGCGTCGGCCGCGACGAGCGCGTTGATCGTGAGCACACCGAGCGACGGCGGGCAGTCGATCACCACGTAGTCGTAGCGGGACTTCACTTCGGTGATCTGCGCCCGCAGCCGCTCCGCGCGCCCCTCGTCGGTCGCGAGCTCGAGCTCGGCAGCCGCCAGATCGTGCGTCGCGGGCGCGAGGAAGAGCGTGGGCAGCTCGGTCTCGACGACCACGTCCTTCAGCTTCGCGGTACCGATCAGGACCTCGTAGGTGCCCTGGCTCAGCTCGCTCGGGCTCTGCCCGAGGCCGCTCGTGGCGTTCGCCTGCGAGTCCAGATCGATGAGGAGCACGCGCTGCTCGGCGACGGCGAGCGAGGCGCCGAGGTTGACGGCGGTGGTCGTCTTTCCGACGCCGCCTTTCTGATTCGCGATGGCAAGCACGACACCCATGAGGGGCCCTCGTCTATCAGCCACAGCGATCGGGTTCAACACGGCATTCGCGGAGCTGCGAGGAGGCCGCACGCACTTCTTTTGGTGCCCCCGATCCGTGGTGGTAGAAGGTCGTCAGATGTAGGACAACGTGGTTGTCAAGGCGACATGGTGGCGCCGGACGATCCCGGGCCTTTCTTGCGAGGAGTGAAGTCGATGCGTGGACCCAAGTTTTACGGCTCGATGGAGGAGTTCGAGCGCGAGGAGCTGCGCATGGACATGAAGTGCGGCTGGTCGCTCGACGACCTCTACTCCGAGGCCGCCATCGAGCGCCGGGGTGGTGAGGTCGAGGAAGAAGAGAGCGAAGAGGACCAGCTCCGCTTCGATTGATCACGGCGGCGCGCGCCATCGCCTCCCTCCCTGCGCGCGCTGCCCAGCATCACGTCCCTCGCCCGGGATGGGGTGCGACCGAGCCCCGGTGGATTCGCCTCCACCGGGGCTCAACTTTTTCCGTCACGTCTCGCTCACTCGTCGGCGTCGGGCGAGAGCGCATCGCGGGTGCGGCGGATGTCGCGGCGGATGCAGCTCCAGCAGTCTTGCGTGTTGAGGAAGCCGCAGCCGCGCCGTGGGAGCGCATCGAGTCGATCCATCAGCGGCAGCGCGCGCGGATCGCCGAGCTCACGCAGGCGAGTGAGCGCCCTCCTTCGATCGCCACAGCGACTGGCCAGCTCGATGTCGGCGGCGATGCGCGCGACCTCGGGACCTCCCGCAGGCGCGCTCACGATCCGGTTCGCGGCGGCGGTGCGCGCAGACCCCGCCGTCGAGTACAGCAGCGTGTCGAAGTCCTCGCCGAGCCCCGCGCTGGCGCCGTCGACCGGCGCGGTGAGCTCGGGGGGCGCGGGCTCGGGGGGCAGCGCGGGCGGAGGCGGCTCGGGCGGCGCGCCCGTGCTCGGTGCGAGCGGACCAGGCGGCGGACCTTCGGCGACGGCGGGCGATGGCGATGGCTCGCGCACCAGCGCCACCACGATCACCAAGATCACCGCGCCGATGCCCAAGACCATCGCGAGCAAGAGGCCCACGAGCTGGAGCGGGATGCCCGGCGCGCTCGCGACGTCGCCGCTCACGCTCGCCCGCGGCACGACGGCGACGCCCGAGGCCTCGCGCCCTTCACCGCGGAGCGCCGGGAGCTGGCCCGTCGTGCTCACGCTCATCCGCTCGAGCTCGGACTCGAGCGCCATGCGGCGGAGCAGATCGCGCACCTCGATCGCGCGCTGCGGACGCGCCGCGCGATCGCGCGAGAGCAAGCGCGAGATCAGCGAGCCCAGCTCCACCGGGAGGCCCGCGACGTCCAGCGGAGGCGGCTCCGTGGTGAGCTGCTTGGTGACGATCGCGGTGATGTCTTCGTCGGGGAAGAGCGAGCGACCGGCGAGCACCTCCCAGAGCACCACGCCGAGCGCGTAGAGATCGGCGCGCTCGTCGACCACCTCACCGAGCGCCTGCTCGGGAGCCATGTAGCCGGGCGTGCCGATGATCGTGCCGACCCGGGTGAGCTGTTTCTTGCTCTCGGGGCGCACGTCGTCGCCGAGCACGCGCGCGATGCCGAAGTCGAGCACCCGCACCAGCACGGAGCCGCCCTCGCGCGCCTCGAGGAAGACGTTGTCGGGCTTCAGATCGCGGTGGACGATCCCCGCGGCGTGCGCGGCCGCGAGCGCGTCCGCGATCTGCGCGCCGACGTCGCAGACCCAGCGCCAGTCGCCCGCGCGCTCGGCCGCTTCCTCGCGCAGGCTCCGGCCGGGCACGAACTGCATGACGAGGTACGCGCCCCCTTCGGGCAGCGTCCCGTAGTCGAGCGCGCTCGCGACGTGAGGATGATCGAGCTTGGCGCTCGCCATCGCTTCGCGCGCGAAGCGCTCGGCGATCTCACCGTCGCCCGCGAACTGCGGCAGGATGATCTTGAGGGCGACCTTCTTCTGCAGCTTCTTGTGCTCGGCGAGGAACACGGCGCCCATGCCGCCCTCCCCCAGCAGGCGCTCGATCGTGTAGCGATCGTCGACGACGCGACCAGTCCACGTCTCGCTCTCGAAGGGCGAGGGCTCGGACGGATCGACGCTCGCTCCCGAGCGACGACGCCCGGTGCGCGGCCCGGCGTCCGGACCTGCGGGCGACTTGCGGTTGGACGGTGTGCTCACGTGGGCTCCGAGGCGAAGCCCGCCATGTCGACGAGCGCGCGCACCGCGCGCAGCTCCGCGTCCGAGAGGTCCCCCGCGAACGCCACCCCGAACCCTCCGGGCTCGATCCAGCGCACCTCGCCGCGCAGCTCGAGCGGCTCCCACGCCGTCGGCGCCACGAACCGGATCCACACCTCGTCCCCCATCTCGGCGGTCGCCGCCGTCTGGATGTATGCCCCGCCGACGCTGAGATCGGAGACCTCGCCGGGCTTCACGAGGGCTGCGTCGCGCCGACCGCGGCGCAGCTCGGCGCGCAGCAGGATCGGGGCTCGCTCGGTACGGCGGAAGTGAGACATGGAGCGGGCTGCCAGACTAGCCCAGCCGCCGCGCTCGGCAGCCGGCTTTCCCAACGAGCGAGCTCGGGTGTGATCCAGTGTGGGGCTTGTTCCGCTCCCACCGTTGCCCGTACCCTCGGCCCCATGCGCCACGTCATTCTCCTCGCTGGGCTGGCGATCGCGATCACGGGATGCATGGGCGACCTCGACGCCGGGCCGGTGAACGGCGCGGTCGAGTCCGGCTCATCCCGGTTCCCGCGCCTCACGGACAACCAGTGGCGCAACGCCACCCGCGATCTGCTCTACCTCGACGAGCGACCCACCGACACGCTCACCGAGACCGCGAGCCGGCGCACCTTCCCGAGCGGCGCCGAGCTCAGCGTCGCGGGCACGCTCTGGGAGGACTACCGCGACGCGGCGGAGCGGCTCGCCGATCAAGCGACCGCGAGCAGCGACGCGCTCAATCGCATCCTGCCGGATGGGCTGCCGACGGAGCCGATCGCGCGCTCGCGTGCGTTCGTCGAGGGCTTCGGTCTGCGCGCGTTCCGGCGTCCGCTGTCGGAAGCCGAGGTCGCCGCATACACCGCGCACTTCGCGGCGGGCGCGCCGCTCTACACCGACCTCGATCCCTTCGCCGCGGGCGCGCGCCACGTCATCGCCGCGATGCTGCAGTCGCCGAACTTCCTCTACCGCATCGAGCGCTCGACGGAGCGCGATCCGAACCAGCCCGGCGTCATCCCGCTCGACGGATACGAGGTCGCGAGCCGCCTGAGCTTCGGCTTGTGGAACAGCATGCCGGACGATGAGCTCTTCCGCGCGGCGGCCGAGGGGACGCTCACCGATGAAGCGGGCATCCGCGAGCAGGCCACCCGCATGGTGAACGAGCCCGCTGCCGAGGAGATGCTGCGCGACTTCCACGAGCGACTGCTCTCCGTGTCGGGCTACCTCCAGATCACCCGCGAGACCTCCGTGTTCCCCGAGTACAGCACGGCGCTGCGTGACGTCTCGATGCCCGGCGAGGTCCGGCACTTCCTCGACGACGTGATGATCGAGAACGACGGGACGTTCCGCGAGCTGATGACGTCCAACGTGACCTACGTCGATGGTCGTCTCGCCGCGATCTACGACGTGCCGGGCGTCAGCGGCGACGAGTTCGTCCGCGTCGAGCTGGATCCCAGCGAGCGCGCGGGCGTGCTGACGATGATCGGCTGGCTCTCCGCCAACGCGACCTCGACCGAGACCGATCCGATCCACCGCGGCGTCTTCGTCGCGCGGCGCATCCTGTGTGCGCCGCTGCCCGCGCCGCCGAACAACGTCGAGCCGCTCCCGCCGCCCGACGCGACGCCTCGCACGATGCGCGAGCGCGTCGATCGTCACACCGGCCGCGGCACGTGCGGCTCGAGCTGCCACGGCGGCATCATCAACCCGCTCGGCTTCGCGTTCGAGCGCTTCGACGCGCTCGGTCGGGTCCAGGTGCTCGAGCGCACCACGATGCTCCCGATCGACACGAGCGCCGAGTTCCGCTTCGACGACGAGGTGCAGGGCTACGGCGGCGCGGTCGAGCTCGCCGAGATCATCGCCGAGTCCGAGGACGCCCACCGCTGCTACGCCGGCCACCTCGCGGAGTACGTCTTCGGCGACACCGTGCGGCGCTCGGTCGCCTCGCGCGGAGGTCGCGCCTCGCTGAACGAGGACGCCAGCGTCCGCGAGGTCGCCGTCGAGCTCGTCACCCACGATTTGTTCCGGACCCGCCCCGCTGCGGTGTACACCGGCCCCGCGCCGACGGAGGAGGACTGAGATGTTCAAGAAGAACCCCCCGATCAAGATCGACCGGCACACCCGGCGCTTCTTCCTCGCGGGCGCGGCTGGCGCGTGCGTGGGCCTGCCGATCCTCGAGAGCCTGAACTTCCCGCTGCGCGCCCGCGCGGGCGGCGGCGTGCGCACCCCGTTCGCGCTCTTCGTCCGCTCGGGCAACGGCGTCCAGCAAGCGTGGGGTGAGGAGCCCGAGAGCTTCTGGCCGCGCACGGCCGGCCCGATCACGAGCGCCGGGCTCATGGCGACCGACGCGGACCGCGCGACCTCCGAGCTCGCCCGTCACGCCCGTCACCTCAACCTGCTGCGCGGCGTGAACCGCTCGTTCGGCACCCCCGCCTGCGGTCACTCCGAGTCCATCGTGCAGTGCCTCACCGGCACCGACAGCACGGGCGGCACCGCGAACAACCCGCTCGCGCACGGACAGTCCGCGGACTGGCGCATCGCGCGCGAGCTGCACGCAGGACGAGACCCGCTCGTGCTCATGGCCGGTCCTCAGTCGACGTACATCGGACCTTCGATCTCGTGGCAGGGCCCGCAGATGCGCGCCGCCTCGATCCATGATCCCCGCGCGGTGTACGCCGACATGATGGGCGTCTCGATGGAGGATCCCAACGCGGCGCTGACCTCCGCGCGACGCCGGAGCACCAACGACCTGCTGCGCGAGGAGTTCGACGCGCTGTTGACCTCGCCCGAGCTCTCGTCGTGGGATCGCCGGCGACTCGAGGATCACCG
>CAYZQM010000305.1:0-6791 GCA_964480175.1 uncultured Sandaracinaceae bacterium
CCCGCGCCGGCACGCTGGTGGATCCCGAGCGAGCCCTCCGAGTACAGGTGGAGACTCACGGGCGCAGACGCAGAGACGCAACGATCGAGGTCTTGCCAACACCCGAGATCGAAGAGCGACGCAAGCGACTACGCGATTCGATCGGCCAAGAGCGCGCAGCCCTCGCCCTCGCCCGCGCCCGCGCCCGCGCCCGCGCCCACGCCCACGCCCTCGCCCGCGCCCGCGCCCGCACCCTCGCCCTCGCCCACACGCCCGTCCCCCTCCGCTCGGGCTGGCGGTCCGCCAGCCTCCGCCGCCAGCTCCGCCAATCGATCCCCCAGATCTCTCGCAGATCGATCCTCCAACGCCCGGCACGCCGCCTGCGAGGGGGGTCGCCCATGCAGTCGCTCACCCACGCCAGCACGTTGGTCGGCATCGAGGCGCGCGCGGTTCAGGTCGAGGTCCACCTCGGCAAGGGCCTGCCCGGCTTGGATCTGGTCGGCCTCCCCGAGGCCGCGGTGCGCGAGTCGCGGGTACGGGTCCGCGCCGCGCTCACCAGCACCGGATTCGATCTGCCGCCGCGCCAGGTGATCTTGAACCTCGCGCCCGCCGAGCTCCGCAAGCGCTCCGCAGGCTTCGACCTCGCGATCGCAGTCGGCCTGTTGAGCGCGGGCGGCGCGTGCGCGCCCAACCTCCTCGACGAGACGCTGCTGATCGGCGAGCTCTCGCTCTCGGGCGAGCTCCGCACGGTGCCCGGCGTCTTGCCTCAGCTCGCGAGCGCGAAGAAGCGCGGTCTGCGCCGCGCGATCGTGCCGATGGGCGCAGCCGCCGAAGCGGCGCTCGCGCCCGATCTCGAGATCCGCCTCGCACGCACCCTCGGCGAGGTCGTCGCGTTCTTGAACGCGGCCGGAACGCTCCCGCTCGCAGGGCTCGCCGACGCCGAGCCTGTCCTCGAGCGCGGGCCCGACCTCTCCGAGGTACGCGGACAGAACGTCGGCCGGCGCGCGCTCGAGATCGCCGCCGCGGGCGCGCACCCGCTGCTCTTCTCGGGGCCGCCAGGCGCAGGCAAGACGATGCTCGCGCGGCGGCTCCCCTCGATCCTCCCGCCGCCGACCGACGAAGAGCGCCTCATGCTCGCGACGATCGCGAGCGTCGCGGGCCTCCCCGTGCGCGCGGGCGTGCGGCCCTTTCGTGCGCCGCACCACACCGCGAGCGTCACCGCGATCGTGGGCGGCGGCGATCCGATCCGGCCAGGCGAGGTGACGCTCGCGCACCTCGGCGTGCTCTTCTTGGACGAGCTGCCCGAGCTCGCGCGCCCGGCGCTCGAGTCGCTGCGCACGCTGCTCGAGAGCGGCGTGGCGGTGGTGGCCCGCGCGAAGGAGCGCGCGAGCATGCCCGCGCGGCCGCTGCTCGTCGGCGCGATGAACCCGTGCCCCTGCGGCTGGCACGGCGAGCCCAAGCGGATCTGCGTGTGTCCTCCGCCGCGCGTCGCCGGCTACAAGGGCCGCATCTCGGGGCCGCTGCTCGATCGCTTCGATCTGCAGGTCGCGCTCAGCGCGGTGGAGGTGAGCCAGGTCGCGCACCTGCCGCTCGGCGAGACCAGCGCGGTGGTGCGCGAGCGGGTGGTGCGGGCGCGGCGCCGCCTCGAGGCCAGCGGAGGGCTGATGCCGACGTTCGAGCACCTGCTCGAGCACACCCACCCCGACGCGCGGCGCTTGCTCGAGCGCGCGGGCGATCAGCTGGGGCTGAGCATGCGCGCGTTCGTGCGCGCGCTGAAGGTCGCGCGCACCGTCGCGCACCTCGAGGGGGAGCCCGTCGCAGGGCCCGCGCACGTGGCCGAGGCGCTGCAGTACCGGCTGCCCGATCCCACGGTGCCGCTGAGCGCAGAGCGCGCCGCGACGGAGTGAGCGCGATCGAAACGGACGCTGCTCGATCGATGGGATCGGGCGTGACCTCGTCACGTCGACGAGGGTGATCAGAAAGGGAAGGGATCCATGTCGTTCAAGGACAAGCTGAAGGCCGTGCAGGCGGCCGTGTCGGCCATCGAGAAGCAGTTCGGACGCGGGGCCATCATGGCGCTCGGCGAGAACAAGGAGGTGGAGCCGGTGGCGTCGTTCCCCTCGGGCGCGCCCTCGCTCGATGCGGCGCTGGGCTGCGGCTACCCCAAGGGCCGGATCGTCGAGGTCTATGGGCCCGAGGCGAGCGGCAAGACCACGCTGACGCTGCACGCGATCGCCGAGTGCCAGAAGCAGGGCGGCATCTGCGCGTTCGTCGACGCGGAGCACGCGCTCGATCTGCGCTACGCGCAGAGCCTCGGGGTGCAGACGAGCCAGCTGCTCGTGAGCCAGCCCGACAGCGGCGAGCAAGCGCTCGAGATCGTCGAGACGCTGGTGCGCAGCGGGGCCGTCGATCTCGTGGTCGTCGACTCGGTCGCCGCGCTCGTGCCCAAGGCCGAGATCGAGGGCGAGATGGGCGATCAGCACATGGGCCTTCAGGCGCGCCTGATGAGCCAGGCGCTGCGCAAGCTGACCGGCATCACCCATCGCACCGGGACCACCATCTTCTTCATCAACCAGCTGCGCATGAAGATCGGCGTGACCTTCGGCTCGCCCGAGACCACCACCGGCGGCAACGCGCTCAAGTACTACGCGAGCGTGCGGCTCGACGTGCGCCGCGTCGGCCAGGTGAAGGTCGGCGAGGAGGTCGTCGGCCACCGCTGTCGGGTGAAGGTGGTGAAGAACAAGCTCGCGCCGCCCTTCCAGGTCGCCGAGCTCGACATCCGCTACGGCCAGGGGTTCGACGCGGTCGCGGATCTCCTCGACATGGCGACGGGCGTCGGCGTCATCGAGAAGAACGGCTCGTACTACTCGTTCGAGGGCTCGAGCCTGGGCCAGGGTCGCGAGAAGGCGCGCCTCTCGCTGATCGACGACGCGGCGCTGCGGGGACGGGTCGAGGCCGCGGCGCGCGGCAAGTCCGCGCTCGACGGCGCGAGCCCGACGGTGCGCACGGAGATGGGCGACGAGGTCGCGGCCTGACGACGGCGCGAGGCCGCACCGAAGGCATCGCGCCCTCGGTGCGGCCTCCTTGCGCCCGCCGAAGGGGCGTTCAACGATCGCGCGATGCGGGAGATCCTGTTCTCGGTCGTGTTCGCGCTGATGGCCTGTGACGGAGCGCCTGGGCCCTCGCCAGATTCCGGAGGCGTCCCCACCAGCGGGTTGAGCTGCGGCGGGGTGCAGGCGGGCGAGCCCTGCGTGACGGACAGCAGCATCGCGCAGTGCCGCGTCCGCGAGGGCCAGTGCCCGGGCGAGGTGATCCTGCTCGAGAGCTGCCCGGTGCAGTTCGCGTGTCCGTGAGGCATCTCGATCTCGACATCCGCGCCTGATTGCTGTGAGATGGCCCCCTTTTCTCCGGGGCCGAGATCTCATGGCGAGCAAGCGCGGGTTTCGAAAGAAGGTCCACTACCGGGTGGACGAGTTCATCGGCGGTGGCGCCGGCAAGCAGCTCATCTTCCTGGCGCTGCTCACCATCGGGTTGGTGCTCGCGTTCACCCTCGTGGGTGTGGTGATCGGCCTCGGCACCGAGGACGGCTACAGCGGCGGCTTCTTCGAGCGCATCTACGAGACCGCGTGGTTCTACTTCGGTCGCGTCATCGATCCGGGCACCTTCGTCGGCGACACCGGCCTCGTGAACCGCGTCGTGTCCACGGTGGTGTCGGTGATGGGCATCGTCGTCGCCGGCCTGCTGATCTCGGCGCTCGCCGGCAACTTCCAGGATCGGCTCGACTCGATCCGGCGCGGGGGCGCCGACGTGATGGAGGAGAAGCACTTCTTGGTGCTGGGCTGGAGCGAGAAGATCTACTCGGTCTTCGATCAGCTCTCCGAGGCCTACGCGCAGCAGGGCCGCATCGTCTGCGTCGTGATGGCGGAGAAGGACAAGCTCGAGATGGAGGCGGCGCTCGCCGACCACGTGAAGTACCTCGATCGCATCAAGCTGGTGGTCCGAGCAGGTAGCTCCACCTCGCTGGGCGATCTCGAGAAGGTCTCGTTCGCGCAGGCCCAGGCGATCGTCGTGCTCATCGATCAGGGCGACACGGACGACCCGGACAAGGCCGACGCGCGGGTGATGAAGACGCTCATGGCGATCTTCAACCACCCCGAGGCCAAGTCGCTGAAGGTCCCGCCGCGGGTGACCGCCGAGGTCATGCAGTCGCACAACCAGGAGCTCGCGGTCATCGCGAGCAACGGCCACGCGCACGTGGTGAAGACCAACGAGATGATCTCCAAGATCATCCTGCAGACCGCGCGCATCCCGGGTCTCTCCCTCGTCTACGACGAGCTGCTCCGCTTCGAGGGCAACGAGATCCACTTCAAGAAGTTCCCTCAGCTCACCGGGCGTCGCTTCGGGGACATCCTCCTCGACTTCCCCAACGCGTGCGTGGTCGGCGTCGCCAACAGCGACGGCACGGGGCACATCCTCAACCCGCCGGCCGATCACGTGATCGGGAGCCACGAAGAGATCCTGCTGCTCGCCGAGGACGCCAACATTCCCCACGGCCCCTACGCGGGCCCGCTGAACCCGGCGCAGTTCCCGCCGCTCGAGTCGGGCGCGCAGAAGCCCGTCGAGCACCTCCTCATCCTGGGATGGAACCCGAAGATCTTCCCCATCCTGAAGGAGTTCGACGACTACGTCGCCGCGGGCTCCACCGTCACCCTGGTGAACTCGGTGCCGGAGGAGGACCGGGTGGCGCAGATCGAAGAGGCGTGCGGCGCGCTCGGCACCATCGCCCTTCGGCACATGGTCGGGCAGTTCACCAGCCGCGCGCTGATGGACGAGCTCAACCCCCAGAACTACCCGAACGTGATGGTGCTCGGCGACGCGGTCGAGTCGAGCGACGCCGAGAGCGCGGACACCCGCGCGATCATCGCGCCGAACCAGCGGGTCTGCAGCGAGATCCTCGAGCCCAAGAACCGCGAGCTCGCTGCGACCACCCAGATCAACGACATCATCATCTCCAACGAGATGGTCTCGATGGTGCTCGCGCAGATCACGTACGAGCCGCGGGTGCAGGCGGTGCTCGAAGATCTGCTCCGCAGCGAGGGCTCGGAGGTCTACCTCAAGCCGCTCGAGTTCTATTGCCCGCCGGGCCAAGCCGTGAGCTGGGAGTACTTGTTGCTGGCGGCCAAGGCCCGCGGCGAGGTCGCGCTCGGCCTTCAGATCTACGAGGACAACCCCGACACGAAGTACGGGCTCGTCCTCAACCCGCAGACCCGGCAGCAGCCGATCATGCCCAAGCCGGGCGACCGCCTGATCGTGCTCGCGGAAGAGGACGGCTGAGCCCCGCGCAAGCGATGAAAGGGCCGCGCCGCACGGGCGATGCGATGGTCGGCCCATGACGCGCTCCACCACCCGCTCTCTCACCGCTCTCCTCGTGCTCGCGCTCTCCGGCTGTGTCGGTCAGCTCGGCGAAGACCTCGACCCGGCGGCCTCCCTCGGAGACGAGGAGTGGCACGACGAAGGCCCGCCCGCCGACGAGGGCTTCATCGAAGAAGACTTCACCGATCCCTTCGAGCTCGAGGCCGCCGAGCTCGAGGAGGGCGTCGGGCTCGCGACCGAGGCGCTCACCACGGCGAGCAGCTTCGAGCTCCCGTTCCCGTGCGGTCAGGTCTGGGCAGGACAGACCCGCACCAACCACAGCCCCACGCTCTCGATCGACTTCAACCGAGCGAACGACATCGGCGACACCGTCGTGGCGTCCGCGGGCGGCGTCGTGACCGTCGTCGGGAACACCGGCTCGACGAGCTACGGCCGCTGGGTCGAGATCGATCACGGCAACGGCTACCGCACCCGCTACGCCCACCTCAACAGCCAGGCCGTGCGCGTGGGCCAGCGCGTGGCGCGTGGCGAGCGCATCGGCACCGTCGGCAGCACCGGCGGCTCGACCGGTCCGCACCTGCACTTCGAGCTGCGCCGCAACGGCGTGGTGCTGCGTCCCGTCTTCCACGGTCGCACCGCGTTCTTCTGGGGCACCCGCAACTACACCAGCCAGAACACCTGCGGTGGTGGCGGCGGCGGCGGTGGCGGTCACGTCGGTCGGGTGAACACCGCGGGCGCACCGCTGACCATCCGCGCGGCGGCGAGCACCAGCAGCCGCGCAGTCGGCTCGGTCGCGGACGGAGCGACCGTGCGCATCACCTGCCAGCGCCGCGGAACCCGCGTGAGCGGCACCTACGGCACCTCCGACATCTGGGACTTCATCGGGGGCGGCTATGTCGCCGACGCCTACGTCTCGACCGGCAGCGACGGCCTCGTCGCGCCGCTCTGCCGCTGACCCACGCGCGGAGCGACCACTCCGATTCGACCGCCGACCCACGTCCGAGGCCCGGACGTGGGTCGTTTTCATTCCGTCCGCGCCAACGTTCGGCCCGCGACGCCTCGATCGTGTGTCGGCGGAGCGTGCGCTGCTCAGCGGTCGATCGCCTCGAGGTAGCGATGCACCTGCGCGACGGAGTACTCGATGCTCGAGAAGTCCCCTTCGACGGAGTGCCGTGCGCCACTCGAGTCCTCGAAGACGAGCCGGCCGAAGTGGTTGTCCACGTCGTCGAACCGAACGAAGCGCACCACCTGTCCTCGGCGCAGCGCGTTGGTGTCCTGGGTCACCCGGTACGAGCGCCCGATCACGAGGCGCGCCACCGTGAGCGAGGTGCGCGCACGCTCGAGCACCGCGCACACCGAGGACAGCTCGGCGTCGTTCGCGATCGCGCCGTCGATCTGCACGAAGGGCTCGGGATCGCCGCAGAGGCGCACGGTGACCG
>CAYZQM010000306.1:0-6790 GCA_964480175.1 uncultured Sandaracinaceae bacterium
GCCGCTGACCGAGGCGCAGAAGATCGCCGAGTTGATCCACGAGACGGATGTGCGTTCGGTGGTCATCAACATGGAACACGCGGCGTTCGACCAGGGGTTGGCGCAAGTGCTGGCCGATCGGCTGGAGGCGCCGTGCCATTCGCTGGCCGACCTGAAGGCCGACACGCTGTACCGAACTGTCTTGAAAGAGTTGGACTAAGGCGCCCGGCCTAGCGGCCGAAGTGCATGGGCATGATGATGTGGATGAAGTCGTTGTCGCCCACCGGCTTCAGCACGCCCGGCTCCATCGATGTCGTGGTCTCCACGGCCACCTGCGGCGTCTCGATGACCCAGATCATCAGGTCACGACGGCGCTCGAACTCCTCGGGGTGCGCGTGCAGCGTTCGGATCAGCTGGGCCATGCGTCCGAGCTGCTCGCGGCTGAGGTGGTAGACGTCGACCTCGGTCGAGACGGCGCCGCAGTGGTAGCCATCGACGTAGAGATCGACCGGGCCGCTGGGGCAGCTGATGCGGTAGAGATCGACGATGTGTCCGTCGGGCCCATCGCCGACGTTGCCCACCCGCGCGGCGGCGCCCCGCTCCTCGATGCCCCCGAGCGGCATGCTTCCGTCGCTGCAGTGCCAGTTGGCGACGAACGCGTAGTCGGTGCGGCCCGCGCCGCCGTTCATGTGGCAGAGCAAGAAGGGATCGGCGGCGGTCCCCGTGCCCATGAGCGCCCCACCCGGCTCGCCCGCCCTTGCGACGGCGGGGCCCGCGGCGCGGGTGACCGATGCGTTCGAGCTGCCGCCCACGCTCGGCGGCGTCGATGCGCGCCTGCGCCCGCCGCAGCCCGCCACGATCACCATCCCGCACAGCAAGAGACCGATCCCCTTCGTCATGAAGCCGAGCCTATCGGAGCCGCGCGCTCGCAGTCCAGCGGGCGCGCTCGGGGTTCGAGCAACGCGCGTGCGGCGCGGTGCCGGCACCCCATGCCCTCGGGGAGAGGCGGTGCGCGCGCAGGTGCGCGCTACACTGGCGGTCCGTGCCGATCGCCATCCCCCGCAGGTGCCGTTGACGACCATCGCACCCCCGGACGGGGAACCGAGCGTCCGCGCGTCGCTCGTGTTCGACAACGTGCGGACCATCGAGGCGCTCGGCCGCGAGACGTTCGAGCAGATCCGCGCGGCCGTCCCCGCCGAGGTCCACGCCGCGATGGCGGACGCGACGCGGGTCGCGTGGTTGCCGGTCGAGATCGACGTCGCGTGGACCGAGGCGACCGAGCGCGTGGTGGGGCGCGACGCGATGTGCGCGTGCATGCGCGACGGATTGCTCCGCGCGGCGGACGGTCCGCTGCTCTCGCCGGTGCGCCGCTCGGTGCAGGCCGTCTTCGGGATCACCCCGGCCGCCTACCTCCGGCGCGCGCCGCTCGTGTACTCGATCATCTACCGCAACGCGGGGGCCGCGGAGATCGAGCTGGGCGACGAGGGAGATGCGCTGATCCGGCTCGTGGGATTGCCGGACGTGATCTGGCAGTCGGCGCCGTACGTCGCGGGCATCGCGGGCGCGCTCGAGGCCGCGCTGATGCTCGGAGGCGCGAGCGACGGTCGGGTGGAGATGCGGGTGATCGAGGCCGAGCGCGAGGTGCACTTCCTCTGTCGGTGGTGATGCGCGGTCAGGACGGCAGCGGGGTCGGCGCGAGGTAGCGGTCGGTCGCGGCGTCCCAGCGATGCACGACGGTGGAGGCCGGCGCGCACACGGGATCGCGGAACTCCGCGGCGTCGTCGTCGAACTCCGCGGGGGCGCACGACTGGGTGCGCACGACGAGATCACGGTGACCATCTCCATCGACGTCGCGGAACGTCGTCGTGCCGCGCAGGGTCTCCGTCACCTCGGCCTGGCACGTCAGCTGCGTCCTGCTGAGCGCGAGGAGCGGGAGCGAGGGCTCGAACAGATCGAGCACCGCCGTCGCGCGCGCGGAGCAATACCCGGTGCCGCACTGCACCTCGGTCTGGGACTCGAGGACCACCAGGAGCTCTTGCTCGCCGTCGTCGTCGACGTCCTCTGCTCGCGCGATCCGGATCAGCTCGCCGTCGTCGTCCTCGTAGTCGAACGGCGCGTCACCGAGCGGGATCTCGGTGTGCGCGAGCGCGGTCCAGCTGCGCCCGCTGCCCGCGAGCAGCACGACGAAGAGTCGGTAGGCGAGATCGTCGTTCGCGTCCGTGCGCTCGGTCGCGACGCGCACCAACCCAGCGCGCCGCGCGCGCGCATCTCCCGCGGGCGACGCGACCCGCACCGCGCGACCGATCATGCGCGCCTGCCGATCGCGCGGGATCGCGCGCGCGGCGCGCGGCGTCCCCTCTCCCTCGCACTGCACCGCGAGCGTCTCGGTGGCCGCCTCGCCGAGCACCGCCGCTTCGAAGTCCGTCCGCCGCTGGGCCGAGGCTGGGGCCGCCATCGCGAGGACGAGGAGAGGGAGGATCAAGAGGATCGAGAGGCTGCGGAGCATCGGGACGATGTACGGGCGGAGCTGAGGATTCATTCGCGCGCGCCCGTTCCTCGCCGCGTCTACTCTCTCGCCGCCTCGTACCGCGCCCGGGTCTCGGCCCCGAGCAAGTGCCCGTAGTACGCGAGCGTGCTCGCGATGAGGGTGCCCACGATGAGAAAGCCCCCGAAGAAGAGCGCGATGCGCTTGCCGTCGTAGCGGCGCTTGGCGGGGGCGCTCGTCATCACTTCTTCTTGGGCGGAGGGGGAGGAGGCGGCGGCGTGGTCTGCTCGAGGAGCCACGCGTCGGTCGAGAGGAAGCGGATCCCGTCCTGCTCGGTCTTGTCCGCGAGGTCGGGGTGATCCGTCACCACCGTCTTGACGCCCGCGGCCTTGGCGCTGGCGAGCAAGCCCTTCACCCAGTCGCCGTCCTCGAGCTTCTCCTTCACCGGGACGATCTCGACGAGACCCTTGATCAGGTCCAGCTGCGGCTTCAGCGACTCGGCCTTGAAGCCTGGGGCCTTGGCCAAGAGGCGCTCGACCCAGCCGAAGATCCACTCCGTCGACTTGGGCTTCTTGTCCTTGCCGAGGACCCGGCGCGCCACCTGTTCGGGCGTGCTGCCGAGGGCCACCGATGCGTTCACGTACACGTCCGGTCCGAGCAGGATGTCCATCGGCCCGGAGGATAGCGTCTCGCGTCCGCGGTGCCTCCGAGAAAGTGGAGCGGAGCGCGCGCACGGCCGACTTTGCTCGATCGGCGCGCGGTAGCTAGAGAGGTCCCGATGCCGGCACGCAACGTCATCCTCGCCCTGCTCGCGATCACGGGCGGCTCCGCCCTGCTCGCGGGCGTGGTGCACATGGTCCGGGGGGACGAGGGCGCGGAGGAGACGACCGAGATCGCGAGCGAGCCGGACGTGCTGCCTGGCGAGACGCCCGAGGCGGCCGCCGAGCGGCGGGCGCGCGAGCACGCGGCGATGCTCGATCGCGAGTGGCCGCGGCACGGGCGGGTCACCCGCACCCAGCTCACGGTCCGCATGGAGCCCAACCCCGACGCGCTGGTGCTGGGATGGCTCCGGATCGGTGCGCACATCCGTACCCGCGGCGAGCCCGCGCCCGGACCCGAGTGCAGCAGCGGGTGGGTCGAGATCCACCCGCGGGGCTACGTGTGCACGGGCGCGGGGCTCGAGGTGAGCGACACCCCGCCCGCGCCACCGCGCAGCGCCGAAGCCGACGACGAAGAGGAAGACGACGGTGGCGCGGACGACGCCGCCCCGGTGAGCGACATGGCGCCGGACCTGACGAGCGCGCTTCCCTACCGCTACTACTTCGTCAAAGAGCCGCAGGTCCCGGAGTACTACCAGCTGCCCTCGCGTGAAGATCAGCGCAACGCGGCGGCGCACGCGGCGCGCTACCTCGAGTTCCTCAACGCGGGCGACACCCGCCGCGCCGAGCGCCTGCGCGCGGGCGAGCTCCCCGGCGAGCCCGCCGCGCCGCGCGAGGTCGCGCGCTTCCTCGACCACGGCTTCTTCGTCGCGAGCAACGGTGTCGAGATCCGCTCACGGCGCCGCTTCGTGCGGACCGTGCGCGGCATGTACATCAAGGAGGCCCAGCTCGAGGAGCGCACCGGCCACAGCTTCGCGGGCGTCGAGCTCGGGCCGCAGCCCGACGGCAGCGAGCTGAGCTTGCCCATCGCGTTCGCGATCCGCGCGGCGCGTCCGATGATCGCCGAGACGCGCGCCGACGGGACGCTGCGCGTCACCGACGATCCGGATCACGAAGCGATCGAGCGCTTGAGCCGGGTGAACTGGCTCCGTCGCGAGCGGGTGGGCGATCAGAGCTACCACGTCGTCACGCTGCCCACGGGCGAGGAGCGCTACCTGCGCGACTGGTTCCTCGCGGTCGCCGAGGCGCGCGAGGCGCCCGCGGGCATCGAGCCGAACGAGCCCTGGGTCCACGTCGATCTCTCCTCGCAGACCCTCGTGCTCTACCGCGGCGAGACGCCCGTCTACGCGACGCTCGTCTCGAGCGGCGTCGAGGGCCACGAGACCGCCGAGGGCGAGTTCACCATCCGCCGCAAGTTCGTGAGCGACACGATGGCCGATCCCGGCTCCGATCTCGGCAACGATCGCTACCGCATCGAGGACGTCCCCTGGACCCAGTACTTCGACGGGTCGATCGCGCTGCACGCCGCCTTCTGGCACGCGCAGTACGGGATCGTGCACTCGCACGGCTGCGTGAACCTCTCGCCGAACGACGCGCGCTACGTCTATGGGCACACCTGGCCCGAGGTGCCCGAGGGCTGGCACGGCGTCTCCACCGAAGGCACCGGCTTCCGCGGCAGCCGCGTGATCGTGACCCGATGAGCGAGCCCATCCGCGTCCTCTTCGTCTGCCTGGGCAACATCTGCCGCTCGCCCACCGCCGAGGCGACCTTCCGCGCCGAGGTCGAGCGCCGCGGCTTGGCCCACCGCTTCGAGATCGACAGCTGCGGTACCGGCGGCTGGCACGCAGGCGAGGCCGCGCACCCGGAGACCCGCGCTGCGGCGCGCCGCGCTGGCGTCGAGATCACCCACCGTGCGCGGCAGCTCGCGGTCGAGGACCTCGATCGCTTCGATCACGTGCTGGTGATGGACCACAGCAACCACAAGAACACGCTGGCCCTCGCGAACAGCGACGCCCACCGCATCAAGGTGGCGCTCTTCCGCAGCCACGACCCCGAGACCGAGGACAGCCTCGAGGTGCCCGACCCCTACTACACCGGCACCTTCGACGACGTCTTCGCCATGTGCGCCCGGACCAGCGCCGCCCTGCTCGACGCCCTGCTTCGGGACGACCGCGCGGGCGGTCGTTGATTTTTGCGCCAGCTGTCGCGCCGTGCGGCACCCAGCATCACTGATCTCGCGTCAGCGAGCGCGGCATGGGAGGTGCTCAGCGCCGCGTCGATGTCCCTTCGGTCCTGGTCCCTGCGAGCGGTGACGCTGATACTCGGCGGCGTGCTCGTCGTGCTCGCCGCCGCGCCTGCGATCGCCCGGGCCCAGAGCACGCTCGTCGTGCGGCGGGCCGCGCAGGCGCATCCGACGATCGAGGCGGCGATGGACGAGGTGCTCCGGGGCGAGCTCGGCTCGAGCGCCCGGCGCGTGGAGATCTCGCTCAGCGATCTGGCGCTCGCCGCCGGCTGCGATGGCGCGATCGACGGACCGGATTGCATCGCTGCAATCGCGCGCGCCGCGTCGGCCGACTTGGTCGCGGTGGAGCACGTGAGGCAAGAAGGCGACACGTTCCACGTTCGCATCGTCCTGTACGGCGCGGATGGGCAGCGGCTGCGCGCGCTGGCCGCCGAGTGCCTGCCGGGGCACTGCGAGAGCGCGTTGGCCACGGCCGTGCATGGCGGCGGTGAAGATCCGATGGAGCCTGCCCCCGCAAGAGATGAGACGGAGCCTGCCTCGAGCACCGAAGAGGCGGGGGCGACCGCGGTCGCGAGCGCACCGCGCGGCGGATCGGCGCGCGTCGTCGCGACCGATCGAGGTGCGGATGGAAGCGCGGAAGTCGCGGCGGATCGCGAGCCTCCACCGGCCCGTAGCGACTTCGAGGTGCGCGCCTCGACCGTCTTCTACACCGGCTCCGCGATCACGGGCCTCGGGGCGATCATCTCGGGCATCGTCGCGAGCGACGCGTCGAGCCGCGCCGCGGGCCTCGGCGTGGTGCGGACGCGCGAGGATGCCGACACGTTGGTCGCTGCGGAACAGACCCGCGACGGAGCGCTGATCACCGGCGTTGCGCTGGCGATCGCCGGTGCGGGCCTGGCGGTGACGGGCGTCATCCTGCAGACCACCGAGCACGACGTGCAGGTGACCACCCTCCCCACCGCGGGCGGGGCGATGATCAGCGTCGGAGGGACCTTCTGATGACGAAGGCCCTTCCATCGCTCTTGGTCGCGATGCTCGCGGCGTGCGCGTCGAACCCCACCCCGCGCTGCGCGACCTCCGATGACTGTGGTCGGAACGAGCTGTGCTACCGCGGTCTGTGCCTCCCCCAGATGGAGGTCGACGCCGGCGCGAGCTGTCCGCTCGGTCGGCTGCAATGTGACGACCGGTGCGTCGATCCCACCCGCGACCGACACCACTGCGGTCGCTGCGACAACGAGTGCGACGACCGGTGCACCCTCGGACTCTGCGTAGACGACGACTGATGACGACCCCGGAGGACACGACCATGCCTGCCGCCGACCCGATCCGTGAGAGCCTCCCGATCGACGCCCCCGAAGACCGCGCGAGCGGGACCGGACCGCGCGGCTTCCACGACGCCTACGACACCAGCGGTCTGCACGTGCG
>CAYZQM010000307.1:0-6628 GCA_964480175.1 uncultured Sandaracinaceae bacterium
CGGAGGCGCTCGGGATCAGCCGGCGCAACCTCATCCGCAAGGTGCAGGCGTACGGCATCGAAGAAGGTGGGCGGGGCAGCGTGCCGCCCGCGCGACGACTGAGTGAGCGTGAAGCCTCCGGGGGGGACCTGGAGAGCTGAATGGGTGCGATCGTCCTCATCGCGGAGTCCGAGCCGCGCAACCTCGCCGTGCTGCAGGAGATCTGCGAAGCAGCCGGCTACGTCGTGCTGACGGCGTGCGAGCACCGCGGCGCGCTCGCCGCGGTCACCCGGCGCAGGCCCGATCTGATCCTCATCGACGTCGCGTTGCCCGGCACCATCGGGACCTCGGGCGGGCTCGAGGTGCTCCGTGCCCTCAAGAGCGATCGCGGGCTCTCGAACATCCCCGTGCTGATGACGACGGGCACCGGCGACGACGAGGTGCGGCGCGCGAGCATCGAGCTCGGCGCGGAGGACTACCTCGCGCGTCCCTACCGGGTCTTCGAGATCCACGCGCGGGTGCGGAACACGCTGCGTCGCGCGCTGCTCGAGCGGCTCTCGGATCACGATCTGAGCGGTGCGGCGGCGGGCACGCCCGCGCAGCTGCCCGTCACGCTCGAGTACGAGATGTCTCGCGCCGTGCGCTTCGGCCACGCGCTCACGTGCGTCTCGGTGCTCATCCCCGGGCTGCGTCGCCTGCGCGACAGCTGGAACGGCGACGGAGCACCGAGCGAGCGCGCCGAGGCGCTCTTCATCGAGCTCGCGGGCCGCACCCGCGGGTGCGTGCGCGGCATCGATCACCTCTTCCGCGCCAGCTCCGACGAGCTCGTCGCGATCCTCCCCGAGACGTCCGAGCTGGACGCGGCCGTCGTGGTGGGCCGCATCCGCGAGCGCCTCGAGCGCGACGCGGGCCCGGTGGAGATCGGCGCCGCAGGCCGCCTCGAGCAGACGATCGACGACGCGGTCGCGCTGCTCGCGATGGCGCGCCGCGCCCGCGCGAGCTGAACGAGATCGGACGGGCCGAACGGCGAGCGCGGACCCGTATTCGCGACGCGTTCCCCCCGAGGAGCGGAGCGACGATTTGGGGGAACAGCCCGCCCGGAGGCCGAAGGCCGAGGACCGGGCGGATGGGGGCATCCAAGGATTCGGACTCTCGATCTGGATCTCGAGACGTACCTGGTCGTGAACGGCTCGTAGATCAGGGAGCGTGATCGGTGTTTCGTTCACGTTCACGACCACGATCACGATCACGTTCACGGTCGTGAACAGTGGCGTCCGCGCAGACTCGACGAGGGCCAGCGTCTCGACGCTCAGCGCACGGCGCGTGAGTCAGGAAGCGTGATCGGTGTTTCGATCGCGTTCACGGTCGTGAACGGCGGCGTCCGTCGCGCGCTCGACGAGGGCCAGTGTCTAGACGCTCAGGGTGCGACCCAGAGCTGCGCCGCGATCTCGCCTGCGCCCCGCGCCGCGACGACCTCGATGCGCCACACCCCGGGATCGCCGGGGCACATCGGGCGGCGGCTGCCGACGACGGGCTCCGCGGTCGTGCTGTTGTCGCGCTGCTGCAGCACGTTGTCGGGGCCGTAGACCAAGAGATCGACGTCGCTCACCCCCTCGCCGCCTTGGCCGAGGATCTTGTAGCAAATGCCTCCGCCTCGGAGCACCGCGGTGAACGAGCGGTGCTCGCCCTCCTCGTAGGTCGCGATGAAGGGCGCCGCGAACGGCACGAGCGTCGGCGCGTCGGTGGGACCGCGCTCCCGCAGCCGCGCCTCGAGCGGCGTCGTCGGCTCGGGCAGGTTCGAGGGGAGCGCGAACGTCGCCGGCTCGCGCGGCGCGCGCTCGCAGCCGGCGGCCACCATCAGCGTGACGGCGACGAGCGCCGCGCAGACGTGGTGGCCGCTCCGACTCACAGGCCCATCACCGGGGTGGGCGAGCGGTGGGGCTCGCGGTCGGTGTCACCGAGCTGGAAGCGATCGTTGTCGCCCCAGCACATGATCGCGTTGGTCTCGGTGATCGCGCACGAGTGACTGAACCCGCTGTGCAGCACCACCGCATCGTCGAGCCCGTCGACGAACACCGGGCTGCGCTGGCAGTCGACCTCACAGCTGGTCAGATCGTGATCCATCGCTCCGTCGCCGACCTGGCCGAGATGGGCCTGACCCCAGCACTGCACGCGGCCGTCGCCCAAGAGCACGCAGGTGTTGTAGCCAGCCACGGACAGCGCCACGACGTCGCTCACGCCAGGGACCGCGGCGGGGACGAACGACGGATCGTTGGTGCCGTTGCCGAGCTGCCCGTACGCGTTGCCGCCCCAGCACTGCACGGTCCCGTCGGTCATGCGCGCGCAGGTGTGGTCGAAGCCCATGCCGAGCTCGGCGATCATCGTCGCGTCGATGTCGGTGACGACGGCGCGGAGCGAGCAGTCGCTGGCGGTGGTGTCCGAGCCGCAGTCGTCCTCCTCGTCCGGGTGATCCATCACCCCGTCGCCCAGCTGGCCGCGGTCGTTGGTGCCCCAGCACAAGAGCTCGGTCGCGGTTCGCGCGCAGCTGTTGCCGCCGAAGGTGCCCGTCACGATCTCGAGCGCGCCGGTGATCGGGGTCTCGTCGCTCTCGCGCGTCGCCGCGACGGGCATCGTCGAGGGCATGCGCACGCCGTGGCCGAGCTGGCCCGCGTTCGCGCGGCCGATGCAGATCACGGCGCCGCCGTCCTCGATCCAGCAAGCGTGGCTCTGGGCATCCGCCAGGGTCACGCCGTCGAAGGTCGGCTCGGGCATCGGGGCGTAGCGGTCGATCGGGAGGTCGCCCGAGATCTGGAAGCCGCGCTCGCCCCAGCAGAGGTGGCTGCGGTCGGTGCCGGTGACGGCGCACATGCTGAACGCGCCGCCCTCGAGCTCGAGCGCGGGCACGGTCAGGTCGACGGCCACCGGCACCGCGGAGCAGTCGAGGGGCGCCATCCCCGAGGGCACCACACAGCCGGGCGCGTGGCGCATGCGGCCGTCGCCGAGCTCGCCGTCCTGGGCGTAGCCCCAGCAGATCACCGCGCCGTTCTCGCGGCGGACGCAGCTGGTCTCCGCGGTCAGCTCGAGCTCGACGAAGTCGCAGTCGGTCCCGGCGCACGCGGTCTCGCTGCCCGCGTCCGCGCCTGCGTCGACGCCCGTGTCGGTGCGCGGCGCATCGACCCCGGTATCGACCGCGCCCGGGACGTCATCGGTCATGCCCCCATCGACGCCTTCGCTCTCGCCGGGGCAGCCCGTCAGGCCGAGCAAGAGGGCGGCGCCACAGGCGAGGGACTGGCTGCGTGCGAACATGGACAAGCTCCTTGGAGATCGGAAGAAAGGGAAGGTTCCAAGCGATCCCGCCCCGCCGGCGCAAACGAGGCGACGTCCTAGCCCGGGGCCCCAAAGGGGGCAAACGCGGCAGCGGCGCCTCCGCACGTTCTTCCCCATACTCGCCCCGGTGAAGCGCTCCGAGAAAGCGATCCGGATCGAAGAGACCCTCGCCGAGCTGCACCCCGAGGTGCCGATCCCGCTGGACCACCGCGATCCCTTCACCCTCTTGGTCGCCGTCGTGCTCTCCGCGCAGACGACGGACAAGAAGGTGAACGAGGTGACGCCGGCGCTCTTCGATCGGGCGCCCACGCCCGCCGCGCTGGCCGCGCTCGGACAGGACGCGATCCGCGAGTACATCAAGCAGATCGGCCTCGCGCCGCAGAAGGCCAAGGCGCTCGCCGGGCTCGGCGCGATGCTGCGCGATCTGCACGGCGGAGACGTGCCCTGCTCGTTCGACGCGCTCGAGGCGCTGCCGGGGGTGGGCCACAAGACGGCGAGCGTGGTGATGGCGCAGGCGTTCGGCGTCCCCGCGTTCCCGGTGGACACGCACATCCATCGCCTCGCGTGGCGCTGGGGCCTGTCGGATGGAAGCTCGGTCGAGCGGACGGAGCGCGATCTGAAGCGCACCTTCCCCGAGGCGAGCTGGAACGTGCTGCACCTGCGCATCATCTACTTCGGTCGCGAGCACTGTCCGGCGCTGCGGCACGATCTGAGCGCGTGCCCGATCTGCAGCTGGGCGGCGTCGAGCGCGGTGCGCCGGCTCGAGGCGCAGAGGCAGAACAAGAAGCAGCGAGACGCGCATGGGTGAGGCGCCGCAGTACCTCTTGATCGGCGGGGCGGTGATCTTCCTCGCGTTCGTCGCGCTGCAGGTGATGTGGCCGCCGGCCGGCTCACGCAGCGAGCGCAAGGCCGCCCGGACCAAGCTCTCGTCCGCGGTCTCGCGCGGCACCGACGAGAAGCGCTCCGCGGCCGAGCGCTCGACCGCCCTCGTGGAGGCGGGCCGCATCGCGCTCGAGGAGCTGAAGCGTCCGCGGCTCGCGGCGCGGCACGCGGAGTGGGCCCATCGCCTGACGCCGACCTCGCGCGCGGTGATCGATCTGCTCTCGGACGCGCTCCCGAAGGCGCGGCGACTGCGCGCGCTCGAGCGGATGCTGTGGGCGAGCGCCGACGCGGAGGGCAGCACGGGAGACTACGCGCGGGCGGCGCTCATCCGCCTCTACGACGGACCGATGCGCCTTCCCACCCGCGCGCGTGCGCTGCGCCGCTGGCGATCCCCCTGAGCGCCCGGCAGACTCGAACCCCATGACGCAGCAGCGCGACGAGCAGGGCCCCAAGAAGAAGCTCACCCTCACCGACGACGACGTCGTGGTCTCGCGGACCAAGCGGAGCGGCGCCGTCGGTCAGGTGGGCAACAACCCGATGGCCCCTGGCGGCAAGGTGCTCGATCCCAACGCGACGCGCGGTCCGATGACCGACGTCGACGCCTGACGTCATCGGCCGCGATCGCGCGCCACCCCTCGTGAGGAGACGAAGCCGACGGCGCGCGGGGGTTGCGGTCGCTCGCTTTCGGTTATCCTCCGCGGCGCTCGATGTTCTTCCCCTGCCCTCGCTGCGGCACGCAGCTCCCACAAGGCGCGCCCTTCTGCACTTCGTGCGGCCTGTCGATGCAGGCGCCTGGGAGCTCACCGGGGATGGTCTCGCCGCCCGCGCCTGGAGGCGGCGTCACGCCGCCGCCGCAGCAGCCGCGCCCCGCTGCGCCGCCGACCCGTGCCTCCGAGCTGCCGGTGCCGCCCACGGGCGCGATCCCACCGAGCGCGCTCGCGTCCGCGCAGTCGGCGTCGAACCCCGCTCGGACGATGGCGCTCGACTCGGCCGCGGCGCTCGCGATCCTCGCGCAGCAGCAGCAACAGAGCGAGATCGTCATCGGCCGCGATCCTGCGCTGGCCACGGTCGTCCTCGATCACCCGGTCGTCTCGGGACGACACGCGCGGATCGGCCGCGCGCCGCAAGGCACGCTCTTCGTCGAAGACCTCGGCTCGACGAACGGCACCTACGTCAACGGCAACCGGATCCAGAAGCAGCCCATCACGTTCTCCGACGACGTGCGGGTGGGATCGGCGCCGGTGCCGCTCTCCGATCCACGCATCGCAGGGCTCGTGGTCCGGGTGCAGCGCAGGCCCGAGCGCGGGCAGCCGATCACGATCGGCAGCGGCACGAGCTGCGACGTCATCGTCGACTACCCCGACGTCGCGCCGCAGCACGCGCAAGTCATCGAGGCGGTGAGCGACGGGACGCTCACGGTCAAAGACCTCGGAGCGCCCGGCGGCACCTACGTCGACAACAAGAGCTTCCGGGTCACCGAGGCCCACATGGCGGCGAACTCGGTGCTCTTGCTCGGCACCTTCCCGCTGCCGGTCCCCTTGCTCATGCGCTTGCTCGACGAGGCGCAGGGCCTCAGCGGCGCGGCGCTCGGTCAGCAGATCGCAGCGCAGGCGCTGAAGCTCGACAAGCCGGTCATCCACGTGGGTCGCGTCGAGGAGGGCAACGATCTCGTCCTTCCCCACCCCACCGTCTCGAGCAAGCACGCGCGCCTCACGCGTCAGCCCGACGGCTCGGTGCTGGTGCAGGACCTCGGCTCGACCAACGGCACGTTCATCGACGGCGAGCGCATCAGCGCCCAAGGCGCCGTCGCGCGCGCGGGGCAGCGCATCGGCTTCGGCGGCCTGCAGATCATCCTCGGCGCCGACGGAAAGATCGCGGGCGCCGGCCGCGCGAAGGTCCGCCTCGATCTCATGGACGTCGGCTTGGTCGTGAAGGACCGCGGCTCGGGCAAGCCGCGCGCGCTGCTCGATCGAGTGAAGATGTCGATCTACCCCGGCGAGCTCGTCGGCATGCTGGGCCCTTCCGGCGCCGGCAAGAGCACGCTGCTCATGAGCGTGCTCGGCATGCTGCGGCCGACCGGCGGTCACGTGCTCTTGAACGGGCGGCCGCTGAACCAGCAGTACGAGTCGTTCCGAACGAACGTCGGCTACGTCCCGCAGGACGACATCGTCCATCCCCAGCTCACCGTGCGCGAGGCGCTCGACTACGCGTGCAAGCTGCGCCTGCCGCCGATGCCGGACGCCGATCGCAACGAGGCGATCGAGAAGACCCTCAAGCAGGTCGGCCTCTTCGAACAGCGCGATCTGCAGATCGGCAGCGCCGAAGAGAAGGTCCTCTCGGGCGGCCAGCGGCGCCGGGTGAACCTCGCGGTCGAGCTCGTCACCGATCCATCGCTCCTCATCCTCGACGAGCCGACCTCGGGCCTGAGCTGGACCGACGC
>CAYZQM010000308.1:0-5932 GCA_964480175.1 uncultured Sandaracinaceae bacterium
GACGAATGCGGGGCTCCCGCGCGGCCGAATGCAGCAGTTGTTCTTGCGCAGGCCCTTAGGCGCGCCGAAGGTCGATCACCAGCCGCGGAGCTGGTTCTCTTTCTGCTGGTAGAGGCGCAGCGCCGCGCGGACCACGTCGACCGCGTCCTTGGCGCCGGCGAGCGAGTCGATCGTCACCGACTTCTGCTCCAGCGTCTTGTAGTCCTCGAAGAAGCGCTGGATCTCCCGCATCGTGTGGGGCGGGAGCTCGGTCAGGTCCTTGTAGTACTCGAAGGCCGGATCGTGGACGTGGACCGCGATGATCTTGTCGTCCTCTTTTCCTCCGTCCTCCATGCGCATGACCCCGATCGCGCGGGCCCGCATCATGCTCATCGGCACCACGGGCTCGTGCCCCAAGACGAGCACGTCGAGCGGGTCGTTGTCGTCGCAGTAGCTGCGGGGGAGGAAGCCGTAGTTCGCGGGGTAGTGGACCGCGCTGTAGAGCATGCGATCGACCCGCAACAGCCCCGAGGGCTTGTCGAGCTCGTACTTGACCTTGGAGCCGCGGGGGATCTCGATGACGACGTTGAAGCCGGACTCGAGATCGTGCTCGGGGTTGGGGAGATCGTGCCAGGCGTGGACCATGAGGCCGCGACTATAGCGAGAAGCGAGACGCGCGCCGGTACGCACGGCAAGTGCGAGCGGGCCCTACCCCGTGGGTGGACCCGCTCGAACACGTGGGCCGTAGTCCCACAGCGTCGAGGTACCGTAGGTGCCGCGCACCGAGGTGCCGCGGCGCTGGCAGGTGATGCGCACGGTCGCGCCGTCGGCGACGGTCGTGGTGATGCGCGCGGTGGTGCTGGCGCTCGCGCGCACGTTCAGCGGCGCACCCGCGGTGTTCACCCGGCCGACCACGGCGCCACCGCCGCCGCCGCCGCCACCTCCGCCGCACGAGTTCTGGCTGGTGTAGTTGCGGGTGCCGTAGAAGACCGCGGTGCGACCGTGGAAGACGGGACGGATGGCGACGCCGTTGCGGCGCAGCTCGAAGTGCAGGTGCGGTCCCGTCGAGCCGCCGGTGCTGCCCACCGTGCCGACCCGGCCGCCTCGTGCGAGCCGCTGACCCACGCGCACCGCGACGCTGTTCAGGTGCGCGTAGCGGGTGCGGTAGCCGTTGCCGTGATCGATCTCGACCCAGCGGCCGTAGCTGCGGTTGCCGAGGTTCTCGACGCGGCTGACCGTGCCCGCCGCGGACGCGACGACCGCATCGCCGATGTCATTGGCGCGGTTGAAGTCGATCGAGAGCGTCGGGCTGTGGTTGGTCCGGGTCTGGCCGGCCCACACCTGACCGCACGGGAACGGCAGCTCGAAGCTCGCCGTCGTGGTGAGGCCCTCGATCGCGAGCCCCTCGCCGTCGTCGCCCTCGACCGGATCGTCGATCGAGCCGTCGAGCTCGTCTTCGGGGAGCGGACCTTCGTCGCTCCACTCTTCGTCGGCGAGGCTGGAGGCGGGATCGAGGTCTTCTCCCATCGGAGCGACGCAGCCCGCCACGGCGAGGCCAGCGATCGCGAGGAGCGCGGTGATGAACGAGAGATGCGAGAGCAGAGAGCGGTTCATGCGCCGCGCTTCAGCACGGCACGTGCCCGACGGGTGAGCGGCGCGCGCGGCCTCTGGACTGCGATCTCGAGGCCGCACTGTGGTCGGCGCCAGCGATGCGCGCGTGCACGGCCGCGCTCGATTCGCTATGTGCCGCGTTCATGCGACGCGGCGTCTCTCCCGCGCTCCTGCTCGAGCAGACCCGCAACACCGCGAGCTGGGCGCTCGACGGCGAGCGGCCGATCACCTCGAGCGCGCGATCGCGCCTCCTTGGCGCAGTCGCGCTGAACGAAGATTGGCGGGGTCCAGAGACCCACCTCGATTACCTGGGGCTCATGCTCTCCGCGCACTACGTCACCGTGGCGACGTTCGTCCTCACCGACGTGGATGCGCACATCCGCTATCACATCTGGCAAGAGGTCGAGACGGAGGCCGCGCTCGAGCGCGCGCTCGAGGTGGTGGACGAAGCCGCTGCGTGGCCCATCGACGAGGTGTCCGAGCGCATCGTCGAGCTGCCGGGCTTTCGCTCGTCGGCCGGGCTGCCGGCGCGGGTGTACGGCCACGCAGGCGAGTGGTTCTCCGTGCGGGCGGGTGCGCTGGGACGCGCGCTCGCGATCGGCGCCGACGCGTGCGCAGAGCGGCTGGTCGCCGCGATCGACGCAGAGCTCGTCCACGAGGCCGAGGCCTTCGTGTTCGCGCGCGCCAGCGATCCGCTGCTCGCGCTCCGGGTCGCCACCACGCTCGCGCACAACACGGGCGATCTCGGGCGCGTGGTGGAGGCGTGGCCCAAAGGCAACTCACGCAAGGTCGAGTTCCTCGGGCGCTACACCCGGCTCGGCCACGGCAGCCCGAACGGCGCGTGGCTGGGCGATCACAAGCGCGAGCTCGAGCTCGCGGGCCACGTGAACAAAGCGGTGATGGCGCCCGAGAACCACCGCTACCTCGCGCTGCGCGAGCCGCGCTGTCTGCGCCGCGATCGCTCGCTCATCTTGCCGCTCGGCCCGTTCTTCGAGGGGTGGGCGCGGCGCGTGTTGGCCGCGGGGCTCGAGCCGCGTGAGCTGGGCGAGATCTTGGGCGCGCAGATCTACGGCACCGAGAGCACCCCGGGATCGAGCAGCTACTTCCGCGCGATCGCCGAGCTGCACCGAAGTCACCCGGGCACCATCGACGCCATCGCCGAAGAGCTGCCCGCGCGCTACCGCAAGATGGTGCAGCGCGGCCCGGTGCGCGACGCGCTGCGCATCGAAGCGGAGCAGTGGGACGCGCGGCTGATGAAGGCGTGGGCGGCGGCCATCGCGAGCGCGCCGTGACCGGATGCGGCCGCCGCGACGCGTGCATCTTCGTCGATTGACGCCCGCGATCTTCACACCTAGTCTCCCCGGCCCCGAAATCCGCCGCGCGCGGATGGGCCGCCCACCGCGGCCGTGCATCGAATCCGAGAGGAAGCCCCACCCATGTCGACCGATCCCACCGAGACCACCGAGACGCGCACCGAGAGCGCGACCGAAGGATCGGATCAGGCACCCGCTGCCGAGACCGTGACGAGCGCGCCCGAGCGCGCGCCGAGTGACTCCGCCGACGACGCGGCTCACGGCGACACGACCGACGGCGACGCCGACGGAGAGCAGAGCGGCGAAGGCGACGAGGGTGAAGGCGACGAGGGCGCGAGCGCCGAAGGTGGCGAAGGCGCGCCCGGTGACGGCACCAAGAAGAAGCGCCGTCGGCGTCGCAAGAAGAAGGGCGCCGCGGCCGAGGTGCAGCTCGGTCCCGATGGCCAGCCGCTTCCTCAGCCCGAGGCGCCGCCGCAGCGCCCGCGTCGCGATCAGAACGCCCTGCCCTTCTCGCGCTACTTCCCCGACACGGGCGGTCGCCGCCACATCCTCTCGCCCGGCGAGGTCGTCGCGGGCCGCGTGCTGCGCGTCGAGCGCGGCGTCGCGGTGCTCGATCTCTTCGGCCGCGGCACCGCGTTCGCGACCGAGACCGAGCCGCGCGAGATCCCCGAGCCGCCGGCCGAGCCGAACACCGAGGAGCACGAGGGCGAGGCGTCGGCCGCGACCGATCCCGCGCAGGTCGCGGACGCGATGGCCAAGCTCGATGGTCAGGTCGGGATGCCCGCGAGCGAGTCGCTCCCGCCGCCGCCTCCCGTCGATCTCGACGGCGACGGCGTGCCCGACGTGAAGGGCGAGGACGAGCCCGCCGATCCCCACGCGGCCGATCCCGTCGCGATGGCCGAGGCCGCGCGCGGTCTGTTGAAGGTCGGCACCCCGCAGCTCGACGACGATCACGCCGAGGGCGAGGAGCACGACGAGACCGCGAGCTCGGCTGGCACCGAAGAGGCGCCCGCGATGGAAGAGGTCGAGGGGCCGCCCATCGAGGTGGGCTCCGTGTTCCGCGGCCGCATCGGCGCGGTCGCCGAGGCCGGCGCGGTCGCGATCTACAACCGCGTCTTCGTGCGCGCGGAGAGCCGCGCCCGCCTGAACGCAGCACGCCAGGAGCACCGCCGGGTCTTCGGCTTGGTCTACGGCTACAACCGCGGCGGCTTCGACGTGCTCGTCGAGGGCATGCGCGCCTTCTGCCCCATCTCGGGCCTCACGCTGGAGCACATCGACGATCCCGAGCCGCTGATCGGTCAGCGCCTCGAGTTCTCGGTGCAGCAGGCCAAGTCCGGTCACCAGGGCATCGTCGTCTCGCGCCGCGGCATCCTCGAGCGCGAGGCCCGCGAGCGCGCCCGCGAGATGCGCAAGTCGCTCAAGGTCGGCCAGGTGCTCGAGGGGCGCGTGGCGCAGGTGCGCGACTTCGGCCTCATCGTCGACCTCGGTGGCCTCGAGGGGCTCGTGCACATGTCCGAGGTCAGCTGGGATCGCGCCGTGCGCCCCGGCGACGCCGCGAAGGTGGGCGACAGCGTGCAGGTGAAGATCGTCCGCCTCGGCGCGCCCGATCAGGGCCCGCGCGGCGGCAGGGACAAGGACGGCAAGCCCGAGGGGCGCGATCGGCGTCGTGACGGCCGCATCGGTCTGTCGATGAAGGCCTGCCAGCCCGACCCCTTCGAGTCGGAGCTCAAGGACGTCACCGAGGGCACGATCAAGAAGGGCAAGGTCATGCGCGTGGCCGAGTTCGGCGCGTTCGTGGAGATCGCGCCCGGCGTCGAGGGCCTGTTGCACGTCAGCGAGCTGGGCAAGGATCTCAAGCACGCGGGCGAGCGCATCAAGGAGGGCGAGGAGGTCGTCGTCTGCATCGATCGGATCGACATCAAGGCCCGCCGGGTCGCGCTGTCGAAGCTGTCGGACGCGGACGCGAAGCTCTGGGCCGAGGGCAGCCTGCCCGAGGGCGCCGTGAAGTCGGTGCGTCCCGGCTCGACCATCAAGGTCCGCGTCGAGAAGATCGAGCCCTTCGGTCTCTTGGTGCAGGTCGAGGGCGTGCCCGGCAAGAAGGGCCGCGGCGTCGTCCCGAGCTCCGAGACCGGAACCGAGCGCGGCACGGACCTTCGCAAGAAGTTCCCGCCGGGCAGCGAGCTCGAGGTGAAGGTCGTCGGCTTGGATCGCGACGGCTCGCTCCGGTGCTCGGTCAAGGCGCTCAAGAACGACGAAGAGCGCAAAGCCATCCAGGACTACCGCCGCGAGGCGGCGACGAAGGGCTTCGGCACCTTCGGCGATCTCCTGAAGAAGAAGATCAAGGGCTGACGCAGGCGCCTCGCGATCGCGAGGCGTCCGATCGTGCTCGAGGCAGCGAGGCCACGCTCGCAACGCCTCGAGCACGTTCGCGTTTCAGCGAGCGCGGTTTCAGCGAGCGTCGCCGCGCTGGCGACGGCGCGGGATTGGGCACCGCGGCGCAGCGGGGACGTCGCAGCAGCGCTCCCGCAGGGCGGAAGCGCTGCGTCGACGTCTCAACGTCGGCGTCGCCAGAGGACCGCTGCGAGCAACAGGCCCAGGAGACCCGCTGCAGGCGGGTTCCGGGTGCCCGCCGTGCAGCCGCAGCCGCCGAGCTCGACGGGCGCGACGTCGCCACCCGCGCCGGCGTCCGCGCCCGTCTCGAAGCACGAGCGCGTGCAGGCCTCGATGGGCTGCTCGATCGCGTTGCCGTCCGCGTCGCGCATCACGTCCTCGTCGCAGTACTCACCGTCGTCGAGCACTCCGTCGCCACAGAACGCCTCGCGGCAGTCGGTGCGGCACGCGTTGGTGCGCCTGTCGGAGTTCGTGTCGCCGTCGTCGCAGGCCTCACCGGTGTCGAGCACGCCGTCGCCGCACGACGCGAGCAGGCAGCTCAGGCGACACGCGTCGGCCAGCGTGTCGTCGTTCCCTTCCTCGCCGTCGTCGCACTCCTCACCGGAGAGCGGCTGGACGATGCCGTTGCCGCAGGTGTC
>CAYZQM010000308.1:5948-6591 GCA_964480175.1 uncultured Sandaracinaceae bacterium
GCGCAGACGCTCGCGCCCTCACGCTCGTGGCACGCGTAGCCGAGCTCGACCTCGCACGTGGCGCTGCAGCCGTCGTCCGGTGTGGTGTTCCCGTCGTCGCACTCCTCACCGATCACGCGCTCGCCGTTGCCGCACGAGCTCGCGCACGCGCCGCCGCCCGAGGGGCGGGTGTAGCCGGGCAGGCACTCGCAGATCGGCGGGCCGCCGAGCTGGTTGAAGCACGCCTCGTTCTCCTCGCACGGGCTGCTCGCGCACTCGTCGACGTCGGTGCAGGTGCGGCCATTGCCGGTGTAGCCGTCGTTGCACTCGCAGCCGTAGCTCCCCACCTCGTTGATGCACGTGCCGAGCGGCGAGCAGTCGTTGAGCGCGCCATCGAGGCACTCGTTGGCGTCCTCGCACGACACGCCAGGGCCCTGCCAGCCGGTGTTGCAGGTGCAGGTGAACCGCGCGCCGCCGAACGCAGGCACCGCGTCTGCGCACGTCGCGTTCTCGTCGCAGTTGTCCGCGTTGGTCGCGCACTCGTCGATGTTGGTGCACGTCGGGGAGCTCGCCGGTCCGGTCACCGAGTAGCCCGTGTTGCACGAGCAGGTGTACGTACCGGGCGCGTTCACGCAGGCGCCGAAGCCGCTCGAGGACCAACAGC
>CAYZQM010000309.1:0-6389 GCA_964480175.1 uncultured Sandaracinaceae bacterium
TCGGGGACACAGAAGACCGGGGGCACGATCGGGGGCTTCTGTCCGCGCGCGGCCGCGAGCGCTTCCCCGGCGCGCGCGAACGGCAAGAGCAGCTCGAGGGTGCGGAGCGTCGGCGGCGGCAGATCGATGTCCGCGCGCCCGTGACGCTCGATCGCGTCCGACGGTGTGAGCCACGCGCCCGCGATCGACTCGGCGTGATCGTGCGCCGCGGCGGTGCCCGGGGCGACCTCCGCCAAGAAGAAGCGCGCATCGAAGCGGCGCTTCTCGACGATGGGCGTGATCCACCGCGAGAGCGGCACCATGCGGCTGGTCTCGAGGCGAATGTTCTGCTGGATCACCATCGGACCGAAGGTGTTCGGGCCGCTCGCCGAGACCCGCAGCGCGTCGAGATCGAGCGCGCGGTCCGCGCTCCCGAGCAGCACGCCCGACTCCTCGAACGTCTCGCGGATCGCGGCGCAGAAGAGCGCGAGCGCCTCGCTCCCGCTCGCCTCACCCAACCGCTGCGCCGCCTCCTCGACGCTCAGGTCCGCGCGCGCGAGCAGCGCATCGTCAGCGTCGCTCGCGTCCAGCTTGCCGCCCGGGAAGACCGTCGCGCCGCCCATGAAGCGCAGCTTCTGGTGCCGCTGCACCATGAAGACCTCGATCCCCCGCGCGCCGTCGCGCAGCAGGATCACGGTGGCCGCAGGCAGGGGCGTCGTGCCCTCGCGCTTGGGATCGATGTCGAGCATCAGCTGGACCGCAGCTGATCGACGCTCAGCGCGCCCAGCTCGGCGTAGAGGTGCACGTTCGCGACGATCGCTTTCTGGAACACGCCGAGGTGCATCGACTCGTCGGGGCCGTGCGCGCCCGTCGCGGGATCCATCACGCCGTTCAAGATCAGTGGGCGATCGCCGTAGCGCCGACCGAAGAGCGCGACGAACGGGATCGTGCCGCCCACCCCGATCTGCAGGAGCTTCTTGCCCCAGGCCTTCTCGTAGGCTCGATCGGCCGCCGGAAACGCGGGGCCCTTCGGCGTGTAGAGCCACGGCAGCCCCGCCTTGCCCTTGCGCGAGACGGTGAGCTTCACGCCCGCGCGCGGCGCCTCGAGCAGCGCCTTCTCCACCTCGGCATAGAGCGCGTCGGGCTCCTGGCCGGGCGCGATGCGGAACGAGAGCGCGCAGCTCGCCTTGCAGCGCACCGCGTTCTTCTCGTTGCCCGGCACCGGCAGCGAGGTCGAGAGCACCGTCATCGCGGGCTGACGCCACACCCACTCGGCCGGCGGGCGCCCTCGCGCAGGCAGGGGATCGACGCCGTCGATCAGGCGCGCGCTCTCCTTCACGACGTTGTCGTCGAGCGGTACGTCCCACGCGCGCTCGCGCCACTCGCTCGGTACTTCTTGGCGCCCGACGCGCAGCCGACCGTCCTCGTCGGTGAGCGAGGCGACAATCTTCATCATCGCGATCGCGGGATCGGGCACGAGGTTGCCCCACAAGCCCGAGTGCACGTCGCTCGCGAGCGACTCACACCGCACGTCCACCTCGAGCACGCCGCGCAGCGACGTCGTGAGGCCGGGGATCTCGGGCGAGGGGTTCTCGCAATCGGTCAGCACCATCACGTCGGACGCGAACGCCTCGGGATACGCGTCCATGAAGCGCTCGAGGTTGGGCGAGCCGATCTCTTCTTCGCCCTCGATCAACAGACGAACGTTGAGCGGCAGCGTGCCGGTCTCGTCGAGCCACGCCTGCATCGCGGCGAGGTGCGAGACCCAGCCGCCCATGTCGTCCGCCGCGCCGCGGGCGCAGATGCGATCGCCCTCGCGCCGAACGACGTGGGGATCGGAGGTCCACGGCTCGTTCTTCACCGGCTGCAGATCGAGGTGACCGTAGATGAGCACGGTCGGCAGCTTCGGATCCTGGATGCGCTCGGCGACGACGCAGGGCAGCGCATCCGGGAGCTCGAGCAGTCGCACGCCGCTCATGCCCATCGCGCTCAGATCGCTCGCGATCCGCTGGGCCAGCGCGCGCACGTCGGCGTGGTGCGAGGGGTCGCTGGAGATCGCGGGGTGCGCGAGGTACTCGCCGAGGCGGGTGAGGGTCTGATCGAACGCGCCCTGCGCGCGCTGGGCGACGGCGTCGGCTTTGGGATGGGTCATGGCCCGGAGTCATCCGCCGTCGGGCCGTTTCGATCAACCAAAAGCGATCCGTGCGCCATCCCCAGCAGCGGGCCCAAAGCACGAAGCCCGCAGCTTCCGAGGAGGCTGCGGGCTTCGTCTTTCTGACCCCAAGGGGACTTGAACCCCTGTTACCGGCGTGAGAGGCCGATGTCCTAACCGCTAGACGATGGGGCCATGACTGGCCTGATCACGAGACTGATCTTCTGATGAGAGAGGGAGACCGATTCGGGGACTAGGATTCGAACCTAGATAAACAGAATCAGAATCTGTTGTCCTGCCTTTAGACGATCCCCGAGCGTGGAGACCGCGCTCGAACCACCGAAGGCTGTCCCTCAGCGGCGGGCGCGCTTTGTAGCTCCGTCGTCCGAGCCGTCAAGGAACGGGACGTCGGGGGCCCTCGCTACCGCAAGGTCGAGCCGAGCGGGCGCATCGCGCTCGCCACCGCGGCGCGCAGGGCGCTCTCGGTGAGGCGATGCGGATCGTCTCCGCCGCTCGCGCCCGCGCGTCCGGCCAGCATCGCGCGCACCGAGCCGCCGCGATCGGCCACCACGATCGACACCGCGATGCGCACCTCGTGGCCTCCTCGGGTCGGGCGGCTCTGGAGCTCGGTGACCGAGCCCGTCACCACGTAGCGCGCGCGCCGCGGATGCGACTCGTCGCGCAGCTCGGGGCGCGCGGCGATCGCGTCGTGCAGCGCGATCTCGAGCGCATCGGCGACCGGGCTGCCCCCGACCGACGCGCCCGTGTCGCCGACGGACACCGCGACGGCGCCTCGCTGTCCGGCAGCGATCGGAGGAGACGACAGGACGGAGCACAAGACCAAGGCGAGCAAGAGCCCGCGCGGAGCACGCACCATGAATGCCTCCCGGCGATGCGTTCGGGGTCACTTCGCCGCCGAACCTGACTCGCCTCGATCCTCGGATACAAGAGACCGGATCGCGCCGGCAAGAAAACGGCGGAGGGCTCGCTCGCCTTCGGCATACACTCGGCCGCGATGACGCTGGCTGAGCTGATCTCCAAGGGCGCCCCTTGCATGGACATCCGGCATCACCTCGATGGGCTCGCCGCGGACGTGCGACGCAGCGAAGCGCTCGCGCTCGATCGCGCGCAGCAGCTCGCGCTCTGGGATCTCGCGGCGTCCTCGCCGCCGCTGCGCCTCTCGCACTTCGTGCCCGAGGGCACCGCGCCCGTCACCGCGGTGCATCACCCGGGGCGCAACACCATCCCGCCCTTCCGCCGCTTTCAGGACTTCGAGAAGCGCTTCATGAAGCCGTCGATCGATTCCAAGGAGGTGCACGGCTACAACGAGAGCGCGGCGTGGTTCATCCACCCCGGCTACTTCGTCGCGTACGAGACGGATGGTCCGCAGCTGGACGCGGCCGACCGCGCGCGCTGGGCCGATCGGGGCGGCGTGGTGATCGACTACCGCGTCGTTCCGCCGAGCGACGGCGCGCTGCCCGAGGGCTGGCCCAAGGTCGTCCCCAACTCGCAGGGGCTGCAGCGCCTCGTCTACCACGGCACCCGCGACTTCATGCGCGGGGTGAGCGAGCACGTGAGCATCGGTCGCGCCTCGAAGGGCGACGGGGACCAGGACGTGCTGCTCGACTTCTGGTTCGTCCTCGTCCGCGCCTGACGATCGAGCGCTCTACTCGCTCTCGCCCGTCTCGTGCACCACCCAGCGCGAGTTCGGGTGGTGGCGACGTCGCTCGCAACGCACCCGATCGGGGCGCTCGGACACGTTCGGCCAGGTCAGGTACGTCATCGGCGTCATGTGGCCGTCGCGGTGTCGGATGCCGGGACGAAAGAGCGGGCCGGGATCGCAGTTGCGACCATCGAAGATGAACTCGTAGTGCACGTGCGGACCGCGGCTGATGCCCGTCGAGCCGAGCTCGGCGAGGATGCCGCCCGCGGGCACGCGCTCGCCGGCGACGACGAAGTTCACCGAGTTGTGCGCGTACATCGTGACCCAGCCGCCGGGATGGATGACGAGCACCGCGTTGCCGTAGCCGGGGATCTCGTCGCCCGAGTAGCCCACGATGCCCGGCGCCGAGCTGCGCACGTTCCACCCGATCTCGCCCATGATGTCGACGGCCTGGTGGTAGCCGCCCTCCCCCGATCCGAAGCCGCGGACGAACCAGCCGTTGGCCACCGGCCAGCGCAAGGTTCCCGCGGTGCGGCCGCGCGCGCTGCCGCGGCTCGCTTGGCGGATCCACTCGGTGCGCACCCGACCATGGAGCAGATCCCCACCCGCGCGGTGGGTGCCTAGGCCCAGCCGCGCGGCGAGCGCGAGCGCCTCGCGCTGCCGTGCGCTGATGCGGCGCTCGCGAGGACGTCCTGCTGCGCGTCCGTCGCTCGCGACGCCGGGGATGAAGAGGCTCGCGCCCTCGCGCAGCGCGCCCGCCTCGTCGCGATCGAGGCGGTTGGCCGCCATGATCTCGGCGACGCTCACCCCGAACGCGCGAGAGAGATCCCAGATGGTCTCGCCGCTGCTGACCTCGTGACGAAAGCCCCGCGGTGAAGGCGCGCTCGCGCGATCCCGCGTGGCCCGCTCGACGTCGTCCGCGTCGATGCCCGGCACCGCGATCTGTCGGCCCGCGCGCAGCATCCGCACGCCCTCGTCGTCGAGCGCGTTCGCGTTCAGCAGATCCTCGAGGCTCACCTCGTAGAGACGCGCGACGTCCCACAGCGTCTCGCCCTCCCCGAGCGTGTGGTACGCGCCGTCCTCGAGCTCCGGCAGGACCACCTCTTCGGGCGGCGGCAGCGGGCCCGTCACCCCCGGGATGCGCAGCACCGTGCCGCGGCTCATGCGGCGCACGTCGCGATCGCTCAGATCGTTGGCCTCCATGATCTGATCGACGGTGACGCCGTACGCGCGCGCGACGGCCCACAAGGTCTCGCCCTCGACCATCGTGTGGTCCACGCCCTCGGGCGGCCCCTCGGGCTCCGGAGGCGCCTCGTCGACGACCTCGGGCTCGGGCGGCGGGGGCGCGTCCTCTTCCTCGGGCTCGCCGCACGCGGCGAACGCCAGCGCGATCAGGGCCGCGAGGCCGAGGGCTGTGGGCAGGGCGCGCACGGCGGACGCCTTAGCACAGCACGCCCGATCGGCGCTTCCATCACCACTGGACGCGCGGAGGCGCGGGCTCCACGACGCGTCGATGATCGACCTCTACTTCTGGCCCACGCCCAATGGGCTGAAGATCACCATCGCGCTCGAGGAGCTCGGCCTCCCCTATACGATCAAGCCCGTGAACATCGGGCAGGGAGACCAGTTCAAGCCCGAGTACCTCGCGATCAGCCCCAACAACAAGATGCCGGCCATCGTGGATCACGCGCCCGCGGCAGGCGGCGGCGGCGCGCCGCAGTCGGTCTTCGAGTCGGGCGCCATCCTGCTGTACCTGGCGGAGAAGACCGGTCGGCTCTTGCCGAGCGATCCCCGCGACCGGATCGCCGCGCTCGAGTGGTTGTTCTGGCAGGTCGGTGGCCTCGGACCGATGGCGGGCCAGCTCGGCCACTTCAAGGCCGCGGCGAAGGAGAAGATCCCGTACGCGATCGATCGCTACCAGGGCGAGACCGAGCGCCTCTATCGTGTGCTCGACGAGCGACTCGCCGCTCACGCGTTCCTCGCCGGCGCGGAGCTGTCGATCGCCGACTGCGCGACGCTGCCTTGGGCCGCGGGCTACGACCGGCTCGGGATCGACCTCACGAAGTACCCGAACGTGGGCCGCTGGATCGATGCGCTGAAGGCGCGGCCTGCGGTCGCCAAGGGCCTCGCGATCAAGCCCTGACGATCGCCGAGGGGGAAGCGAACGAAGCCGACCGAGCGCTCGCGCCGGTCGGCTTCTGTTCGTTCGGCTTCTGTTCGATCGCCGTCTCGCGCTTACTTCGCGAGCTCGAAGAGGCCCGCGGCGCCCTGGCCACCGCCGACGCACATCGTGACGATGCCGAAGCGGCCGTTCCGCTTCTTGAGCTCGTGCAGCAGCGTCGCGGTGAGCTTCGCGCCGGTGCAGCCGAGCGGATGACCGAGCGCGATGGCGCCGCCGTTCACGTTGAGCTTGCTGTCGGGGATGCCGAGCTCCTTCTGGCAGTACGCCGCCTGGCTCGCGAACGCCTCGTTCATCTCGACGAGATCGATCTGATCGAGGGTCATCCCGGTCTTCTTCAACAGCTTCTGCACCGCGGGGAGCGGGCCGATGCCCATGATCGCGGGATCGACGCCGACGGTGACGAACGCGCGGAA
>CAYZQM010000310.1:0-6306 GCA_964480175.1 uncultured Sandaracinaceae bacterium
CACGCGCGCCTCACCGAGATCGACGGCGTCGGCAAGAAGCGCGCGAAGGCCCTGAGCCAGGTGATCAAGGACAAGCGGAGCGAGGCCGAGGGGATCGCGTTCCTGCATGGCCTCGGCTTGGGTCCCTCGCTCGCCAAGAAGATCCACGCGCGCTTCGGTGGACGCACGGCCGAGCAGATGCGCCTCGATCCTTACCGCACCGCGGAGGAGATCCCCGGGATCGGCTTTCTCACCGCCGATCGCCTGGGCCGCGGCGCCGGGATCCTCGACGACGATCCGCGGCGCGCCGAAGGCGCGGTGCTGCACCTGATCGGCAAGGCCTCGGACGAGGGTCACGTGATGCTCCCGCCTGCCGAGGTGGTGCGCCAAGCGGTGTCGCTGAGCGTGCCGGAGGAGCGCGTCGCCCCCGCGATCGCCGCGCTCGCTGCGCGCGAGATGGTCGTGGTCGATGGCGATGCGGTCTACGCGCCGCCGCTCTTTCGCGCAGAGAAGGCGGTCACCCGCGATCTGTCGCGCCTGGCCCGCGGGGTGAGCGCGATCAGCGCCGCCGATCAGAAGGCCGCGCTCGCCGCGGTCGATCTGGCGATGCTGCACCCGCTGCAGCGGCGCGCCGTCGAGCGCGCGCTGGGTGGGCGCCTGGTGGTGCTCACCGGCGGCCCGGGCACCGGCAAGACCACGACGGTCAAGGCGATCCTCGCCGCGCTGCAGAAGGCGAAGCTGAAGGTCGCGATCGCCGCGCCGACGGGGCGCGCCGCCAAGCGCCTGAGCGACACGACGGGCGCCGAGGCGCGCACCCTGCACCGCATGCTCGAGTGGTCGCCGGGCTTGCGCAACTTCAGCCGCAACGCGGAGCAGCCGCTCGAGGTCGATGTCGTCTTGGTGGACGAGGCCTCGATGCTGGACGTGCGCCTCTCTGCTGCGCTGCTCGAGGCGCTGCCGAAGCAAGCGCACCTCATCTTGGTGGGCGACGTCGATCAGCTCCCGCCGGTAGGCGCCGGCCAGGTGCTGCGCGCGCTGATCGACAGTGACGTCGCGGAGGTGGTGCGCCTGACCCAGGTGTTTCGCCAGGCCGAGGAGCGCGCGATCGTGCGCGGAGCCCACGCGATCTTGGCGGGGGAGCTGCCCACCCCGACGCCGCCGCACACCAAGGGCTCGGGCGATCTCTTCGTGGTGCAAGCGACGGATCCCGACAGCGCGCCGCAGAAGCTGACCGAGGTGCTGCGCCGCATGAGCAAGGCCTACGGGCTCGATCCGGTGAGCGACGTGCAAGTGCTCGCGCCCATGAAGAAGGGCGCGTTCGGCGTCGACCGGCTCAACGAGGTGCTGCAAGGCGAGCTGAACACGCGCGCGCGGCGGACGGCGGCGCAGCCGTTCGCGCTGAGCGCGGCACCGACGCGGCGGGTGCGCTTCTCGGTGGGCGACAAGGTCATGCAGACCGTGAACGACTACGAGCGCGAGGTGTGGAACGGCGATCTCGGGCGCGTCGAGCGGGTCGAGAGCGGGGTGACGTACGTGAGCTTCGAGGGACGAAAGACGAGCTACCGCGACGACGAGCTCGATCCGCTGGTGCTCGCCTACGCCGCGACGGTGCACAAGTCGCAGGGCTCCGAGTTCCCCGCGGTCGTCGTGGTGATGCACGGCAGCCACCACGTGATGCTCACCCGCTCGCTGCTCTACACCGCCGTGACCCGCGCCCGGAGGCTGGTGGTGATCTTCGGCGATCCCAACGCCGCGCGCCGCGCGGCACGCAACGCCCGCACCGAGCAGAGCTTCTCCCGCCTCGAAGAGCGCCTGCGCGATCATGCGGACGCCTGACGCGCTGCCCGCGCTGCCGGCGCGCTCGATCGACGCGCTGGTTCGTGAGAGCGATGCGGGCCTCGGTCGCCTGCTCGCGGCGCACGCCACGTCGCTGCGCGCCACGGCGCGGGCGCACGGCCCAGCGCTCGCCGCCTTTCTGAACCTGCCGCTGCCCGAAGTGCTCGCCTCGCCGTTCGGCTTCCGCATGTGCGCGATGGGCGCGGCGGTCGGCGCGAGCAGCGTGGCCCACGAGAGCCGGCGAGCGCTGCGCTGGCACCGCTCGATCGCGATGGGTGATGGCGAGCCGGTGGGCTGGCAGGACGGCGTGCTGCTCGCCGGCAAGTACCAGCAGTTCGCCGCGGACGAGCCGCGCTCGGTCTACCACCCCGAGCAGCACGCCAAGTGGGCGCCGCACGAGCTGTTGCACCGGGCGTGCGGCTACTTCTTTCGCGCGGACGCCTCGCGCTTCGAGATCTACCTGGGCGCGCGCCTCAACGAGATCCTGCCGGTCGCGACCTGGTACGGGATCGAGCACTGCTTGCGTCTCGACGAGACGGCGGCCTTCGATCGCGGCGTGCTCGATCGCAACGAGGCGAGCGGTCCGATCTTCTGGCTCGAGGCGGATCGAGGGGCGCTCCTCGAGCGCGCGATCGCGATGGCGCCGCTCTTTCGTGCGGGCTTGCTGCACGCGCAGCGTGAGCTCGACGCGTGCGCCCGCGACGCGCGCAGCGGCGAGGTCTCCGTCGTGCGGCACGAGCACGCGTTCCTCGACGCAGCGAGCGACGCGCTGGGCTACGTCGCCACCCACACCGAGCGGCTGCGCGCTCCGTCGGTGGCGCGGGTGCACGCGCATCTGTCGCGGCAGCGCGACCGCTCGATCGCCCGCTACCACGCGCGCGTCGAGCGCGCGCTGCACACCCTGCTCTTCTCGACGCTGCCGATCGACCTGCGCGCCGCGCGAGCGAAGGCCGAGCGCGCGCGCGCGTGGGATCGGGCCCTGCGCCTCGCGTACCAGCGACCCGACGCGAGCGACGCGTCGCTGCGCGCGCTTCTGCACGGCGAGGACACGGGTCCGCCATCGGTGCGGCTCGACGGTGAGGATCACGATCGGCCGCAGCTCGATCAGGGCCTGCGCGCGACGCTGCCGCACACCCACGCCGCCGTCGCTCGCCTCACCGCGCGGCTCCTCACCAGTCCGCACTACGTCGCGCGCGCGCCGCTGGGCGAGCGCGTGGCGCGCATGCTCGAGGACGGCGGCGAGGGCGCGAGCGCCGATCTGGCGCGCCTCGAGTCCGCGCTCGCGGTCGCGCGGCGCGCCGACGATCGCGTCGAGATCCTCGAAGACCTCGAGCACGCATCAAGCGGTCCATCACGCAGACGATCCCGAGTGGTGCAGAGCCGCGCGTTCTCGGTGCTGCGGTTCGAGACGAACCCGATCGCGCGCCTGGGCGGCGAGCTCATCGGTGGCCCGAGCGCAGCGCTGGTCGGCCGCTTCCGAGGCGAGACGGTCCTCATCGAGCTCGACCCCCGCTACGCCGACGCGCTCACGAGCGGCGAGCCCGAGCAGCTCCCACCCGACGTCCAGCGCTCCCTCGCCCAAGCGGGCGCCCTGCTCATCACCCCGCGCTGAGCCGCTCAGAGCACGGGTGCGAGAACGAACTCGTCCGCCGGAACGAGGCCCTCGACGACGAGCTCCTCGAAGGAGGAACCGTTCCACCTCATCGGTGGGCCCTGATCGACGAGCTCGGATCGGCCATCTCCGTCGACGTCTCCAGCAGCCCGCGCGAGTGCGCTCACACTGACGACCGATCCGGATGCCGACAGCGTCAACCGGGCGTGCTCGAGCACCTCTGCACGTCCATCCCCGTCCATGTCAGCGAGGAACTGCGCGTACCCGCTCAACCTCTCGACCTCGACGAACGACCCGTCCCGCAGCGACAAGACGACGATCTCGTCGGGCTCCGATAGGACAGCCGCGAGGTCGGCGCGCCCGTCACCGTCGCGGTCTCCGACCCGACGCACCAGCAACACGCCCCCGAGATCGGTCGGAAGTTCGACGTCGTTCGGGCGGCTCGCGACGTCCGTACCGCCGAAGCGAAGGCCCTCGTTCACCACGACATCGTCGATCCCGTCTCCGTTCACGTCGCCGAGCCACACCGCGCGCACGGTCCCGTCGAACGACAGCTCGATCGGCGCATCGCTCAGCAAGCTCGGACCCCCGGCGAACAGCGCCGCGCCCACGCGAAAATCCACGAAGCCGTCTCCGTCGACGTCGCCGATCGGCGTCCCTTGGAAGGGCATCCCTGCCGGGCTCGCTAGGATCTCCACCGCTCCGCCTCCAAAGCTCACCAGACCATACCCAGGCACCAGGACCTCGTCACCAGGCCGTCCGTCCTGGTCGCCCACGGCAAACGCCGGGTCGAGAAGCAGTGCGGGCAACGACGCCCAAGCACACGAGCCCCTGGCACGGAGCGGAGCACTGGAGCCCGGGACCATCAGCGAACAGCCGTCGGCGTCCTGCCCCAGGAGGTCGGCGCGACCATCACCATCCAGGTCTCCTGCCGCGAAGAGCGCGAAGTGCTCGATCGGCTGGTACACCTCTTCGAAGAAGGGGAGCACGCGCGCGCCGAGCGTGAGCGCGTCGTGTCCGCCGTGGTGGATGCGGAGCCCGCGCGATCCGTCGTCTCCGAAGACCCACGCGAGGACCTCGTCGAAGCCGTCTCCGGTGAGATCGCCCGCGACGTTCGCCCACACGTTGCCGCAACGATCGCTGTGCTCCGCGGCGAGCTCACCGAGGACGAGCTCGGCGTGGGTGATCCGGGCGAGGCAGGGGCCCGCGTCCGGCAGGACGATGGCCAGCGTGTCGATCGACTCATCGCCCATGATCTGCCCCCGTCCGACCGGGAAGCCTGGCGGGCCGGAGACGCCGGCTTCGACGAATCCCGTTCCCGTCCAGCGCGCCACGCCATTGGGAAGGACGCCTCCGGACACGAGCACCGCGCCGATCATGAGATCTCGCGCCGGGTTCGCAGGATCGGGGATCGAGCCGACGTACGGACCCGCCGCGGGGACCTCGAGCAGCGTGTCGCTTCCGCCGAGGAGGACCCGGTGCTCGTCGCGATCCTCCTCTTCATCGAAGTCGGTGCTCAAGAGATCCATCCGCCCGTCGCCGTCCAGGTCGATGCGCGTGTGGACCTCGCCATCGAACTCGAGCGGCTCCGACACCCGCGGCGTGCTCGGATCGCCGTAGACCACGAACGACGGGCTCACGAAGCCCACCGCGATCAGATCGCTCAACCCATCCCCATCGACGTCGCCCGCGCCCTTCACGTTGCGCAGCGAGTCCGGGGTCTCGAGCACGAAGAAGGGCGTTGGATCTGCCGCGCCGTCGGCGCGACCGAGGTGAACCCGCACCTCCTCCGTGCGCTCGCCGGGCGCGCGCACTGCGAGATCGTCGCGGCCATCGCCGTTCACATCGCCCACGCGCACCACCGTCTCGTCGAAGGCCGTCTCGAGCACCGTGGTCCCGAGCTCGCCCTCGACGGAGAGCCTCCGCACCCGTCCATCCCACGACTGCCGCACCAAGAGCTCGTCGAGACCGTCCCCGTCCAGATCGAACGACGGCCGCGGGCGCGGCTCGGAACTGCAAGCGACCGCGAGCAACGAGAGAACGATCGACCAAGCGCGCATGGAAACCCTCCAGCGCGTGAGCTTGGCCGAGATGGGCCCGAATGTCCCGTGGTGGGACTCGCGTCGGGCGGCATACTCGCTCGATGCTGAAGGACAGCTACCCCTACTACCTAGCGAACGAGGCGCTCGCGCCGAACGCCGATCTTTCTGTCACCAACAAGTACACCGGCGAGGTCGCGACGAAGGTCGCGCTCGCCGACGACGCCGCGCTCGAGAAGGCGCTGGCGGCGGGTGAGGCGGCGGCGCCCGCGATGGCGCGCATGAAGAGCTACCAGCGCGCCGAGGTGCTCGAGCACTGCGTGCGCCGCATCGTCGAGCGAAAAGAGGAGTTCGTCCACGCGCTCACCATCGAGGCCGGCAAGCCGATCACCGACGCGCGCGGCGAGGTCACCCGCCTGATCGACACCTTCAAGATCGCGGTGGGCGAGGCGACGCGCCAGCACGGCGAGGTGCTCGCGCTCGACATCAGCGAGCGCACCGCGAGCTACAGCGGGCTCACCAAGCGCTTCCCCCTCGGGCTCGTCGCGCTCATCACCCCGTTCAACTTCCCGCTCAACCTCGTGGCCCACAAGATGGCGCCCGCGCTCGCGGTGGGATGCCCCTTCGTGCTCAAGCCTGCGAGCGCGACGCCGATCGGCGCGCTGCTCCTCGGCGAGATCTTGGCCGAGACCGATCTCCCGAAGGGCGCGTTCTCGATCCTCCCGTGCGCCCGCAGCACCGCGGACAAGCTCGCGATCGATCCGCGCCCCAAGCTGCTCTCGTTCACCGGCTCCCAGGACGTGGGCTGGGACTTGAGGGCGCGCGCCGGCAAGAAGAAGG
>CAYZQM010000311.1:0-3943 GCA_964480175.1 uncultured Sandaracinaceae bacterium
CGAGACGCTGCCGGTCTACCGGCTGCTCGATTACTTCTGGGGGCTCTTCTTCTGGGCGAACGTGATCGGCTGGGGTGGCAGCGCGGTCCTGCAGTGGGCGGGCTACCGCAACCAGAAGGACGCGGAGCGCGAGCCGACCGGGGTGCAGGTGAACGCGGACGGAACGGCGAGCGCGACCGGGGCCGCGAGCACCCGCTCGGCGCGGCAGCTCGCCGAGGACTACTTCATGGGCGTCGAGCTCAACCCCAGCCTCTTCGGGGTCGATCTCAAGATGTTCTCGTACAAGCCCTCGCTGATCGGGCTCTTCGTCTTGAACGTCGCGTTCGCGGCCTCGCAGCTGCACGAGACGGGGCACCTCTCGACCGCGATGATCCTGTATCAGGCGTTCACCGCGATCTACGTCTTCAACTACTTCCACTTCGAGTACGGGATGGTGTTCACGTGGGACATCATCGCGGAGCGCTTCGGGTGGATGTTGGTGTGGGGCGACTACGCGTTCGTGCCCTTCGCGTACAGCGTCATCGGCTGGTACCTGTTGGATCCGGACGTCGGCGAGCTCCCGGCGGGCTTGGTGATCCTCTGCGTGGTGCTCTTCACCTTGGGCCTGTGGATCTTCCGCGGCAGCAACGAGCAGAAGGATCAGTTCAAGCGCGATCCCACCAAGCCCATCTGGGGCAAGGCGCCGGAGAGCATCCAAGGTCGCATCCTCACGAGCGGCTTCTGGGGCATCGGCCGCAAGCTCAACTACACCGGCGAGATCACGGTCTACACGTCGTGGGCGCTGCTCACCCAGTTCGTCTCGCCGGTGCCCTTCATCCTGCCGCTCTGGCTCTTCTGCCTGCTCACGCACCGCGCGTGGCGCGACGACGTCAAGTGCCGCAGCAAGTACGGCGAGACGTGGGAGGCCTACTGCAAGAAGGCCCGCTTCCGCATGATCCCGTTCCTGTATTGATCGGGCCGATGAGCGGCGGGGCCGGTGCTCAGAGCACCTGCTCGTAGTCGAGGGAGCTGAGGCCGCAGGTGCCGTCGGACAGGGCGGCCGTGAGATCGACGCTGACGTCCAGGCTCGTCACACCGTCGGCGGGCGCCGTGCGAAGCACGCCGCAGAACACGTCGCCCTCGTTGGGCTCCACGTCGTCGTTCATGTCGATGAACCACATGAACGCGTACTGGCTGCCCGCGTCGACCACGTCGGGGATGGTCATCGGACCGCCGATCGAGAGCGGGCTGCGCCGGTACATCCCGACGGTGCGTCCCTGGCCCGCGCCTTCGCTGGCGAAGACGAAGCGCATCTCGACCCGGAGATCCTCGATCTCGGCGGGGATGTTGGTGAGCTCGAGGCTCGTGTGGGGCCCGATCGCGATCGCGCCGTCCAGCGGCTCGAACTCGAAGATGTGGGTGAAGTTCACGACGCCATCGGAGCAGAGCGGGCGGCGCCACGTGTGATCGGTGGGCGGTGCGTCGGGCGCGTGGCTCCCGTTGATGTCCGCGTAGAAGTCGAGGAAGTAGTCCCCGGGCGGCACCATGTTCTCGACGACGATGTCTTGGGTGCCGAACTCGAGCGGCTCGATGATCACACGCGCCTGGAGGTTGCCCCCCGACGTGTTGACGATCGCCGCCTCGAAGTAGTGCGTGAGGTGCGGGCTCAGCTCGCGGAGCTCGAGGCGGAAGTCGCGCACGGAGTTCCTGTCGCCGTCCATCACGCACGCGGCGGGATCTTCGGTGTAGCCATTGAGGTCGCCGACGACGGCGCTGCAGCCGCCTAGCACGAGGAGCGCTGCGAGCGACTGGAGAGAAGTGGTGACGGTGCGCATCAGAACGAGACCTCCATGCTGCCGTAGCAGCCGGTGGGGCCGCAGCTCGCGCTCACGGCGGGCGCATCGGCGACTTCTTCGGGCAAGACGATGTAGAGCACGGTGCCTGCGATCGCGGCCACCGCGCCCGTGATCCAGAGCGCGTCGCCCACACCCGCGAGCGTGAGGATGTCGCTGCGGCGGCCCTCGAGGTTGACCGACGGGTTGCACACGTTCGCGCCGTTGGCCGTATCGCACGCGGCGCGGAGCGCGCCCGCCTGATCGTTGGCCACCACGTCCAGCGCGATGCCCACACCGATCAAGGCCGCGCCGCCGCCGATGAGGGCCCAGGGCCAGAGCGGCCTCGTGCGCGCGCGGTTGCGCTCGGCCTCGGCCTGGGCCTCGGCGATGCGTCGCTCGGCCTCGGCGCGCTCGGCTTCGCGCGCCTCTTCTTCGCGTTCCGCCTCCGCGACCGTCGCTTCGAGGGCCGCGAGGCGCGCCTCGAGGTGCTCCCGATCCGGCGCGTTCGGCACCGACGCGAGGTAGTTTCGCAGCGCCACGAGCGCCGCCTCTTCGTTCTGCGCGTCGCGGTGCGAGAGGTAGATGTTGTAGAGGAGGTCGGGGCGTCCGCTGAGGCCGTAGGCGGCCTCGAACTCGACCGCCGCTTCGGCGAAGCGACCCGCGTCGTACAACGTGCGCGCGACGCGGAAGTGGGCGCGCGCCTGCGCGTCCGCCATCTCCGACTCCGTCGCCGTCGAGTCCTCCATCGACTCGGTGGGCGCTGCGTCGTCCGTCGCGTCCGCCGTCCCCTCCGTCTGCGCGCCGGCGCTCACGGTGACGGACAGTGCGGCGGCCAGCGCGATCACGAACCAGAGGCGCTGCGAGAGAGAGGGCGTTCGAGCGTCGTCTGAAGTCATCGTGGGCGGCATCCTACTTCAGACCCGCACTTCGCCGCCAACTAGGCGGGTGTTACCCGATGCGATCGAAGTGCGAGGTGCGACCACGCGCCGCAGGTGCGACACGTGGGGTCCGCGCAGCGTGCATCACTCGGGACCGGGGCAGGTCCACTCGAGGCCCACACGCTCGAGGCGCGGACCGCCGAAGCGCGCGCTCGCCGAGAGGGTGACGCGCACCTCGACGAGGCCGCCCTCGGGGAAGGTCACGGGGTAGCGGCCGCTCGATCCTTCGAGCGTCGCGACGGGTGCGAACGACGTGGCCTCCAGCGCTGCGACGTTCGCGCCGTGCCGCGCCTCGAGGACGACCACGCCGTCGCTGCCCAACGTCCCCGCGAGGTGCAGCGCGATCCAGCGCGTCGCCGCGCCTGCGTCGCAGCCGGTGAAGCGGTGCGTGAGCGCGCCCTCGCGCGCGAGCTCGAAGCGCTGGATGCCGGTGAGATCCCCTTGGGTGTGCGGTCCGCGCCCGACGGGGATCGACGCGACGACCGCGCCGGTCTCCGGATCGATCGCGGTCGCGAGGCCCGGGTCGTTCTCGTCCTCGGTGCCCGCGGCGCGGCTGATCGCCCACACGTAGCGGCCCACGCCGATGCCGACCGTCTCGATGGGGCGAGTGGCGCCCACCAGATCGACGTGCTCGCCGATGCGGAGCGGGCCGCGCAGCACGCTCGTGACCTCGGCGCCCGTGTGCGCGAGCCAGAAGCGACCCGCCTCGTCCACGATCGCGCCGCGTGGGCTCGCGGGGGTGGTGACGCCCGCGAAGAGGCCGCTCGTCGGATCGTAGAGCGTCGCGCGATCGCACGAGAAGCCGGACAGGAGCAGGCGACCGTCGCGATCGATCGCCAGCGAGTAGAGGAGCCAGCAGCCGATCGGGACCTCGACGATCTCCGCGGTCGGCGGCGAGGTGCTGCGATCGACGCGCGCGAGCTGGCCATCGCGCGACAGAAAGTAGAGCGTCCCGAAGGGATCGAACGCGGCGGCGTACGGAGCGAAGCCAGGCGTCGTGAGCCGCGACAGCAGCGCGCCCGACACGCCGTCGATCTCTTCGATCGCCTGTCCGTCGTGCAGACCCACCCACACGTCGCCGCCGGATGCGTCGTCGAGCCCGGTGTCGCCGTCGATCGCGAGCGCGCGCGCGATCTCGCGCGGGCCGCCGATCGCGATGGACCGCAGCACGCACTCGTCCGCGCCGAACGG
>CAYZQM010000311.1:3953-6301 GCA_964480175.1 uncultured Sandaracinaceae bacterium
GCCATGCGAGGTCTCGATGGTGCCGCTCGCGTCGAGATCGACGCAGCGCTCGGGTTCACCGGCGATCTCGATCAGCGTGGACTGCCCCTCGAACGCGCGCGTCGCGATCCACGCGTCGCCCTGCGCGTCGATCGCGACGCGGCTGGGCTCGGCGGCGCCCGTCGCGTAGCGCGCGGTCTCGGTGAGCGTGGCTTCGTCGATGCGCGAGACGACCGCCCCGTCGCTCGCGGGGACCCACACGATCCCGGTGCTCTCGACCCGTCGCGCGAGGGTGAGCGCGCCGGTGTGGGTGAGCTCGAGCGACGCATCGGGCGCGGCGCCGCCGACGTCGAACGGGTTCGCAGCGGAGCCCCACACGCCGCCGCCGCAGCTGCTGTCGCAGCCCCCGCACGGGCTGAGCACGCCCTCGTCCGTGCGCCCATCGCAGTCTTGATCGAGACCGTCGCAGCCCTCCGCGCGCGGCGCGATCGCGCCGTTGCACACCCCGAAGTGGCCCGCGATGCAGCGCGCGCGACCGGGCTGACAGAGGCCGACGTCGAAGGCCGCGTCGGGGCCGGGGAAGCAGTCGGCGAGGGTGCCTGCGAGGCAGGGGCAGCCCGTCTCGGTGGGATCGGCTGCGCAGTCGGGCGGAGGTACGGCGTCGCAGTCGACGCCGCGCGCGGCGTTGTCGTCGTCGCAGTCGGGGCCCATCTCGCAGAGCTCGCCGAGGCCATCCAGATCCCGATCGATGCACGCTGGAGGTTCGCATCCCGCGAGCACGAGGAGCGCGACCGCGGCGCATCGCAGGGTCGGGCCGCCGAGCACGGGGATCACGCGGTCACGTCGCGATCACAAGAGGCCGCGCGCCATGAAGTAGCGGAGCAGCAGCGCACCCGCGACCGCGAGCGCGACCACGGCAAATGCCGCGATCGCGAACAGGGCGCAGCCGATCACGTTGCGCTGGGTGGAAGGAGATGCGCTCGGCGCGGGGGCGGCGGCGGGCGCCGCAGGGAAGGGCGCCGCGGGCGCGGGTGCGACGGCGGGGGCAGCGGAGAAGCGCGGCGGGGTCGGCGGGGTGAAGCCGCGCGCCGAGCCGGGCTGCGCCGCGGTGCCGAGCGCGGGCATCGCGGCGGGCGGCATGGGCTGCGCCGGCGGCGCGAAGCCGTGCGGGTCGTAGCCCTGCGGGTTGTACAGCGTCGCCTGCGCCGACGCGCTCGGCTCGGGCTGCGCGCTCGCGTTCGCGATCGCCTCGGCGACGGGCGCGCGCGGCGTCGCCTGAGGGGGCGTCGGCTGACGCGCGGGTGGATGGCTCGGGAGCGCCGCTGGCGGCGGGAACGCCATGCCGGGCATCGGGAAGCCCGCGGGCGCGACGCCGAGCTGGGTGCGCATCGGGAAGTTCGACGGCTTCTTCTGCGCGGGCTCGATCAGCGGAGCGAGCTCGTCGGCGAGCGGCGGGAGCGCAGGCTGCGGTCCGGTCGCGCGGGCCGGTGCGCCGAAGGGATCGACGAGCGGCGCGTTGCCATCGGGCTCGGCCATCTCGTCGAACAGGCCGGCGAGCGCGGGGCGCGCTGCGATGGAGTCGCCGATGCCTGCGGCCTCCGCGAACGCCTGCGCGAACTCGCCCGCGGTGGCGAAGCGGTCGCCCATCGATCGCGCGTGCCCCTGCTTGAGCACCCGCTCGAGGGCCTCGCTCAGATCGGGACGAAACTCGCGGAGCGAGTGGGTGCGCGCCTCGAGGATCTGCCCGAAGAGGGATCCGAGATCGTCTGCGCTGTAGAGCGAACGACCGGTGAGCGCCTCGAACGAGACGACCGCGAGGGCGAACACGTCGACGCGGTGATCGGGCTTTCCGATCGACGCCAGCAGCTCGGGCGCCATGTAGCGCGGTGTCCCGAGGAGCTGACCCGTCGCAGTGACCTTGTCCGCGCCTTCGCGGTTCAGGGTGGCGAGCCCGAAGTCGAGGATCTTGCACGGCGGGTCGTCCCCCGAGGGCACGAAGATGTTCTCGGGCTTGATGTCGCGGTGCACGACACCGCGCGCGTGCGCTTCACCGACCGCCTCGGCGAGCGTCTTGAGGATCGGCCAGAACTCCGCGGGCGAGAACTTCTGCTTGGCGATGCGCGCCTTGAGCGTCTGCCCGACGAGGTGCTCCATCGCGAGCCACGGCGTGCCGTCCGGCGCGCGACCCGAGGCGACGATGCCGACGATCGCGCGGTGGTTGATGGCCCTGAGCGAAGCGGCCTCGCGCGCGAAGCGGCGCAGCACGTTCTTGTCCCGCGAGCGCTCGCGGTGCAGGACCTTCAGCGCGACGAGCCGCCCCGTCTCGGTGTCGAGCGCCGTGAGCACCTTGCCCATCGCGCCGCTGCCGA
>CAYZQM010000312.1:0-6294 GCA_964480175.1 uncultured Sandaracinaceae bacterium
TGCCCCTCGCACTGCAGAGAAATTACCGGCCAGTTCGGCAGAACGAGAGAAGAGCACACACGCGCAGCGAAGACAAAGGCCCAGCGGCCCGAACGACAAGCGACCGTAGGTCCTGCCCCTCGCACTGCAGAGAAATTACCGGCCAGTTCGGCAGAACGAGAGAAGAGCGAAAGACGCGAAGCGAAGACGAGGCTTGGCGCCCAAGACGATCGAGCGAAGCGAGAGGAGGCCCAGCGGCCCAGAGCCGAGCTAGCATGCGCCGCCATGGCCATTCAGTGCGATTACCTGGTGCTCGGAAGCGGTGTGTCGGGGCTGACGTGCGCGCTCGAAGCCTCCAAGCACGGCAAGGTCGCGATCGTCACCAAGCGTGCGCTCGACGACTCGAACACCAACTGGGCGCAGGGCGGCATCGCGGCGGTGATGGATCCCGAAGACAGCTTCGAGGCGCACACCGAGGACACGCTCCGCGTGGGCTACGGCCTCAGCAAGCGCGACGTCGTCGAGATGGTCGTCGAGGGAGGGCCCGCGCGGATCCAGGAGCTCATCGCGCTCGGCGCGAGCTTCGACGCGAAGGGGCCCGCCGAAGGTGAGCCCGCGGCCGTGGTCCAAGGGGTCGGCCTCGATCTCACCCGCGAGGGCGGGCACACCGCGCGCCGCGTGGTGCACGCGGGCGACATGACCGGCCGCGAGGTGCAGCGCGTCTTGATGGAGGCCGCCAAGAAGACGCCGAACATCGAGATCTTCGAGCACCACATGGCGGTCGATCTCATCGAGCTGAGCAAGCTCGGCGGACCGCATCAGGTCGCGGGTGCGTACGTGCTCGACGAGCAGAAGGGGCAGGTCCACGCCGTCGTCGCGCGCGCGACGATCTTGGCGACCGGAGGCGCGGGCAAGGTCTACCTCTACACGTCCAACCCCGACGTCGCGACCGGCGACGGCGTCGCGATGGCGTACCGCGCGGGCGCGCTCATCGCGAACATGGAGTTCTTCCAGTTCCACCCGACGTGCCTCTATCACCCGCAGGCCAAGAGCTTCCTCATCAGCGAGGCCCTGCGCGGCGAGGGCGGGATCTTGCGGCTCGCGAACGGCGAGCCCTTCATGGAACGCCACCACGAGATGAAGGATCTGGCGCCGCGCGACGTGGTCGCCCGCACGATCGATTACGAGATGAAGCGCACCGGCGCCGACTGCGTGTACCTCGACATGACGCATCGCCCAGCCGACTACCTGAAGGAACGCTTCCCCAACATCTACGAGTCGTGCCTGACCTACGGCATCGACCTCACCACGCAGCCGATCCCCGTGGTGCCCGCCGCCCACTACATGTGCGGCGGCGTCGTGGTGGACATGGACGGCGCGACGAAGATCCCCGGCCTCTGGGCGATCGGCGAGGTCACGGCCTCGGGCCTGCACGGGGCCAACCGGCTCGCGAGCAACTCGCTCCTCGAGGGCCTCGTGTACGGCCACCGCACCGCGGCGGCGCTCGCACGCTTGCCCAAGAGCGCGGTGCGCGCCGAGGTGCCCGAGTGGGACGCGGGCAGCGCGGTGGCCACCGACGAGGGCGTCGTCATCTCCCAGAACTGGGACGAGCTGCGCCGCTTCATGTGGAACTACGTCGGCATCGTGCGCAGCGACAAGCGCCTGCGCCGCGCGGCGCGCCGGGTCGCGCTGCTCAAGGACGAGATCCGCGAGTACTACTGGAAGCACCTCGTGACCCGCGATCTGCTCGAGCTGCGGAACATCGCGGACGTCGCCGAGATGATCATCGCGTGCGCCACCGTGCGTCGGGAGAGCCGGGGCCTTCACTACAACATCGATCACGTCGAGACCGACGAGGCGTTCGCCAAGGACACGCTGATCGTGCAGGGCGAGCCCCCGCACCTCTCGGGTCGCTGAGCGCGCCCCGGAGGGCCCGAGCACCGCGAGTGCATCATCGGTTCGCCTGCTACGTTCAACGGCGATGCTTGCCCGATCACGCCCCCTCTTGGTGACGAGCGCCGCGTCTCTCTTCGCTTCGCTCGTGCTCTCGTTCGAACCGTTCGCCACCGCGCAGGACACCGCGCCCGCTGCGTGCACGGCCGTCGATGCCAGCCTCGACTCGATGCTCGGCCACCGTCACTTGGCCGACGAGCGCGGTCGCCGCGTCGTGGTGCTCTTCTACGAGGACCGCGATCACATCTACGACAACGACGCGCTGAAGATCGAGATGGCGCGCTACCGCATCGACAACCACCTCGAAGATCGCCTCGTGCTCTACGGTGTGGCCAACCTCGGCGACGCGGGCGCCGTGCCCGAGGCGCTGGTGCGGCGCTTGATCCAGCCCGCGATCGATCGCTGGGGCGGAGACATCCTGCTCGACTGGGACGGGCTGATGCGTCGTCCGCCGTTCTCGTTCGCCACGGGCGCGGCCAATGTCGCGATCCTCGATCGCAGCGGCTGCATCTCCTGGCGCCACAGCGGCGCGCTCGACGACGACGGTCGCCGGGACTTCTACCGCAGCCTGCGTCGCGCGCTTCGGTGACGGAGTGAGCGCACGCCACCTGGTGGTCGGGCTCGATGGCGCCGACGTCGACGTGATCGACGCCATCGGTCCGCAGCGCTTGCCCACGCTGGCGCGCCTGCGCCGCGAGGGCGCGTGGTCGCGCCTGCGCAGCCTGCCGCCCTACGCGACGCTGCCCAACTGGGCGTCGTTCCTCACCGGCTTGGACCCCGGGCAGCATGGCGTCTTCGACTTCACCACGCGCGTCGGCACCGAGGTGCGCTTCACCGCGGGGACGGTGCGCGAGGCGCCGACCATCGCGGCGCGCCTCGACGCGCTCGGCCTGAAGACCGCGTGCCTGGGCTTCCCCGGCACCTGGCCGCCCGAGCGCTTGGCGCACGGCCTCTTCCTCAGCGGATGGGACTCGCCCGTGGCGTTCGAGGCGGACGCGTCGTTCGTGTGGCCCACCGAGCGCTACGCCGAGCTGCGCGCGCGCTTCGGACCGCTGATCTTCGACGAGGTCGACGAGATGGGCGCCGAGCGGGTCGGCTGGCACGCCCAGCTCGCGCCCCGCTTGGTCCGCCGCATCGAGCAGCGCACCGAGATGGCCTGTGCGCTCTTGGCCGAGCAGCCGTGGGCGCTCTTCATGATCTACTTCGGCGAGAGCGACACCGCCTCGCACCACCTCTTCGCCCACTTCGATGCGCGCTCGCCGCGTCATCCTCCGCTCACCACCGAGCGCGAGCGCCAGGGGCTGAGCGACGTCTACGTCGCGCTCGATCGCGCGCTCGCGGCGTTGCTCGAGGCCGCGGGCCCGAACGTCGAGCTCACCGTGCTGAGCGATCACGGCTCGGGCGGCAGCTCCGACGTCGTGGTGCACCTCAACCGCTCGCTCGCCGACGCGGGCTTGCTCACCTTCGCGCCGCCATCGCCCGCCGGTGCGCTGACCTCGATGCTGCGCGGCCCGCTGCTCGCGGCGCTCCCGGCGCGCGCCCGCGATCGGCTCTTTCGCTCGCTGGGTCGCGCGCTGCCGGGCTGGCTCGAGTCGCGCTCGCGCTTCGGCGCGATCGACCTGAAGCACACCCGCGTCTTCTCGGACGAGCTCAACTACTTCCCTGCGCTCCACCTCAACCTGAAGGACCGCGAGCCCCACGGCACCGTGCTGCCGAGCGATCGGCGCGCGATCGAGCGCGAGCTCGACGCGTGGGCCCGCGCGCTCCGCGATCCCGACACGAACGAGCGCATCGTCGACGAGGTGGTGCCGCGCGAAGAGCTCTACCGCGGGCCGCACGTCGAGCGCGCCCCCGACTACGTGCTGCGCATGCGGACGGCGCGCGGCTACGCGTACAACGTCATGCCCGCGAGCGGACCGGGCCCCTCGATCGAGAAGCTCGATCCGCGCGATCACCTCGGTCGCAAGGGACGCTCCCTGCCGGGCGCGCATCGCCCGCGCGGCCTCTACGTGGCGCACGGACCGAGCGTGCGCTCTGGCCTCGAGGTCGACGCGGGGATGCTCGACGTCACCGCGACGCTCTTGCATCGCATGGGCTTGAGCCCCGACGAGACGATGCCCGGTCGGGTCCTGCGCGAGCTCGTGCTCGTCGATGGATCCGAGGCGCGCGCGCTCCCGCCCGCGTCGATCGCGCCGCGAGGCGAGGGGGACCTCGCGCTCACCGAGGCCCGCCTGCGCGCGCTCGGCTACGTCGAGTGACGATCGATCGACCTTGCAGCATGGGCGCTGTGGGCTGAGAGCCCACAGGCCGCTCCGATCGTCGAGATTCTTCAACCAGCACGCGGTGGCGCACGATCTGCACGGTCCGCCGCATGACGCGCGCGCTCCTCCTGGGTCTGATGGTCACCTGCGTCCTCGCTGCCGGATGTCGGCGTCGCGATCCCGGCACCTGCCGCGACGACGACGACTGCGCGATCGAGGAGCGCTGCCGCTTCTCCGAGTGCATCACCCCCGAGTGTGCGGTGAGCGCCGACTGCGCCGCGGGTGCGTGCAACGAGGGGCTCTGCGAAGCCTGCGCGAGCGCCGACGACTGCGACGAGGAGGAGGTCTGCTCGGGTGGCGACTGCATGCCGCGCGAGTGCATCGCAACCAGCGAGTGCGACGAGGGCCTCGCGTGCGTCGACGGCATCTGCCTCCCGTGCACCCGTGACGGACAGTGCGCCGCGACCGACGCCTGCCACTACGGCGCGTGCGTGACCCGCGAGTGCACCACGAGCGACGGCTGCGCCGACGGGCAGGTGTGCGACATGGGCGTGTGCGCGCCGTGCAGCGCGACGCTGCGCTGCGAAGGCCTGCTCGCGTGCATCGACGGCATGTGCACTCCCTGCACCGAGGACGCCGACTGCGGAGGCGAGGGCCACCAGTGCCGCTCCGGTCAGTGCTTCCGCAGCTGCGCGCTCGGCGACTCGTGCGGCGAGCCCGGGGTCATCGGCTGTCGCGGAGCGAGCGAGGCGCGGCCCTGCGGCGAGCAGTTCTGCGGCGGCGACTTCCGCGTCTTCACCCGCGGAGCGACGTGCGACGCGTGCTTGTCGGCCTCGGGTGGCTGCCGCATGGGCGAGTGCGATCGCGACCTGCTCTGCCCCTGCGCGAGCGCCTCCGACTGCCCCGACGATCTCGCGTGCGTCGAGGGTCGCTGCCGAGGCTGCAGCAGCGACGCGCAGTGCGGCTGCGATCGCTATTGCGGCGGAGGCGAGTGCCACGACCGCTGCACCTCGGACGCCGACTGCCCTCGAGGTCGCTGTGATCCCAGCGGGGGTCGCTGCGTGCCGTGCTTGAGCGACGCCGACTGCGGGAGCGGTCAGCGCTGCTTCGAGGACGGCTGCCAGGGCCTCTGCGGCTCGAGCGATCTCTTCTCGTGCGCGCCCTTCGTGCCCTGCGGGAGCAACCGGCGCTGCGGTCTCTGTGCCGAGTGCGGCGGCCCGGTGCGCACCCCCGTCCCCGCGTGTCCGTGAGCGGCGGCTCGCCGATCGATCTCGGCGGCTACGATCGAGCGACTACCAGCGCTTGAGGATCTCGGCGAGCACGTCGTCGTCGACGAAGAGATCGTCGACGTCTTCGGAGTCGACGATGGTGTCGCTCAGCTTGCTGGCGCGCGCCGACAGCGAGCCCGGGGCCTCGAGGATCTTGGCGATCGCCTCGATCAGCTTCGGGCCGGGCTTCTTGGTGGCCAGCGCCATGCCGCCCTTCTCGACCAACAGATCGATCAGGCGCAGCGCGCTCGCCTTGCCTTCGGCGGTCGCCTCGACCTTGAACGGTGAGCCCTCGTCGTCGTCGTCGTCGAGGTCCTCGTCGTCGTCGAGCTCTTCGTCCTCGTCGAGCTCGTTCTCTGCCTCTTCGAGCGGGGCGACGTCGTCTTCGGGGGCTGCTTCTACTTTCTTCGCTTTGGGCACGCGTTCACTCCGAGAGCGGAATCGACAAGGTGGCCCACGGTCGGGGCCGGCGCACGGGCGCCGTGGGATAGAGCAGGGCGCGCGAGATCACAAATCCCTTCCCCCAAAAAAGAACGCGGCGCCCAGGTCTCCCGGGGCGCCGCGGCTCGTGGGATCAGGCGATCAGCTGTTGCTGCGCTTGACCGGGCGGAACGGGTTGAGGAACGCGACCAGGCTGGAGCTGTTGCGGGTCGACATCCACAGGCGGCCCTGGCCCGTGAAGTTGCAGACCAGGCCCTCGCCCGAGGCGAAGAGGCCGCGCAGACCGCCGAGGCGGGTCACGTTGTAGGTGAGGCCGCCGGTGAAGGCGACGACGTGGCCGGTGTCGCAGATGTATCCGCCGGGGCCGACGTCGACCGCGTGGATGCCGCCGT
>CAYZQM010000313.1:0-6246 GCA_964480175.1 uncultured Sandaracinaceae bacterium
TCACGCGGTGAGTCCGGTCGGTGGCCGGCGGCGCAGGTCGCCGGCCACCTCGCACAGCGCACCTCGCCGCTCGCATCTCGCATCTCGCACCTCGCCGCTCGCACCTCGCATCTCGCACCTCGCCCCTCGCCCCTCGCGGCTCGCCCCTCGCACCTCGCGGCTCGCCCCTCGCCCCTCGCAGCTCGCCGAGACGAGACGAGACGAGACGAGACGAGACGAGACCGGCAGCCGCGATACCTCGAACTGCTCGTTCTAGGTGCCTTCCATCCTCGCTCGCACGCTCGCCGGCAGCTGCACCAGCTTCTTGTCCGCGCCGACCGCGACCATGTGGACGAAGCCCGCGACCAAGAGCTTGTCGTTCCGGTAGACGTCCTGCTGGAACACCACGCGGAACGGGCTCTCGATCTTCGGGGTCGATCGGATCTCCAAGATGTCGCCGAACACGGCGCCCTCCTTGAAGGTCATCTCGCACTTGTAGACCACGAAGCCGATCCCCTCTTCGTGGAGCAACCGAACCAGCTCCTGCGAGCCGAGAAGGTGCTCGCGCGCGCGCTCGAAGTACTTGAGGTAGTTCGCGTGGTAGACGAGGCCCGAGTGATCGGTGTCCTCGTAGTAGATCTGCACGGGGAAGCGGCCGGTGGTCACGGCTCGCTATGTCGCACGCAGAGGCGAGCGCGTCACCCGTGCTCGCGTCCGACGCTCCGCAACAGACCGCGCGCGAGCTCGAGATCGTCGATCTGATCCGGGTGGAAGTCGGGGCGCAGGTACTCGAGGAACGCCTCGCGGAACATCTTCTTGCGACGCTCCGTCTCCGCGGCGAACTGCGGGCTCGAGCGCGCCGCCTCGCGGAACCCGCGCAGGTCGGTCCCGCGCGCCGCCTCTTGCCGCAACAGATCCTCGGTCGCGCGCTTCCAGAAGAAGAGCAGCGCGCCCAGCCCGACCAAGAGGCCCGCCACCCGCACGCCGTAGCGACCATCGACGCTCATGAACACGTCGTAGGCCACCGACTTGTGCTCGATCTCCTCCGCGGCGTGCCAGCGCAAGAGATCCGCGAGGGCAGGGTGCGCGTTGTCGAGCATGCTCGTGGTGAGCCCGTTGCGCGCCATCGCCGCGGTGAAGTGCTCGAGCGCGGCGGTGACCGAGAGACGGAGCGCGGGCGGCGCCACCTGCTCCAGCTGCTCGAACGCGAGCTCCTGGTACCAGGTGAGGAACGTGTCGATGTCGTAGCCCTGCTCGATCAGGATCTTGTTGAAGCGCTCGTGCTCGTGCCCGTGGCGCCCCTCCTGACCGAAGAAGCCCCTGATGCGCGCGAGCAGCTCGGGATCGTCGAGCTCACCCATGTAGTGCTTCACCGATCGGATGAAGAAGCGCTCGCCAGCGGGGAAGAGCAGGTTGATCCCGTTCGAGAGATGCGTCGCGAAGGGGTTGCCGTAGAGCCAGAAGCGCCGGATCGACGCGTCGAACGGGAAGCCCATCGCGCGGACCGGGATCGCTCTTCGGCGCTGACCTGCTCCGCTGCTCGCCTGCTCCACGACCTCGGCGCTGCTGCTGTCCATCGCTCGCTCCTGGCTGTTGAATCGGGTTCAATAGCTAGCAGGTCATTGATTGCCTTTCAACTCCCCCGCATCCTCGGCGCCTCCGTTGTCTCCCAAGCCGTCCAAGCGCGTGGTCCCCGCGAGCAAGCCCGCCTCCATCGACGGGCCCCGTCGCCTCGGCGTGGACGAGCGGCGCGCGCAGCTCATCGCGCTCGGTCGTCGGCTCTTCGTCGAGCACCCCTACGACGTGCTGTCGATCGACGACATCGCGAAAGCCGCCGGCATCAGCAAGGGCCTCCTCTATCACTACTTCCCCAGCAAGCGTGACTTCTACGTCGCCACCGTGAAGGACGCGGCCGCGCAGCTGCTCGCGAACACGGCCGAGCGCGACGATCTCTCGCCGCCCGAGCAGGCGATGCACCGCATCGAGCGCTACCTCGACTTCGTCGAAGAGAACGACGGCGCGTTCGTGTCGCTGATGCGTGGTGGCGTCGGGCACGATCCCGAGGTCGCTGCGGTGGTCGATGGCACCCGCGGCGCGCTGGTCACGCGCATCCTCACCAACATCGGTGTCGGCGAGCGTCCGCGCTTTCGCTTGGTGCTCCGCAGCTGGGTGGGTTTGGTCGAGGCGGCGAGCATCGAGTGGCTCGAGCAGCGCGAGCGCACTCCGCGCGCGGTGCTCGCCGCGTACTTGCTCGAGACCCTCGCGCGCTGCCTCGAGTCTGCGTCGCGCATGGATCCCGACGCGGGTTTCCGAATGCCGAGCGCGCAACCAAAGGCGTGACGCGCGTCACGTGATCGCGCTGCGATCGCGCCGTCGCCGGTGAGGTGACGCACCGCGTTTGCCCGCTCGTGAGGCACCGCACGAGTAGCGCGCGAGCGCGCCTGCCATCCTCGCCCCTCGCGAGCGCGGCTCCTCATGAGCCGTCCTCTCGCGATGCGAGCACCTACCGATCATGTCCCTCCACGATTCCATCCCGAACAACGTCGACCTCGGCTCGGACAAGAAGCTCCTGCGCGCGCTCGAGAAGTGGCAGCCGGACTTCTTGAAGTGGTGGACCGAGATGGGGCCCGAGGGCTTTCAGCAGGATCAGGTCTACCTGCGCACGGCGGTCTCGGTCGATCCCGCGGGCTGGGCCCACTACGAGTACGTGAAGATGCCCGACTACCGGTGGGGCATCTTCCTCACCCCGCGCGAAGGCGAGCGCGCGATCGGCTTTGGCGACAACGAGGGACAGAAGTCGTGGGACGAGGTCCCCGGTGAGCTGCGCGGCATCCTGCGTCGCATCATCGTGACCCAGGCCGACACCGAGCCCGCGTCGGTCGAGCAGCAGCGCTTGCTCGGCAAGACCGCGCCCTCGATGTACGACCTCCGGAACCTCTTCCAGGTGAACGTCGAAGAGGGCCGCCACCTCTGGGCGATGGTCCACTTGCTCCACCAGTACTTCGGTCGCGACGGACGCGAAGAGGCGGATTCGCTCCTCGTGCGCCGCAGCGGCAACCCGGACACCCCGCGCATCCTCGGCACGTTCAACGAGAAGACCGACGACTGGTTGTCGTTCTTCATGTTCACGATGTTCACGGACCGCGACGGCAAGTACCAGCTCGCGGCGCTCTCCGAGAGCGGCTTCGATCCGCTCGCGCGCGCGACGCAGTTCATGCTCACGGAGGAGTCGTTCCACCTCTTCACCGGCGAGACCGGCGTCGAGCGGATCGTCCAGCGCGCGGCCGAGCTCACCAAGGCCGATCCCAACGGCGACGCGCGCAAGGGCGGCGGCATCGATCTCCCCACCATCCAGAAGTGGATCAACTTCTGGTTCTCCAGCGCGGTCGAGCTCTTCGGCGGTGAGATCTCCAGCAACGCGGCCGACTACTTCGCGACCGGGCTCAAGGGCCGCTTCCGCGAGCGCGAGAAGTACGGCGAGCACCGCGCGATGGAGGGCGTCTACTCGATGGAGGCCGCCGAGGGCGGGCGCCTGGTGCAGAAGGAAGTGCCGCTGCGCAACGCGCTCAACGAGGTGCTGCGCGACGAGTACGTCGCCGACTGCGAGCGCGCGTGCCGCAAGTGGAACCACACGATCAAGAAGGCGGGCGTGGACTTCGAGCTGAAGATCCCGAGCCGCCGCTTCAACCGCTCGATGGGCATGTACGCCGGCATGTCGTTCACCCCGAGCGGTGAGCCCATCACCCGCGAGCAGTTCGAGGCGCAGCGCAGCAAGTGGCTGCCCACCGAGGACGATCGCGCGTACGTGCGCTCGCTGATGATCCCGGTGCACGAGCAGGGCAAGATCGCCAACTGGATCGCTCCCCCCAAGCAGGGGGTGGACGGCAAGCCCTTCGACTGGGAGTACGTGCGCTTCGAAGCGAAGGCCGAGACCATGGCGGCGGAAGCCTGACCATGGCCGCCAAGAAGGCGAAGAAGAAGATCGCGAAGAAGGCGCCCGCCAAGCGCGTGGCCAACGCGGTGAAGAAGGCCGCGAAGCGACTTCGCAAGGTCGCGAAGAAGGTGGCCAAAGCCGTCCGCAAGACGGTGAAGAAGGCTGCGAAGAAGGCGCCCAAGAAGGTCGCGAAGAAGGTCGCGAAGAAGGTCGCGAAGAAGGCGCCCAAGAAGGTCGCGAAGAAGGCGCCCAAGAAAGCCGCGAAGAAGGTCGTGAAGAGGACCGCTGCGCGGCCCGCGCCCGTGCGCGCGACGGTGCGCGAAGAACTCCACCTCGTCACCGAGCTCCCGACGGATCCCGCGCGCGTCATCGCGGACTGGCTCGACTCCGACGCCCACACCGCGTTCACCGGCGCCGAGGCGACGATCGATCCGAAGGTCGGCGGAACGCACGCCGCGTGGTCGGGCTACATCGAGGGCACGTTCTCGGTGATCGAGCCGCACCGCCTGGTGATGTCGTGGCGCACCACCGAGTTCTCGCCCACCGATCCGGACTCGGAGGTCGAGGTGCGCGTCGCGCCGAGCGCGATCGGCACCCGCCTCGAGCTCATCCACACCGACCTGCCCGAGGGCGGCGCGGAGAAGTACTCGGCCGGCTGGCGCGACTACTACTTCGTCCCCATGGCCGCCCGCTACCGCGCGTGAGTCACAGGCCGCTGTCGCTGCTCACGACGGTGCAGCGACCCTCGCAGCAGGCGACGTCGCAGCTCCCGAGTTCGCAGCTCGCGTCTGCGCGCGCGACGCAGCTCCCGCCGACGTCGCACGCGCGGCAGTCCTCGTCGCGCTCGCATCGATCGCGACCGAGCACGCCGTAGTTGCCCGCCGAGCACGCAGGCAGCGCGCCGGGATCCACGGGCGGAGGGATCGACGCCACACACCCCGTCAGCGCGCTCGCAGCGAGCAGCGCCCAGCGCTCGATCACTCGGTGGCCTTGGGCTTGAGGCCGACCCGCCCGTTCTGCACCACGACGTCGAAGTCGACTTTGCGATCGCCGTACTTCTCGCGGAGCTTGGGCACCATCTTCTGCACGCTCTCCTGCAGCGTCTCGAAGCGCACGGCGCCCTCGTTGTTCTTGCGACGCGCGTCGGCGTAGCGGTCGTAGAGCGCGCGCATCGCGTTGCCATCCACGCTGCCCGCCGACACCACGGCTGCCGCCCGGGCCGCTGGCGCAGCGGCGGGTCGCGGCGCCGCTACGGGAGCGGCGGCAGGACGTGCGGCGACGGGCGCAGCCGCGGGTCGCGCGAACGTCGGCACCGCGGGTCGCGGTGCGCCCGCCGCGCGCGCCACCTCGGACGGCGGCGCGACCGCAGCAGGCACGACCGGCGTCGAGACCGCGGGACGAACGCCCGTGCTGGGCGGCGGCGCGGCGGTCCCCGCGGGCTTGGTCACCGGCGGCAGCGTCGGCTTCACCGGTCCGCCCGGCAGCGGCCCGACCACCGACACGCCACGGGCCTGAGGCCGCGCGCCGAACCCTCCGAACGCGCTCAGCCCAGTACGCGGCGCGACCGAGCGCGCGGCGGCGGGCACCTCGGCGGGCGGCGGCGCCGACGACCAGCCCCCGTCCTCGTGCTTCGGTGCGCCCTTGTTCGGCGCGATGCTCATGGGCTTGAGCGCGCCCAAGATCGCGTCCACGTCGCTCTCGTCGAAGCCGCTCGAGAAGTCGGCCTCTTCGATCGCGTCGACGTCGACGTCGATCTCCCACGCAGCCCCTTCATCCGCGCGCTGATGCGGGGTGGCCTTGCGCTTGGCGCGCAGCACGTCGCGCTTGTAGGTGCCCTCCTCGATCTGCCGGCCGATGCGCTGCCAGTAGGTGAGGTACGTGCCGTAGCGGGCCGCGAGCTGCTGCATCCGAAAGCGCAGCGCCGTGTTGCGCGGGAGGTTGCGCCGCAGCGTGTCCAGCGCGCGCTCCATGTCCTTGCGCGCGACGTGCGGCTCCATCTTCTCGATCCCCTGGAAATACTGCTCGTAGAGCGCACGCAGACGCGCGAGCTTCACCTCGGTGTCGTGCAGGATCGAATCGAACTCGTCGGGGCTCAAGGCGGGCCCGAATCATAGCCCGATCGACTCGCGACCGGGCGGCGTTGTGTTCGCTTCGTCACGCTCCGGCCATCGGACGGGATGGCCTCGGAGCTGAGCTACTCGACCTTCAGGATCGCGTGGAAAGCGGCCTGGGGGATGTCGATGCGGCCCACCGACTTCATCCGCTTCTTTCCCTCGCGCTGCTTCTCGAGGAGCTTGCGCTTGCGGGAGATGTCGCCGCCGTAGCACTTGGCG
>CAYZQM010000314.1:0-778 GCA_964480175.1 uncultured Sandaracinaceae bacterium
GCAGATCGAGACGCACCTCGAAGAGGAGCGCGCGTTGGACCACGTGATGCGCACTTCGGAGCGCGGCGATCTGGTGCTGGTCTTGGCCGACAAGGTGAACCGCGCCTGGAAGCAGATCACCAAGTTCAAGACCGACCCCGAGCCGGCGACCCAGCGCCGCAAGAGCGACGCGCCTCCTGCGCCGCGCACCATGGACGCGTCGATCACGTTGGTCGGGCTCTCGGTGGTCAAGGACGAGCGCGGCGAGCGCCTCGCCCGCGACACCAACGCCGAAGACTGAGCCGCCGGACAGCGCAGCGACGGTGGTGCAGCGCGACGGTGATGGAGCGGAGCGACCCGTGATAAGTCCTCGTCCGATGCGCTTGCTCGACTCGCGACGGCTTCGCGGACCCAGCCTCGGGACGCGTGTGCCTGCGGCCGTCGCCGAAGTGGCCCTTGACGGGGACGACGCGGACCGCGCGCTCGCGAGCTGGCACCGCTGGGTGCGCGCGGCCGCCGACGCCGTGAAGCGGCCCGAGCTCGGTCGCGGCGCGCACGCGAGGATCTTCACCGGTGGGCTGGCGCTCCTGATCCCGGCGCCCATCGACGTGCTGCTGCCTGCCGCCGATCTGAACGAGTGGGCGATCGACGCCGCCGCGCGCGAGCTCTGCGGCAAGCGGGTCACGCTCAGCCGAGAGGCCGCGCGTCGGCTGCGGAGGCGCTTCGCCGACGCCGAGAACGCTGCGCTGGTCGCGCTCGAGGCTGCGGCCCGCGCCCGGCGCGCGCCGTTCCTGTGGGA
>CAYZQM010000314.1:813-1422 GCA_964480175.1 uncultured Sandaracinaceae bacterium
TCGATCGACTGGGACGGCATCGGCCGCATCCCGGTCGCGCTCGTGACGGGCACCAACGGCAAGACCACCACGACGCGCCTCGTCGCGCGCATGGCGAAGCACGCGGGCCTCGTCCCCGGCAACTCCTCGACCGACGGCGTGACCATCGACGAGCGCATCGAGGAGGCGGGCGACTGGACCGGCGCGGAAGCCGCACGACGCGTGCTGCGCGATCCCCGCGTCGAGCTCGCGATCCTCGAGACCGCGCGCGGCGGGATCTTGCGCCGAGGCCTGGCGATCGACGGCTACGACGCAGCGCTGATCACCCACGTGAGCGCCGATCACCTCGGTCGATGGGATGGCCGCGACCAAGGCCGTCGTGGGTCACGCCGTGGCGGCGACCGGCAAGGTCGTGGTGCCCGCGGACGACGAGCGCCTCGCGCTGCACTGGCCCCAGTGGGCCGCGGAGCCGGTGCTCTTCTGCGAAGACCCATCGCATCCGCGCATCAGCGCGCAGCTGGCGGAAGGACGGCACGCGTTCGTCGTCTCGGACGGACGCATCGTGCACCGTTCGATGGGCGCCGAGGAGGTCCTCATCGCGCTGAGCGAGGTGCCGATCACGTTCGGCGG
>CAYZQM010000314.1:1442-6082 GCA_964480175.1 uncultured Sandaracinaceae bacterium
CACCGCTTTGACAACAGGTCCCGGACGTTTGTGCCAGGCGCTCGGCATCGATCGCAAGGCGGTGATCCTCGGCCTTCGCTCCTTCGGCTCGAAGGGCAGCGACAACCCGGGGCGCGGCGAGCTGCATCCGCTGCCGAGCGGCGCGCGGCTCTTGCTCGACTTCGGCCACAACCCGGCCGCCCTCACCGAGCTCCTCGCGCTCGCGCGCTCGCTGAGCCGGCCCGGGGGGCGCTGCGTGCTGGTGACCACGCTGGCGGGCGACCGCAGCGACGACGCGCACGGCACGTACGCGCGGGCGCTGCGCAGTGCAGGCGCGGATCGCGTCGAGGTGTGGGAGAGCGCATCGCTGCTTCGCGGGCGCGCGACGGGCGAGACGCTGACGACGCTGTCGCGCGCCCTCGCCGACGCGGGCTTCGATCCGAGCGACATCCACGCCGAGGGCGATGAGCTCGACGCGATCCGCCGCGCCGTCGCGGGCGCGAAGGTGGGCGACGTCGTGGTGGCGACCCCGCACTTGGCGCGCCTTCCGCTGGCGCAGCTGCTGGCTGAGACGTCGGGTCAGACGTAGTCGCCGCCGACGCGAACCAGCACGTGGGTGCTCTTGCTCCGCACCAACACGACCTCGATGGTCTCGACCCGCGCGCCTGCGTGCCACACGAGCAGGTGGCCCACGAGCTTGAGCAGATCCGACTCGTCGAGGTTCGGGGCCTTGTCGAAGATCTCGGCGTGCGCGATCACGCCGGCCTGCTCGCCCTCGATGTCCCACGCCTGATCCGGCTTCTTGGTGCCGGGCGTCTCGAAGATGGCGAACAAGCCGGGAGAGCGGGTGGCGACCCGGGTGTAGCGATAGGTGTCGAAGGCGACGCGCATGCTCAGCTCCCGTAGCGCGTCCGGACGAGCTCGGCGACGACGTCGCGGGCGGAGCTCAGCGCGTAGCCGCGCGCGAGCATCGCCTCGAGGGTGCGCTTGGCGCGCTCCAGGCGCGCGGCGTCGATCTTCTTGGTACGCCGCTCGGCGGCCTCCGGATCGATCCGCTCGGTCGCCACCTGCACCAGATCCTCCGCGAGCTCGGCGAGCTGCTTCTTGCGCTTGCCGTAGGTCGCCTCCCGCAGCTGCTGCAGCTGCCGGGGAAAGATGGCGGGCAACGAGGGGCGATGCCCGGGGTTGTCGATCGCGTGGCCCGCGACGACGTTGATGAGATCGCGCCGAAAGCTCTCGGCCTTGCCCGCGCCGCTCACGACGCCGAGCATCGCCTCGACGTTGTCCATGAGCTGGGTGTCGGCGTCCTCGTCCTTGCCCGTGACCGGGTTCGGCACCCGCTCCTTCTTGAGCCAGTACGAGACGTGGGTGACGTAGCGCTCGAAGAGCTCGACGTACTGCGCCTCTTCGACGAGGCCCGAGCTGCGGCGGAACGCGTCGTCGACCTGATCGAGCCAGCGCGCGCGCACCGCGTCGAGCAACGCGCCGTGATCCCGATAGCTGCCCTCGGGCGTCTCTTTCAAGAAGTCGTAGTCGTCGCCCTCGACCATGTCCTCGATGCGATCGAGCACCGCGAGCGGCGAGAGGCCCTCGTAGCGGCGGTCCTGCGCGGCATCGAGCAAGAGCATCCGGATCTCCCGCGGCGATGCGCCCGACTGTCCCTCGTAGCCGACATCGTCGTCGTGCTCGTAGTGCACCTCCTCGATGCCGGCGCGAAGCTCCGAGGCCTCGTCCGAGCCGAGACGGGGAGGCACGACGAGACCCGCGTACAGCTCCGCCTTCTCAATCGGCGAGAGCTGCGCCGCGATCGAGCCGAGGCGCTGGTTCTCGTAGTGATCGGCGACGGGCCTCCGAAGCCGGGTGAGCACCGCCCAGAGCGCGGCGACCTCCGTCGCGTGCGGGGCGACGTGCTGGCCCGAGGTAAGCGCGGCCTCGCTCTCGGTCTGTCCTCGGATCTGCGGGACGATCTGCTGATCGTAGATCGCCTGCTCCGCGCGGTAGTCGAGCAGGTACGGGACGCGCACGAACGACAGGCGGCCGCGGAACGAGCGGTACTCGTGGTGCTCGCGGAACGCCTTGAGGTGGATGTCGTTCGACGTCGCGACCAGCACGCTGTTGAGCGGGAGGATCGACGTGGTGAGCGCGATCTCGCCCTCCTCGATCGCGAGCAAGAGGTAGCGCCACGCATCGAGCGGGCGCTTGAGCATGTCGGAGTACTCGAGCAGGCCGTTGGTCGCCTCGACGAGCTCCCCGGTCGCCTCGAAGAGCGCGACCGACGAGAGCGACGCAGGCAGCGCGGCCATCGATCGATCGACGGTGATCTGCCGCTCGCCCGCGTCGACGGCGACCTGGGGCCCGATGGTGACCGCGCCCTGCCGGTAGCGGCTCGAGACGAAGAAGCGCTCGATGCGCACGTGCGCGAGCACGCGAGACAGATCCCCGCGGTACGCCGTGAGCAGCGCCTCGAAGATCAGGCGGTTCTTCGCGCCGAGCTGCCCCGACTCGATGAGCGCGGGCGGCGCCTGCCGCACCCCGTTGCGCTGGTAGCTCCGCTGCACCAGCGCACGTCGATCTTCGATCGGCAGGAGCAAGAGCGGGCTCTCGCGGATCTCGCTGGTGATGCGGAGATCGATCTCGGCGTCGCTCAAGTGCGCGTAGCTGTCGCGACCCGCGAGCGCCTCGTCCGAGCTGCCGAAGCCGAGCGTCCGTCCGTCGCGGCCGCGCGGGAAGATCCACGAGAAATAGTAGATCGCGCCCTCGGGCTGGCTCGAGTAGTCCTCGAGGCCGCGCATGAGGCAGTGGACGAACGTGGACTTCGCGCTGCCGTTCGGGCCGTGCAGCATCACCAGGCGGTTGACCCGCCCCTCGCGCACGAAGTTCTGCAGCGCGCGACGGAACGCGTGCTGGATCTCCTCGTGTCCGATCAGCCGATCGCTTCGGCGGCCTTCGTCGGTGCGCTCGAAGGGGAGATCGAAGAGGCGGTAGCGCTTCGTGAGCGCGGGGCCGTGATCCGGATCCCGCTCGCCGTAGTGATCGATGCAGTCGGCGAGGTAGCGCGCCGCGTCCCGGGTCTGCTGGTAGGGATGCTCCGCGAAGAGCGCGAGGTACTCGGTGAACGAGAGGACGCGTCGAGCATCGCTCCAGCGCTGCTTGACGTGTTCGGCGATCGAGGCGAGCTCTTCTTTGGCCTGCGGCAGCTGCGTTTCGCTCACGCCGAGGTTGTACCGCATCCGGGTGCGGCCCTCGCTCGTCAATTCACGGTGACGTCGACGGCGACCGCGCGGGTCTCGAACTGGCAGCCCTCGTCGGTGCAGATCCCGAAGTCGACGTTCGCCACCAAGTGGTGGGTGCCGGCCGCGCTCGCGGTGAAGGGCACGCTGAAGCGCGCGATGGAGTCGGTCATCTCGGCGGCGCTGCCGGACTCGAGCGTGGGCTGCGGCAGCGTCACGCCCTCGGGGCCGGTGACGCTGACGGTCCAGGGATACTCGCGGTTGACGTGGTACTCGCCGAGCGGGGTGAGCACGAGCTCGAACGATCCCGGCGTCCCAGCGGCGACGGGCGCGGGCGCGGTGCCGACGAGCGTGAAGTTCGGCTCGCTCCAGCTCGGTCGCGCCTCTGCGGGAGGAGCCACCGGGGTCTCCGCGACGGTCGGGCCCCCGGTCGCGGGCGCCTCTTCGCCGCCACACGCGGTCATGCAGCAGGCAGAGAGGCCGAGCATCGTGAAGAGCGTGACGAGAGCCGAGCGGGTGGTTGCCATGGGCGTTGGAGTTAGCACGGCGCGAGGCGCGTGCCCGGCCTTGACACGCTGCGTCGAGGCGACCAAGGGATGGGCCCTTTCGCAGCGCGCGAATCATCGGAGGCAGTCTTGGCAAGCAAGGGTCGCATTCTTCTCCTCGAGAACATCCATCCCGGCGCGAAGGCGCACCTCGAGCAAGAGGGGTTCGAGGTCGAGCTCCAAGCGAAGGCGCTGTCCGAGGCGGACCTGATCAAGGCGGCGAAGGGCTGCGTCGCGGTGGGCATCCGCAGCAAGACGAAGTTCACCAAAGCCGCGGTCGAGGCGCTGCGCGGCGACGTCCGCGCGATCGGCGCGTTCTGCATCGGCACCAACCAGATCGAGCTCGAGAGCGCCAAACAGCACGGCATCGCGGTGTTCAACGCGCCCTTCTCCAACACCCGCAGCGTCGCGGAGCTGATCGTCGCGGAGATCGTGATGCTCTCGCGGCGCCTCGGCGACCGGGTGAAGGAGATGCATCGCGGCCAGTGGAACAAGAGCGCGGCCGGCAGCTACGAGGTGCGCGGCAAGACGCTCGGCATCATCGGCTACGGTCACATCGGGCGGCAGCTCGGCGTGCTCGCCGAGTCGTTCGGCATGCACGTGATGTTCTACGACGTCTCGGCGCGCCTGCCGATGGGCAACAACCGCGCGGCGAGCTCGCTCGAAGCGGTGCTCCGCGAGGCGGACTTCGTCACCCTGCACGTGCCCGAGACCCCGCAGACCCAGGACATGATCGGCGAGGAGCAGATCGCGATGATGAAGCCTGGCGCGTTCCTCTTGAACGCGAGCCGCGGCACCGTCGTCGTGGTGCCGGCGCTGGCCGCTGCGCTCAAGAGCGGACACCTCGCGGGCGCCGCGATCGACGTCTTCCCCGAGGAGCCCGAGG
>CAYZQM010000315.1:0-1326 GCA_964480175.1 uncultured Sandaracinaceae bacterium
CGGCCGGAACGCGAGCGGGCTTCGCCCTGCGTTCCGCTGCGCGCGGGGCCCCAGCACCGCTTGCCCGCTCTGCATCGCGGGTTGGTAGAGCATCCGCCTCCAGACCCCGGCCGGAACGCGAGCGGGCTTCGCCCTGCGTTCCGCTGCGCGCGGGGCCCCAGCACCGCTTGCCCGCTCTGCATCGCGGGTTGGTAGAGCATCCGCCTCCAGACCCCGGCCGGAACGCGAGCGGGCTTCGCCCTGCGTTCCGCTGCGCGCGGGGCCCCAGCACCGCTTGCCCGCTCTGCATCGCGGGTTGGTAGAGCATCCGCCTCCAGACCCCGGCCGGAACGCGAGCGGGCTTCGCCCTGCGTTCCGCTGCGCGCGGGGCCCCAGCCCCGCTTGCCCGCTCTGCATCGCGGGTTGATCGACCCGGGCTGCGGCTGTGATCAGCGGAGGATCTTGAGGCGGGTGGGGGCTTTGCCTGTGGGGAGCTTGCCGCCGAGGCGATCGAAGTGGTGGCGCGCGGTCGCGGTGACCACGGCGTCCGCGAGCACGCCGAACGCGCGCGCTGCGTCGCTGTCGGGCTTGCTCTTCACCACCGGCAGGCCCTGATCGCCGCCCTCTTGGACGCCGGGCTCGAGCGGGATCTGGCAGAGCAGCGGGGCCTGCGCGAAGTCGGCGACCTTCTGGCCTCCGCCCTTGCCGAAGAGCGTGTGCCGCACGCCCGCGCTGTCGATGAAGAAGCTCATGTTCTCCACCACGCCGAGGATCGGCATCGCGAGCTTCTGGCACATCGAGACGGACTTGTAGACGTCCGCGAGCGCGACCTCCTGCGGGGTCGTCACCATCACCACGCCGGTGACCTTGAGCTTCTGCGCCATCGTGATCGCGACGTCGCCGGTGCCTGGAGGCAGATCGAGCAAGAGGTAGTCGAGCGCGCCCCAGTCGACGTCGCGGAGGAACTGCTGCAACGCGCCGTGCAGCATCGGACCTCGCCACACCACGGCTTGCTTGTCGTCCTCGAGCAGAAAGCCGATGGACATCATCTTCACCCCGAAGCGCTCGAGCGGCAGGATGCGCTGTCCGTCGCGCGAGACCGGGTTGCCCGAGACGCCCATCATGGTCGGGATCGAGGGGCCGTAGACGTCCGCGTCCAAGAGACCCACGCGCAAGCCGAGCTGCGAGAGCGCGAGCGTCAGGTTGACGGCGGTCGTGCTCTTGCCGACGCCGCCCTTGCCCGACATCACCAAGATCACGTTCTTCACCCCGGGGACGGGATCGTCGCCCATCACCTCGCGGGTGGGCACGTCGGAGACGAACGTGAGCTCGAGCTCGGCGCCACCC
>CAYZQM010000315.1:1336-6076 GCA_964480175.1 uncultured Sandaracinaceae bacterium
GGCGTCGGCAAGCGGACCTCGGCGCGGCCCTCGAGCGCATCGACGCCGTCGATGCGCAGGGTCCCCAGCGCGAGCATGGGGCGCTCGAAGGTGGGATCGACCACGCCGGAGAGCGCGGTGGTGACGACGTCGAGGCTGAGCATGAGGGCCGGTTGATGGGCGCTGGGCCGCAGGCCGTCAAGCCTCCGGGGGGCGCGCCGCTCGCAAGGCGCAGAGGGGATCTGCTACCCTCGAACGCCGATGTACCGAGCACCCCGGCTGGTCGTAGCGGACGGCGACGACACGCGTCGCGTCGCGCTCGCCGAGTGTCTCGCTGCCGCGGGCTTGGTCGTCGAGAGCAGCTCGGTCGCGACGCTGCCGACCGACGAAGGCGAGGACGGCACCGTGCTCATCGTGTCCGAGGCGCTCGCGGGCGACGTCATCGGCGAGCTCGCGGCGAGCCGCGCGTCGAGCACCGGGGTGGTCGTCGTCACCGGCGACGGCGCCAACGCCGCGCAGTTCCTCTCCTCGGGTGCGCTCGACGTGTGGCGCTGGCCGCTCCAGGAGCGCGAGATCCCCGCGCGCCTGCGCACCCTGATGCGGGTGACGGAAGCGAACGCGATCCTCGCCGAGAAGCAGCGCGACGCGCGCTCGATGCTCGAGCTGACCCAGACGCTGGCGAGCTCGCTCGACTTCTCGGAGATCCTCTACACCGTCGTCCGCCGCATCGCGGAGACGGTGCGCGTCGATCGGGTCTCGATCGTGCTCTCGCCCTCGACCGAGGATCCGAACGTCGGCTACGTCGTGGCCGCGAGCGACGACCAGGGGATCACGAACCTCCGGATCGATCTCGAGAAGTACCCGGAGATCCTCGAGGTGCTGCGCACCCGCGCGCCGGTGACGATTCACGATCCTGCCACCCATCCCTTGCTGGAAGGGATCCGGAACGAGGTACCGACCGGGATGCTGGGCGGCATCTCGCTGCTCCCGATCACGTGGCACGACGAGGTCATGGGCGCGCTCTTTCTTCGGGCGCCACCGGGGCGCGGCGCGCTCTCGGAGCGCGAGGCGAGCTTCTGCCGGATCGTCACGAACGCGACGGCCGTCGCGCTGCGCAACGCGCGGGTGATGCAGACGCTGCGCGATCAGACCCAGCAGGTGAACTTCGCGCGCTTCGAGGCGGAGCGACGCCTCAAGGGGCTGAAGCGCTACGCGGACCTCTTCACCTCCGCGGCCGACGGCCTCGCGGCGATCGATCAGAACGGCCTCGTGCTCTTCGCCAATCCGCGGGCCTACGACATCGTCGGCACGACGGAGGCCGCGGTCGGCGGTCAGCAGGTCCTCGATCTGGTGCCGCGAAGCGAGCGACGTCGTCTGGCCAAGGAGTGGCGCAAGATCCGGCGCGGCGAGTACCCCCGCGAGCTCGACATCCGCCTGCGCCCGAGCGCGACCGCGGCCGAGCGCATCGTCAGCGCGTCGTTCTCGGCGCTCCAGGACAGCGACGGGGCGGTGCTGCTCTCGTTCCGCGACGTGACCGAAGAGCGTGCGCTCGCCGCCGAGCTCAAGCGCACCAAGGACTTCCTCGAGGGCATCATCCAGGCGCCTGTCGATGCGATCATCGCCTCCGATCTCCGGGGCAACGTGCTGCTCTTCAACCGCGGCGCCGAGCGCATCTACGGCTGGCAGGCGAGCGAGGTGATCGGCAAGCGCAAGGTCACCGAGCTCTATCCCCCCGGCGGCGCGCGCGAGGTCATGCGCCTCTTGAAGTCCGACGCCCACGGCGGCGTGGGCAAGCTCGAGCAGATCCGCTTCGAGGCGCAGGACTGCGACGGCAACCGGCTGCCGATCTACTTGTCCGCCGCGATCCTCTACGACGACAAGACGCCGGTCGCGACCGTCGGCATCTTCACCGACATCCGCGAGAAGCTGCGCGTCGAAGAGCGCTTGGCGCACGCGACCGAGAAGCTCGCGCTCACGGAGAAGCAGGCGATCGTCGCCGAGCTCGCCGGCACCACCGCGCACGAGCTGAACCAGCCGCTCACGAGCATCATGGGCTACGCGGAGCTCTTGCGGCGCAAGCTCACCACCGGCACCTCCGAGCACCACGCGGTCTCGACCATCCTGCGCGAGTCCGAGCGCATGGCGGACATCGTGAAGAAGATCGGAAAGATCACCAAGTACGAGACCAAGTCCTACGTGGGCGGGGCCAAGATCCTCGACCTCGATCGGGCCTCGGAGTCGGAGACGGGAGGGCGCACGCCATGAGCGATCCCCTCGACTCGTCCGAGATGCAGGCGGTCGATCCGAACGATCTCGACGGAGAGGAAGCCTCCGCAGAGACCCGGGTGAGCGGCGTGATCCCGCGCACCCGCCTCGACTCGTGGCGGGTCCCGGAGCCCTCGGGCGAGGCGGCCGCCGTCGAGCTGCTGCCGATGACGCCCTCGGACGTCGCGATGGTCTCGACGGAGCTGTCGCGGGTGCTGGGCGATGCGCGGTCCGAGGCGGCGCTCGCGCTCGGCTTCGTGCACTCGGTCTCTCGCGCGCTGCCCAAGCGCATGATCGTGCTGCGGCTCGAGTCGCCCGAGGGCCCGGCGATCGCGACCAACCTGCGCGAGCCTCCGGCCGAGGTCCCGCTGCGCATCTCGCGCGCGGGCGCCGAGCTCTTCGTGCTCGAGGATCGGATCGACGTGGAGATGGCGCACACGCTCGTCGCGCCGGGCGCCGATCACGGCTTCGATCTGCCGATCCTCACCGAGGCACGCCTGCGCGGCGTGCTCTCGATCGAGTACCCCGAAGGGGTGCGCGCGCCTGCAGGCGAGCTCGCGCCGGTGCTCGCGCTCGTCGCCATCCTGAGGCTCTCGCTCGAGGCGCTGCGCGCGCGCCGAGAGCGCGACAGCGGGCGCGCGCAGGTGGCGAGCGTCGTGACCCACACCACCGTCCCGGCGTTCTTGATCGACGCGAAGGGTCGGGTGGTGGCGGCGAGCGAAGGCGCAGGCGATTTGGTGCGACGCAAGCCGAGCGAGGTGCTCGGCAAGCCGGCCGACGAGGTCGCGACGCCCGGGGCGCGCGACGCGGTGCGCGAAGGCTTGGCGCGCGCGATGCGCGGTGAGGTCGTCGAGCGGATGGACATGCGCTCGGTGCGCAGCAACGGGATCGCGCGCGTGATCTGGACCGCCGCCCCCGCGCTCGACGCCGACGGTGTGACCCACTCGACGCTGTGCGTGGGCGAAGACCTCACCGACGTCACCCGCCTCGAAGGGCAGATCGTCCACACCGAGAAGCTCGCGACGCTGGGTCAGCTCGCGGCGGGCGTGGTCCACGAGCTCAACAACCCGCTCACCAGCATCTCGGTGTACACCGACTACCTCCTGCAGAAGGGGCGGCGCACGGGCGGCGATCCGGCGGATCTCGATCGGCTGGGGCGCATCGCCGAGGCCGCCGCGCGGATGCTGCGCTTCACCCGCGATCTGGTCACGTACGCGCGCCCCTCGACCGAGGAGCCCTCGGCAGTCGCATTGCCCGAGGTGCTCGCGCAGTCGGCGGGCTTCTGCGAGCACGTGCTGCGCGAAGCGAACGTCACGCTGACCCTGCGCGCGGCGACCGGCTTGCCCAAGGTGCGGGGCCTCAAGGGCCAGCTGCAGCAGGTCTTCGTCAACCTCTTCACCAACGCCGCCCACGCGATCGCGGAGCATCGCGCGGAGGACGCGACCGGCAACATCGTCGTGACCACCACGCTGGAGAGCGAGCACGCGCTCGTCGAGGTCGCCGACGACGGTCCGGGCATCCGCGCCGAGCACCTCAACAAGGTCTTCGAGCCCTTCTTCTCCACCAAGACCGAGGGCAAAGGCACCGGGCTCGGGCTCTCGATCGTGCGCAACATCGTGCGCTTGCACGGCGGCACGATCGAGATCCGCAGCGTGCACATCGAGGCCAAGCAGCCGAGCACCGGCACGCGCTTTCTCATCCGCTTGCCGCTCTTCTCGGAGTGAGCGTGGAGGCCTCGCGCGCGCTCACGACTCCGGCGCCCGACGTGGCGACGGACGCGCTCGTGCGCGCCCGCGAGCCCGAGCGCCAGGTGGAGATCCAGCTCGGGCACCTCTGCAACAACCGCTGCACGTTCTGCGTCAGCGGGCAGCGCACGGCGCGCGGGCAGGCCGGCGTCTCGCCGATCGAGCCCATCCTCGCGCACATCCGCGACGCGCGGGCGCGAGGTCACGACAAGATCACCCTGCTCGGCGGCGAGCCCACGCTGCAGCCCAGCTTCTTGCCCGTGCTCAGGGAGTGCGCCGCGCTCGGCTTCGCCGAGGTCGTGGTGTTCACCAACGGCGCCAAGACGGCGAGCGGCAAGCTCATCGACGACGCGCTCGCGACGGGCGCGAACCTCGCGTTTCGAATCTCGATCCAAGGCGCGAGCCAGACGAGCCACGAGCGCACCACGCTCAAGCCCGGGTCGTTCACGCGCATCGTTCGCACGCTCGAGGCGCTGAAGGCGCGCGGCCTGAAGACGACGGTGAACATGTGCCTCGTCGCGACGAACCACGAGGACCTGGCCGCGTTCGCGCCGCTGCTCGCGCCGTTCGGGGTGCGGCAGCTGCACGTGGATCTCATGCGTCCCTTGGACGCGGGCGAGCGGAGCGACGCGGAGCTGAAGGAGACGCTCGCGCCGCTCGATCGGATCGGCGCGAGCCTGACCGCGATGGTCGAGGCGTTCGATCCGGCATTCGACGTGAACGTGGGCAACGTGCCCTTCTGCCTCGCGCC
>CAYZQM010000316.1:0-6034 GCA_964480175.1 uncultured Sandaracinaceae bacterium
TGCTTGCTCGTGCTGTTCGGCCCGTCGATCAGCGCGGTGGTCGCGTCGATGATCTCCCCCAGGTTGTGGGGCGGGATCGACGTCGCCATGCCGACCGCGATGCCCGAGCTGCCGTTCACGAGCAGATGCGGGAAGCGCGCGGGCAGGACCGTGGGCTCCTGCTTGTCGCCGTCGTAGTTGGGCCGGAAATCCACCGTGCCCCGATCAAGCTCGCTCAGGAGCTCCATCGCGGCCTTGCTCAGGCGGCACTCGGTGTAGCGCATGGCCGCGGGCGCATCGCCGTCGGGCGAGCCGAAGTTGCCCTGGCCATCGACCAGCGGCACCCGCAGGGTGAAGTTCTGCGCCATGCGCGCGAGCGCCTCGTAGATCGAGCTGTCGCCGTGCGGGTGGTACTGACCCATCACGTCACCGACGACGCGGGCGCACTTCACGTACTTGCCGTCGGCGCGCACCCCGGCGCGCTGCATGCCGTAGAGGATGCGGCGCTGCACTGGCTTCATTCCGTCGCGCACGTCGGGCAGGGCGCGTGAGCTGACGACCGAGAGCGCGTAGCTCAGGTATCGCTTCTTGGTTTCTTCGGCGAGGGAGGCGTTCTGGGTGGGCTGCATCGGGGGCGGCTCTCCGGTGCCGCCTCGCCCCTTGGGGGGCTTGGGCGGTGCGGGAGGGAGGTGCTTGGGAGACGGCGCGCTCTCTGCGGTGGACGCAGCGGAGGACGCGGGCGAGGCCAGTCCGTGCGGGGTGCTGGACGGGCTGCTGGCGAGGGGGTTGTCGAAGAGGGCGAGCTGGCTCTGGGTCATTCGGGACCGCTCCGGCTGGGTCGAACCAGGCCCCGGGCGACTGACAGCGGCGGATGGATCAACCACGGTACCGGTGTTCAGCGGCTCGAAGCTCGCCGCTCATAGCAGGCGAAGATCGAGTTCCGCAAGTTCTTCGCTAAGTGCTCGGTCGCGCGCGGTGGCGCACCCCGCGACGAGCGCAGGGACGCGGCGCGAGAGGGCTCAAGCTTTGTTGCGCTCGTAGAGCAGGCGGAGGCCCTCGAGGGTGAGATCGGGGAGGACCTCGTCGATGCGGGCGCACGCTTCGGCGACGGGAGACGCGAGGCTGCCGGTCGCGAAGACCTTGCAGGGGAAGCTGAGCTCGTCCTTGATGCGGCGCACCATTCCGTCGACCAAGCCCACGTAGCCGAGCACGATGCCGGACTGCATCGCTTGCTCGGTGCTCGTGCCGATCACCTTGGAAGGCAGCGCGATGGGCACGCGGGAGAGCAGCGCCGCGCGGGTGAACAGCGCCTCGGCGCCGATGCGGATGCCGGGGACGATCACGCCGCCCAGGTACTCGCCCTTGGGCGAGATGCAGTCGAACGTGGTCGCGGTCGCGAAGTCGACGACGATGACGCCGCCCTTGGCGCGCTCGAACGCGGCGAGCGCGTTCACGATCCGATCGGCGCCCACCTCGCGCGGCGTCTCGTAGAGGATCGGCATCCCCGTCTTGGTGCCCGGGCCGACGACCATCGGGGCGCGACCGAACGCGTGCTCGCAGGCGCTGACCATCGGCTCGGTGAGCTGCGGCACGACCGACGCGAGCACCGAGGCCTCGATGTCCGACGGCTTCACGGAGCGGAGCTCGAGCATGCTGACGAGCAGCACCAGCATCTCGTCGGCGGTGCGCCCCTTGGCCGACTCGATGCGGAAGTCGTGCACCAGCGTGCTGCCCCGGTAGAGCCCGAGCACCGTGTGGGTGTTGCTGATGTCGATGGTCAGCAGCACTAGAGGGCTCCTCTCGCTCGCTGGTGCGCGATGCGCAGGCCCTCGAGGGTGAGCTCCGGGACGAGCTCGTCGATGCTGGTCGCGTCGCGCTGCACCAGGCCGGCCAGGCCGCCGGTCGCGATCACCTTCGCGGGCCCGAGCTCGGCGCGCATGCGCTCGACCATGCCGTCGACCATCGCGGCCCAGCCGATCAGGATCCCCGCCTGCATCGAGGTCTCGGTGGTGCGGCCGACGACTTTCTTGGGCCGGGTCAGCGGCACGCCCGCGAGCTTGGCGGCGCGCGCGGCGAGGGCCTCTGCCGCGATGCGCATGCCCGGCGCGATGGCGCCCCCGAGGAACGTGCCGTCGGAGGCGACGCAGTCGAACTTCGTCGCGGTGCCGAGGTCGACGACGATGGCCGCGCCCTTGGCCCGCTCGTGCGCCGCGAGCGCGTTCGCGAAGCGATCGACCCCGAGCGTGCGCGGGTCGTCGTAGACGACGCGCATCCCCACGTCCATCGACGACTGGATGTGCAGCGGCTCGACCCCGAACGCCGCGCGCATGCCCGCGAAGGTCGCCTCGGTGAGCGTCGGCACCACGGAGCCGACCGCGGCGCCGATCACGGTCAGGCGCTCGCGCGTCGTGAGCGCGACGATGCGACGCAGCAGCATGTGCAGCTCGTCTTCGGTGCGTCCCCGCGCCGACTCGACGCGCGCTTGGTGGATGAGCGCGTGGCCCTCGAAGAAGCCGAGCACGGTGTGGGTGTTGCCCACGTCGGCGACGACGAGCACCCGTCGCTCGCCAGATGTGGACGCAGCCGGTGACATCGACCGATGGGCTCAGCGGCGCGGGCGCAGCGCGAGCGTGCGATCGACCAGGGCGGTGAAGCTGCGCGGCGGGCTGGCGACGGTGCGGACCACGGGCTGGCTCACCGGGAGTGGCGGCTGAAGCTGGAGGGGCTCGGCGCCCTGTGCGGCGCTCGCGCGGGCGACCGCCGCCGCCTCGGCGTCACGCGCGGCGCGATCGGCTTCTGCTTGGGCGCGCGCGTCCGCTTCCGCCTTCGCGCGGTCGGCTTCCGCCTTCGCGCGAGCATCGGACTCCGCCTTCGCGCGGGCATCTGCTTCCGCCTTCGCGCGCGCGTCCGCTTCCGCCTTCGCGCGGTCAGCCTCCGCCTTCGCACGGTCAGCCTCTGCCTTCGCGCGCGCATCGGCTTCCGCCTTCGCGCGGTCAGCCTCCGCCTTCGCGCGCGCATCGGCCTCCGCCTTCGCGCGGTCAGCCTCTGCCTTCGCGCGCGCATCTGCTTCCGCCTTCGCGCGATCAGCTTCCGCCTTCGCGCGGGCATCCGCTTCCGCCTTGGCAGCGTCGGCCTTCGCGGCCTCTTGCGCTGCGAGCGCGGCGTCCGCCGAGCTCACGTCGACCATGTCGCCTTCGTCGTCGACGATGACCTCGACCTCGTCCTCGTCGTCGGGCGGCTGGGGCGCGGCGGCGATCGCCTGCTCGAGCGGCGTCGCGTTACGCGGACGCCGCGGTGACTCGATCGGCGTCGGCACGGACTCGACCTCGACCGCGACCGCCTCGATCTCGGGGGTCTCCGTCGCGCTTCCGTTCGCTCCACCCTCGCGGAGCCACGTCTCCAGCGGTACGGGCGCGGGCACCCGGCGCTGCTCGATCTTGGTGAGGAGCGCCTCCAGCGTCTCGACGCGCATCAGGCCTCTCCTTCGGGCGCGAGCGCCTGGGCGATCTCCGCGATGCTGCGGCCCGCGCGCGACCAACCCCACACCTCCTCGGCGATGTGGGGATCACACATGAGGAACGCGCCGTTCGCATCGAGCGGCACGCACGCCACCTCGCGCTGCGCGAGCGAGCTGGTGAGCCCGCCGAGCAGCGCGGCCATCGCGAGCTGATCGGGATCGAGCGCGGGCCCCTGGCTCAAGCGCAAGACGATCGCGTCGCCCCAGCGCTCGACGTCGAGCGCGCCCCAGCCGAAGAGCGAGATCACCGAGCGCGCGTGTCCGAACACCACGTCCGCGGCGTGCGCCTCCGGATCCTCGGGGAGACCGGCGCGGATGATCTCGCCCATGTGCCGACCCAGGCGACGCACGGCGGTGAGGTCACCGTTCTGCACGGCCGCGGAGACGAGGGGCGCGACGACGGTGTCGGTCAGGATCAACACCCGCCCTCCCCCGCGCACCCGCGCTTCTCCGGCAGTGGGATCGAGCTCGAAGAAGCTTCCGGGATCGAAGGCGGCCGCACTCATCGTTCGCCTTAGTAAGAGGAGCGGGCCCTGGGTGTCAACTTGGCTCCACAGGCGGGGGCTTTCGGCGCGTTGGTCCTTGTCGCGCTCGACTCCTCCGAGCACCCTCGCGGCCATGTCGGATCCCATCTCGAACGAGCTCTTCGCCCGCGCCCAACAGCTCCTGCCCGGCGGGGTGAACTCACCCGTCCGCGCGTTCCGCGCCGTCGGTGGCGCCCCCGTGTTCATCGACTCGGCCAAGGGCGCGACGCTCACCGGCGCCGACGGCCGCGAGTACGTCGACTACGTGGGCAGCTGGGGTCCGATGATCTTGGGCCACGCGCACCCCGACGTCGTCGCGGCGGTGAGCAGCACGATGGCGAGCAGTCCGTCCTTCGGCGCGCCGTCGCGGCTCGAGGTGGAGATGGCCGAGCTCATCACCGAGCTGGTGCCGTCGATCGAGATGCTGCGGATGACCTCGAGCGGCACCGAGGCCGTGATGGGCGCGCTCCGCGTCGCGCGCGGGTTCACCGGTCGCGACCTCGTGGTGAAGTTCGAGGGCTGCTACCACGGCGGCGCCGACTACCTGTTGGTGCAGGCGGGCAGCGGTCTCGCGACGTTCGGTGTGCCGACCAGCGCGGGCGTGCCGGCGTCGATCGCGTCCACGACGCTGGTGCTGCCGTACAACGATCTGAGCGCGGCCAAGGCGCTCTTCGATCAGCGAGGCGGCGAGATCGCCGCGCTCATCCTCGAGCCGGTGGTCGGCAACATGGGCCTGGTGCCGCCGGAGCCAGGCTTCCTCGAGGGGCTGCGCGAGCTGACGAAGCAGCACGGCGCGCTCTTGGTGTTCGACGAGGTGATGACGGGCTTTCGGGTCGCGCTCGGCGGCGCGCAGGCGCGCTACGGGATCCGTCCGGACCTCACGTGCCTGGGCAAGATCGTCGGCGGCGGTCTGCCGGTCGGGGTGTACGGCGGGCGCCGCGACATCATGGAGAAGGTCTCGCCGCTGGGGCCCGTGTACCAAGCGGGCACGCTCAGCGGAAACCCGCTCGCGTGCAGCGCGGGCATCGCGACGCTCGGGCGCATCCGCGAAGACGGCTTCTACGATCGGCTCGAGGCCGCGTCCGCGAAGCTCGAGGCGGGCCTGCGCGAGGCCGCGGGCGATCGAAAGGTGTGCATCCAGCGGGTGGGCTCGATGATCACCGTCTTCTTCGGCGAAGGCCCGATCCGCTCGTGGACCGACGCCGATCGCTGCGATCGCGAGGCCTTCGGGCGCTGGCACCAAGCGCTGATCCGCGAAGGTGTGCACTGGCCGCCCGCGCAATTCGAGGCCGCGTTCGTCTCGGCGGCGCACGACGACGCGATCCTCGATCGCACGATCACCGCAGCGAAGAAGGCGTTCGCGGCCTGAGCTTCACGCGAGGAAGCGCGACGCAGGCGACGACAGGAACGTCTCCAAGTCGATCCCTCCCTCGCCGAGCAGCAGGGTGCGGTCGGGCCCGAACGCCTGCTCGAACGCCGCCATGCCCGGATGCCGCTCCGGAGCGCGACGCCCCGACTTCACCTCGATGCCGGTCACCCGACCGTTCCGAACGGTGACGAAGTCGACCTCGCTCGGACCGTCGCGCCAGTAGAAGAGGTCGAACGCCTCGTCACGGGAGGCGTGCAGCAGGTGCGCCCCCACCGCGCTCTCCACCAGGCGCCCCCAGAGCTCGCGATCGCGCCGCGCGGCGGCGAGCGTGATGCCCAGCGGTGCGGTGATCAGCGCAGCGTCGTGCACCATCCACTTCGGAGTACTCGCGCGCTGGCGGACGGTCTCTCCCGCGTACTTCTGGAGCGGCGTCAGCAGCCCCGCAGACGAGAGGAGCTGACCGTACTGGCTGAGCGTGACCGTGTTCCCTGCATCCTGTAGCTGGCCCAGCATCTTCGTCATGCTCAGCTCGCGCCCGCTGTAGGCGCAGCCGAGATCGAACACCCGCCTCAAGAGAGCGGGCTTGTCGACGCGGGTCATCTGCAGAATGTCGCGCGCGATGCTCGTCTCGATCAGCGCGTCACG
>CAYZQM010000317.1:0-5903 GCA_964480175.1 uncultured Sandaracinaceae bacterium
CCTGAACGTGGTCGTGAACGTGAACGACATTCTCCATCGCCGCGCGATCGCCTGAATCGTTCACGACCACGTTCACGACCACGACCACGTACGACCACGTTCACGACCACCACGGCCAGGGGCACGTTCCTCGTCTCTGAGCCCGGTGCGGAGGTGCGTGGTAGAGCCGCGCGCATGTCGCTCCGCATCCTGCTCATCGCTTCGCTCGTCTTCTCCACCGCGTGTGGCGCCGCGTCCCACGGCCGCACCACGCCCGAGACCGAGGATCACGCGGCGCGCGCCGACGCGGAGGCGGCTGCGGGCGTCGCAGACGAGGCGCTCGCTGCGCTCTTGCGCGATCACTGGGCGGACGCGCTCGAAGAGGATCCGGTGCTCGGCACCCTGATCGGCGACTCGCGCCGCGACGGCGAGCTGCCCGAGGTCAGCCCCGAGGCGGTCGCGCGACGCCGCCGCACCCGCGCGGCGTTCCTCGCTCGCGCCCGCGCGCTGTATGTCGAGGCGCCGAGCGATCGGGTGACGCTCGCGCTCTTCATCGACATGCTCGAGGCCGAGACGGGCACCGAGGTCTGTGACGATCACCTCTGGAGCGCGTCGCCCATGGACAATCCCATGGTCGGGCTCAATCGCCTCGCGCCGATCCATCCACTGGAGTCGCCGAGCGGCGCGACGTCGTATCTCTCGCGGCTGCGCGCGTTCGGGCCGCTCGCGCGCCAGTCGATCGAGAACCTCCGCATGGGCGCGCGCAACGGGCTGGTCGCGCCGCGCACCACGCTCGAGCGCCTCTCGAGCTTCGCGCACCGCACCATCGAAGAGCCCGTCGAGACGTGGGTCGCGTACACCGCGGTCGAGCAAGCGAGCGCGGGCTGGCCCGAGGCCGAGCGCACGGCGTTCTTGGCGGACGTGCGCCGGGTGCTGACCGACGACGTCTTGCCCGCGTTCGCCGCGTATGCCGAGGGCGTCGATCAGGATCTGTTGCCGGTCGGCCGCGACGCGGAGCACGAGGGGATCAGCGCGCTGCCCAACGGCGCCTCTTGCTACGCGGCGGAGATTCGCCGGCACACCACGGCGGTGCACAGCGCGGAAGAGATCCACGCGCTGGGTCTTCGCGAGATCGCGAGCACCGATGAGCGCCTCCTCGCGCTCGGCGGGCCGCACTTCTCCGTGAGCACCGTCGGCGAAGTGCTCGAGCACCTGCGCAACGATCCGAGCCTCGGCTACGCGAGCGGCGAGGAGATCCTCGAGGACGCGACGGCGCGCATCCGCGCGGCGGAGGAGGCCGCGCCGCGCTTCTTCTCGCTGCGCGCGGAGACCGCGTGTGAGGTGCGACCGGTGCCGCCCGCCGAGGCCGCGACCACGGGATTCGCGTTCTACATGCCGGGCGCGCCCGACGGATCGCGGCCGGGCGCGTACTACGTGAACACGGCCGAGCCCGCGTCGCGTCGTCGCCACTTGGTGGCCGCGGTCACCGCGCACGAGGCGGTCCCCGGCCATCACTTCCAGATCACGGTCTCCTACGCATTGCCCGAGATGCCTGCGTTCCGCCGCTACGCCGAGTTCACCGCGTACGTCGAGGGCTGGGGCCTCTACGCCGAGCGGCTCGCGGACGAGATGGGCCTCTACCACGACGACGTCGATCGGATGGGCGCCGTCGATCTCGAGGCGTTCCGCGCGGGCAGGCTCGTCGTCGACACCGGGCTCCACGCGCTGGGCTGGACCCGCGCGCAAGCCGAGGCGTACCTGTCCGAGCACACGTCGATGTCGCCCGATCTGATCGTGTCGGAGGTGGATCGCTACCTCAGCTGGCCGGGGCAAGCGTTGGCCTACAAGGTCGGTCAGCTCGCGTTGCTCGCGGCGCGCGCGCGGGCCGAGGAGGCGCTCGGGGACAGGTTCTCCGCGCCCGCGTTCCACGACTTCGTGCTCGGCTTGGGACCGGTGAGCTTGAGTGTGCTCGAGGCCGCTGAGACCGAGTGGCTCGCAGATCGAGCGAACTGATCGCTCCGCGCTGCGAGCGTCAGTCCACGTCCCAGAGCAGCGGGGGGCGGTGCTTCACGAAGCTGCGGATCACCTTCAGGTCCGCGGGCGAGAGCGCGTCGAACGCGATGCCCATGCCCGGCATCGCGTCGTCGCTGTGACCTCGATGCCAGCGCACCGTGCCCCCGACCTTCACCTCGTGGCCGGTGGGCAGCTCGAAGCGCAGATCGATGCGGGTGCCGATCGGAATCAGCTGGTAGGTCGCGACGAAGAGGCCGCCCTCGGAGAGGTCTTCGGAGAAGCCCGCCCAGAAGGTGGTCGGGGAGAACAGGCTCACGTCGGCGGAGAGCGCGACGCGATCGGCGCGCCGGCGCTCTGCGGCGCGGGGCTCGGGGGGCGCCTCGAGCTCAGCGACCTTCTGGGTGAGCGCGTCGCGCAGGTTGGAGGCGGCTTCGGTCATGGGGACTCCTTCGAGCGCGCGGAGATGCGCGCACCCCCGCTGCATCGGTCGCTCGGGGGCGCCGCTTGAGGGCCGCGACGCGGCGCGATCGATGAAAGAGGTCAGCCGCCCGCGAGATCCAAGATCACCCGGGTCACGTCCAGCTGGCTCGGCGCGCCGCCGACGAGCGCGCGCACCCGATCGCGGACGCCCGCGCCGTCGGTGCTGCCGCTGAGCACGGTGAAGATGATGTTCGAGTCGCTCTCGGTGGGGCTGCCGTGCCAGGAGCGGTAGGGGCCCGAGAAGTAGAAGCGCGTCTCGATCGGTCGATCGAGGCCGGAGTGGCTGAGCAGGAGCACGTCTCCCGCGCGGTGGCCGAGCGGACCCTCGGAGAGCGCGCGCATGCGCTCCGTCAGCGCGAGCAGGTGAGGATGAGGGTGCGCCGCGAGGAACGCATCGACGTCGAGCAGTCGCTCGCCGTCCCACACCTGGTAGGGCAGCGCGTCCTGTCCGATCGGGCGAGGCTCGCGCGCGAAGACGAGCTCGAGCGCGTCGCCCAAGCCTCCGTCGTCGACGGCTCGCTGGTTCGCGGCGTCGATCGCGCGCACCACCGCGAGCACGTCTTCTTCCATGCGCGGGGCGCGGGTCCAGTCGCAGCGCTGACCGGGCTCGGGGCAACTCGAGCGATCGGCGAGGTAGAGGTACGCGATCGCGCCTTGGTACGCGACGACCGCCTGGTAGTCGTCTGCGTCGGTCTCGAGCTCGAAGGGCCGGACCCGAAAGCCCACTTCGCTCAAGAGCGCCGTCGGCTCGTCGGGCTCGCTGTCCGCGTCGCCGACGCCGAGCGAGTGCGCGTCGTCGTCGAGCACCGGGGTGTGGCCGTGATCGGAGACGATCATCACCCAGAGGTGGTCCGCCTCACCGCGCGCCTCGTAGTACGAGAGCACCCGATCCATCGCGGGGTCGATCACCTCGCTCAAGTACCGGCGCTGCTGTGCGAGCACGTCGCTCGCGACGTGCGAGTAGAGATCGACCCCCGGGAAGTAGATGACCTGCAGGGTGGGCATCCCTTCTCGATCGAAGGCCTCGATCACCGAGTCGATCGAGTCTCGATCGATGTGGCGGTAGAGCTCTTCGTCGACCTCGGCGCCGGGCTCGAGGCCCTGACCGAGCGACGCGAAGAGGTCCGCGAACGCGGTCGGGTCCGGCACGGTGTACAGATCGGCGCCGCGGTTCACCGGCATGAGCGAGACGTGGCTCCGGCCCTCGAGGCGCTCGAAGACGGTGGGCACCGCGATCGCTTCGCCGATGAGCCCGTCGTTGAGCGCGTGCAGGGTGTCGGCGTTGCCGTGGACCGAGACCGGCGCGGGCGCGTAGAAGTGGGCCTCCTCGCGCGCGAACCACTCGTTGCCGGGGACGCCGGTGCGCGCGACGGGCTCGCCGGTGAACGTCGCGCTCCAAGCGGCGACCGTCGTCGACGGCAAGATGCTCAGCGCGTCCGGCGCCACCCAGCCGTGCGCGTGCACCCGCGACTCGCCCGGGTCCGCGTCGCCGAGGCGCGCGGCGAGGTGCGGCATCTCGCCCGAGGCGATCGCCGAGTGGAACGTCGCGTCGCCCACGCCGTCGAGCGCGAACACGATCACCCGATCGCCGCCGGGGTGCGGCTCGGGATCGGGATCGAGGCGCTCGATCGGGCCGCGGGCGAAGAGCTCGCTCAGCTCGCTCAGCGGGATGCCTGCATAGGCGAGGTAGCCGAGGAGCCCTGCGGCGCCGAGCACCAACACGCCGAGCACCGCGCCGAGGATGAGGGGCCACCGACGTGGAGACGACGCTGGACGGGTGCTGCTCGACATGGGGAGCGGAGTGGTACTCGGCTTCGGGCGCGCGGCGAGTGACTTCTTCCGCAGTGCGCCCGCGAAGGAACTCGACACCCAGGGCGGGTCGGTCTACGAGCGTGCCTGCCCATGTCGATCCCCGCCGATCCCAGCGCGCCCTCCGCCGTCGCGCGCGACACGGCCACCGCGACCGGGGTCGTGAGCAGCTTCGATCGCAGAGGCGCGGCCCTCTTTGGGGGACGCGCGGTGTTGGTGCTCGCGCTGTTGGCGCTCGGCATGCTCGGCGCCGAGCGGCTCATCCTCCGCTATCCGGCGCGGCTCGGCCCGCTGGTGTCGGGCTTCCCGACCGATCGGGTGCTGGAGCTTCAGCGCACGCCGGGCGAGATCGTGTTCTTCGGCGACTCGGTGGTGCAGACGATGGCGCTGGGCGATGCGGACCCGCGTCTATTGCCCGACATGCTCGCGGGCGAGCTCGACGAGCCGGTGCTGCGCATCAGCCAGGCGGCCACCGGCGCGCAGATGCACGCGGCGTGGCTGCGCTACGCGGCGCGTCTCTCACCGCCGCCGCGCGCGGTGATCATCCCGATCAACCTACGGAGCTTCAGCCCGCACTGGGAGCGCAACCCTGGTTGGGTGTTCGATGACGTCGCGGCGATGATCGATCATCCGCTGTATGCGCGGTTGGGATCGGTGCTCGAGTGGGACTGGGGCAGGCCCACCGACGAGGCGTTCGCGGCGAGCCCGATCATCGTCGGGGGCGTCGAGGTGGGCACCATCGCGACGCTGGATGATGGCGCCGCGGGCTGGGCGCCGTCGGTCGAGACGCGACGCAGTCGATACCTGGTGCGCTACGCGAGCGACATCACGCGGAGTCGGCGGCTCGGCGCGTTCCGCGCGCTGGTCGCCGAGGCGAACGCGTCGCGCTTCCCGGTGATCCTCTACCTCACGCCGGTCGACATCGACGTGATCGAAGAGCACGTGGACGCGGCGACGCTCGCGGCCGTGCAGGCGAACCTCGCGGTGCTGCGCGAGGCGCTCGCGGACACGCGCTGGCCTTCCGTCGATCTGTCCGAGGCCGTGCGCGCGGCCGACTTCGATCATCCGATCGGCGATCCGCACGAGCACTTGAAGTGGGGCGGCCGGATCGCGTGCGCGCGCGCGCTGGCAGAGGCGGTGCGCGAGGCCGGGGTGGGGATGCCGGCGCCGCCGCCCGTGGACGCGGAGATCGAAGACGCAGGGGTGCCGGCGGACGCGGGGGCGGAGGCGGCTGCAGAGACAGCGTCGGACGCGGCCGCAGAGGCGGCTGCAGCGACGGGGGCAGAGGCAGAGGCAGAGACGGCGGCGACAGCGGCAGAGGCAGTGAGAGCCGCAGAGGTCGAGCCGGCCGCACGCCTCGTCGTGCCCGTGCCCGTGCCCGCGCCCGACTCAGACTCGGCAGCAGACGAGAGCGACTGAGCCGTCAGCGAGAGGGAGACGCGGGAGCGGGGGCGAGCGGACGCGGATGGCTCGCGGGGCTCGGGCGCGGACTCGAAGTTGGTGCGGACTCGAAGTCGGGCTCGGGCGCGGGCTCGGTCGCGGTCTCGCCCTCGGTCGCGGGCACGGGCACGGGCACGGTCTCGGTCGCGGTCACGGGCGCGGGCGCGGGCGCGGTCTCGGTC
>CAYZQM010000318.1:0-5828 GCA_964480175.1 uncultured Sandaracinaceae bacterium
CATCTCGCTCGACTTCATCGGCTACGAGGTCACCAACCTCTTGCAGATGGCCGACGACTTCGGGCGCAGCGAGTCCGTCGCCGAGTTCCGCGCCGCGACCCGGCGCAACGTCGCGTACACCCAGAACCTCGCGGTCGCGGACGAGCACGGCGGCACCCTCTACACCGCGTACAGCGGCTATCCGTGTCGCAGCTACCTGCGCCCCGACGGCGAGAGCACTGGCTGGGCCGAGGGCGGCGATCCCTTGCGGGTGATCGACGGCACCCGCTTCGGGGGCTTCGAGATCCCGGTCGACGCCGAAGGTCGACCCGACGAGGACGCCTCGGGCGGCGATCCCCACCGCTGCTTGGTGCCCGAGGCGATGTGGCCCGAGGCGATGAACCCCGCGCGCGGCTTCGTGCTCACCGCGAACAACGACATCGCGGGCACCAGCCTCGATGGCGACGTGAGCAACGACGCGTTCTACCTCGGCGGCACGTACGCGGAGGGCTACCGCGCCTCGAGCATCCACCGTCGCCTCAGCGCGCTCGCGGAAACAGACAGCGCGAGCTTCGAGGCGATGGCCTCCATCCAAGGCGATCACGTCTCGCGCACCGCCGAGGACGTGATGCCAGTGCTGGTCTCGGCGATCGAGGCGGCGCGCGCGGCGGCCGCGATCCCCGCGGGCGCGCGCAGTGAAGACGAGGCGCGCTTGGCCGCGATCTACCAGCCGAACATGGCCGCGATCGACGCGGCGATGACGCGCCTGAGCGCGTGGATGAGCAGCGGGCACGTCGCGGCGTCGGGCGTGGTCACCTTCTACGATCCCGACGCCGAGTCCGAGGCCGACGCGTCCATCGCGACGATGATCTGGGCCGAGACCTACCGGCGCATCTTCGATCGGATCCTGAGCGACGAGGACATCGACGAGGTGATGGCGCACGACCCGCGCACCCTGCGGGTGAACCTCCTGCGCCGGCTGCTCGACGGCCGCGGCCCGGGCAACCCCGAGGATCTGCGCTCGTACAACCCCGCGACCGAGGAGTCTGTGTTCTTCGACGTGCGCGGCACCGCGCCCGTCGAGCGCAGCGAGGAGTGCTTGGTGGGCGCGCTCGCCGATGCGTTGAGCGCGCTGAGCGCGGCGCCGACGGACGACGCCCCGCTGGGCTTCGGCACCAGCGACATGACCGCGTGGCGCTGGGGCTACCGCCACATGGCGCGCTTCGAGTCGATCCTGGTGATCTTCGCGGGCTCGGACGTCCCCGAGGTCGCGCTGCTCGCGGGAGGCTTCTCGATCTCGCCGCGCCGCTTGCCGCTGATGCCGGGACTGAGCGACGACGATCCGCGCCGCGCGCTGCCGTGGTTCCCCCGGCCCGGCGACTTCTTCGCGGTCGACGCGGGCAACCCCGCGCTCACGCTGGGCGCCGACTACACCTACGGCACGGGCCCGGTGATGCGGATGGTGATCGAGCTCAAGGAGGGGAGCGTCCGCGGGCAGAACATCCTGCCGGGCGGACAGAGCGGGATCACGGCGAGCGATCACTTCGACGACCAGGCCGGACTGTGGCTGGGCAACGAGACCATCCCGATGCGCTTCTCGGTGGATCAGGTCGTCGAAGGCGCGATCGGCCGAGAGGCCTTCCGGCCCTGATCGCGCGCTCTTCGTTTGCGCCTCAGCGTCGCTCGCAGCGCATCGTCGCCAGCCGACAGCGCCCCGCCGACGGACAGTCGATGGAGCTGAAGCACTCGCAGCTCTCGAGAGGGACGCACGGGCCCCAGCATCCGTCGATGACCGACGGGACCTCGACCGGGGCCACGCACGAGGGCGGCGGATCGCTGCAGGTGACGTCCTCTTCGTCACAGCGGACGGCGCACTCGCCCGTGGCGCTCACCGAGGTGCCCGCGCGGCGCGCTTCGCACTCGTTGTCGTAGGTGACTCCGTCGCAGCCGCACACCGGCGACAGGATCCGGCTGCACATCTCCGGGCGCGCCTGGCAGGTGCCCGGCGCATCGAACGCGCCGCAGCGGGCCTCCGGTTCGTAGTGGCAGAAGAGCGAGGTCGGACAGGTCACCATCGTGCGCCCGCCGCACGCGAGCGGTCCTGCGTCCGCGTCGGGCGCGTCGAGGCTCGCATCGAGACCAGCTGCGTCGGGCGCGTCGATGCCCGGCGCATCGATCGCCACGTCGCTCGCCGGCGCGTCCCGGCCCGCGTCGAAACGCCCATCGTCGCGGCCCGCGTCGCGCACGACGTTCGGGGTGGTGCACGCGGGCAGTGCGACGAGGAGACCGAGGAGACTCGCGAAGCGCATCCGCCGATCCTTACCCGAAATGGGCGACGCGAGGACGCGGCGTCCGCGGCGCGCCCTTGACCCAGGCCTGGGCCCATACTATCCGCGCATCCCGATGAAAGGATTGACGTGACGCTCGGGAGCACCCTCGAGACGCTGGCGACGCTGGGCGACGAGAGCCGCCTGCGCCTCTGCTTGCTGCTCGAGGACCGCGAGCTGAACGTCTCCGATCTGGTCCGGGTCACCGGCATCGCGCAGTCGCGGGTCTCGACCCACCTCGGCCGCCTGCGCGACGCGGGCCTGGTGCGCGACCGCAAGCAAGGCGCGCAGTGCTTCTACACGCTGTCGCCCGACGCGCTGTCCAAGGCCGCGGCCAGCGTGCTCGGCGAGGCGCGCGCACTCGAGGATCCCACGCTGCTCGGCGATCGGGAGCGACTCGCGGCGCTCGAGGCCCAGCGTCGTGAAGGCGCGCAGCTCTCGGACGACGACGTCGAGCGCTTCCACTACTCGCCCGGGCGCACCTGGCGCTCGCTCGCCGCGGGCCTCTCGGGTCTGCTCGATCTGGGCGACGTGCTCGACATCGGGACCGGCGACGGCGCCGCGGCCGCGATGATCGCGCCGTTCTGTCGCTCGCTGACCTGCGTGGATCTCAGCGAGCGCGTCGTCGCCGCGGCGAGCGAGCGCTTCGAGGGCGCGCCGCACGTGCGCGCGCAGCGCGCGGACGCCGAGGCCCTGCCCTTCGCGGACGCGTCGTTCGACACGGCGCTCCTGTTCCACACGCTCACGTACACCGAGCGGCCCGCGCGCGCGCTCGCCGAGTGCGCGCGCGTCTTGCGACCGAACGGACGCGTGGTGGTGCTCTGCCTCGACGCGCATCGCCACGAGGAGCTGACGGCGCGCTACGGCGAGCGCCATCATGGTTTGTCGCCGACGCAGCTGCGCCGCCTGCTCGCCGGCGCGAAGCTCGACATCCGCACTTGCGAGATCGCGTGCCGCGAGCCCAAGAAGCCCCACTTCCGCGTGGTGCTCGCCGTCGCCCACAAGGCCGCAGAGGCCACCTCCGAGCGCGCCCCCGTGCGCCGCGTGCCCCGAAAGAACCGATCGAAGTCATGACCCAGCATCCCCTCGAGAAGCTCCTCTCCCAGCGCATCGCCATCATCGACGGCGCGATGGGCACCACGATCCGCACCTACGGGATGAAGGAGGAGGACATCCGCGGCGAGCGCTTCGCGGACAGCAAGAAGGACCTGCTGAACAACGGCGATCTCTTCTCGCTGACCCAGCCCGACATGATCTGCGACATCCACCGGCGCTTCCTCGAGGCCGGCGCGGACATCATCGAGACCAACACCTTCGGCGCGACGAGCATCACCCAGAGCGAGTTCTTCGTCGACGATCCCCGCGAGCACGGGGGGCGCAAGGATCCGGACTTCTACCAGAAGATCATCGACGACCCGTTCCTCAACGACCTGGCGTGGGAGATCAACTACGAGAGCGCCAAGCAGTGCCGCACCTGGGCCGATCGGGTCGCGAACGCCGACGGCAAGCAGCGCTTCGTCGCCGGCGCGATCGGGCCGCTCACGGTGTCGCTCTCCAACTCGCCCGACGCCGACGACGCGGGCTTCCGCGTCGTCACCTTCGATCAGGTCAAGCAGGCGTACGTGCACGAGGTGCGCGCGCTGATCGCCGGCGGCGTGGATGTGCTCCTCGTCGAGACCATCTTCGACTCGCTCAACGCCAAGGCCGCGCTGGTCGCCATCCAGGAGGTCTTCGCTGCGGATGGCAAGACGCTGCCGATCATGATCTCGGCGGCCGTCGGTCGGGGCGGCGAGACGATGATCTCCGCGCAGACGATCGAGGCGTACTGGAACGCGGTGCAGCACGTGAAGCCCTTGTCCGTGGGCCTCAACTGCTCGCTCGGACCGGATCTGATGTACCCGTTCCTGTCGGAGCTCGCGGCGAAGTCGAGCGCGGCGATCTCGGCGTACCCCAACGCGGGCCTGCCCAACCCGCTCTCGCCGACCGGCTTCGATCTCGAGCCGAAGGACATGGCGCGCTTTCTGGGTGACTTCGCGCGCGGTGGGCTCATCAACGTCGCGGGCGGCTGCTGCGGCAACACCCCCGAGCACATCGCGGCCATCGCGCAGGCGCTCGCGGATCTGCCGCCGCGCGGCTATGTCGCTCCGGGACAGGAAAGCCGGCGGCCCGGCGCGACCGTCAGCGTGCCCGAGACGATCACGAGCACCGAGCGCCCCTTGCGTCTGTCGGGCTCGCAGCCGTTCACCCAGCAGCTCGGCGTCTACATGATGATCGGCGAGCGCACCAACGTCGCCGGCTCGCCGAAGTTCGCCAAGCTCATCAAGGAGAACAAGTACGAGGAGGCCGTCGCCATCGCGCGGCAGCAGGTGGAGAACGGCGCCAACGTCATCGACATCTGCATGGACGAGGGGATGATCGACGGCGTCCTCGCGATGTCCCGCTTCCTCTCGCTGCTCGCGAGCGAGCCCGAGGTCGCCAAGGTCCCGTTCATGATCGACTCCAGCAAGTGGGAGGTGATCCAGGCGGGCCTCAGGTGCCTGCAGGGCAAGGGGATCGTGAACTCGATCTCGCTCAAGGAGGGCGAGGAGACGTTCCGCGAGCGGGCGCGCGAGGTGCTGAAGTACGGCGCGGCCGTCGTGGTGATGGCGTTCGACGAGCAGGGCCAGGCCGCGACGCTCGCGGACAAGATCCGCATCTGCGAGCGGGCCTACCGGATCTTGGTCGACGAGGTCGGGATGCCCCCCGAGGACATCATCTTCGACCCCAACGTGCTCACCGTCGCGACCGGCATGGAGGAGCACAACGACTACGCGGTCGACTTCATCGAGGCGACCCGCTGGATCAAGAAGAACCTGCCGCACGCGAAGGTGAGCGGCGGCGTCTCCAACATCAGCTTCAGCTTCCGCGGCAACAACGCGGTGCGCGAGGCCATGCACTCGGCGTTCTTGTTCCACGCGATCGGCGCCGGCATGGACATGGGCATCGTGAACGCCGGCATGCTCGAGGTGTACGAGGAGATCGAGCCCGAGCTGAAGGTGCTGGTGGAAGACGTGCTGCTCAACCGGCGGCCCGACGCCACCGAGCGGCTGGTCGACTTCGGTGAGGAGCTCAAGCGCAAGGCCGCCGCGGCCGGCGGCGGCGCGGTCGAGAAGAAGACAGAAGAGTGGCGCAACGGGAGCGTCGAGGAGCGCCTCTCGCACGCGCTGGTGAAGGGCATCGACGCGCACATCGAGGCCGACACCGAGGAGGCGCGGCAGAAGCTGGGGCGCCCGCTCGCCGTGATCGAAGGGCCGCTCATGGACGGCATGAGCGTGGTCGGCGATCTCTTCGGCGCGGGCAAGATGTTCCTGCCGCAGGTGGTGAAGTCGGCGCGGGTGATGAAGAAGGCGGTGGCCTGGCTGCTGCCCTGGATCGAGGCCGAGAAGGCGCGCAGCGGCGACACGGGCAAGTCGAACGGCAAGATCGTCATGGCCACCGTCAAGGGCGACGTCCACGACATCGGCAAGAACATCGTCGGCGTCG
>CAYZQM010000319.1:0-5823 GCA_964480175.1 uncultured Sandaracinaceae bacterium
CGCGCAGGAAGCACGCGCGAACGCGCAGGAAGCACGCGCGAACGCGCAGGAAGCAGAGCGACGCGCGCTGCTCGCGCTGCGAGCCCAGCTCGATCCCCACTTTCTGTTCAACACCCTCAACGCCATCGCCGAGTGGTGCAGAGAAGACCCGCTCGTCGCCGAGAAGGCGACCCTCGAGCTCGCCGCCATGCTGCGCGCGATGCTGGATGGCGCCCGCGCCCCGAGCTGGCCCTTGAGCGCCGAGCTCGATCTCTGCCGTCGCCTCACCGTGCTCTACGGGATCCGCGACGCCGATCGCTATCGCTTTCGCATCGAGGAGCGAAGCCCCCTACCCTCGCTCGAGGTGCCCCCGATGCTCCTTCTCCCGCTGCTCGAGAACGCGATCACCCACGGTCCGTCGGCCGGTCACGTCGGCGAGATCACGCTCGCCATCGAAGCCGACGATCCCGGCGTGCGCATCACCCTGAGCAACCCCGGCGCGTACGCGGGACGGCGCGAGGGCGGCCATGGGATCGACATGGTCGAAAAGCGCCTCGCGCTGGCCTACGGAGAGCGAGCCACCCTCTCCATCGAGGCCCAGGGCGATCGCACCGAGACCACCGTGCGCCTGCCGGCCACTACGTCGCCGGAGCCCACGTGACCCTGCGCGTGCTCTTCGCCGACGACGAAGCGATGGCCCGCAAGCGCATGCGCCGCCTGCTCGAGGCCCAGCCCGACGTCGAGATCGTCGCCGAGTGCACCAGCGGGCAAGACGCGCTGCTCTGCCTGGATGCCCACGCCGTCGACGTCGCGCTGCTCGACGTGCACATGGGCCTCGTCTCGGGCCTCGAGGTCAGCGAGCTGGCCGCCGAGCTCGGCGTCGAAGTGATCCTGACGACCGCGCACCAAGAGCACGCCGTCGAGGCCTTCGAGCAGGGCGCGATCGACTACCTGCTCAAGCCCATCGACGAGGCGCGCCTCGCCCGCGCGCTCAGCCGCGCGAGCGCGCGGATCGAACGAACGAGCGCGCCGCAGGGTGCGCCGTCGCCTTCCGCGACCGATCGGCTCGCGATCGAGTCGCACGGCGAGGTGCACTTGATCGATCCGAGCGACGTCTCGCACGCGACCTCGGACGGACAGCTGGTGACCCTCGTCACGGGCCGTCGCGAGCTGCTCACCGAGCGCACGCTGAGCGAGCTCGAGCGCCGACTGCCATCACTCCTCCGCGTGCATCGACGCGCCCTGCTCTCGCTGGCCCACGTCGATCGCCTCCTTCCGCAGCCGAGCGGCGGCTACCTCGCGATCACGAAGAGCGGCCACGAAGTCCCGGTCTCCCGCCAAGAAGCGAGAGAGCTCAGGCGCCGCCTGATGCTCTGAGCGAATGGGCTCGCCTTCGCTCTATTCGCGCGCTTGGACCTGCAGCGGTCCCGCGATCTTCGCCGTCCCGCCCGTACCGAGGTCTCGGGACCGGCGAGGTCGCATCGCAATCGCATCGAGGCAATCCTCATCGGCCGCGAGGCCCGCAGCGTCGACTGCCGTAGCGTGCGCCTTGGGCGCTCGCAACACCCGGCGTCAGAGCGCGGCGAGGATCGCGACGGCGGCGATGCCGAAGCCCAGCGTCGCGACCGCGGACCAGAGGCCCACCACCCGGGACAGCTCGCCGCTGATCGCGCGGCGCGCATCGTCGGGGCGACCGATGATCAAGACCGCCGAAGCCGGCCAACGACCGAGGCCGTCGCGCAGGCTGAGCGACTGCAACGGCTCCGTCGCCACCAGGAGCGCGGCGGCGTCCTTCGTCAGCGCCCGCTCGGCGCCGACCAGGCGCACCTTCGGTGGGAGCGAGAACGCGTACGTCCCGTCATCGGACTCGAACCGCAGCGCGCCGCGCACTTCTCCCGTCACCCGCACCGAGCCCCGCTCGATCTTCAGCTTCCCCGGCGCGGCCCGCACCAGATCGTCGCTCCGGTGCACCACGTCGAGCAGCGCGCTGCGACGCCCGAGCTCGAGCAGACCGATCAGCACGCAGCAGAAGCCCAGCACCACGCTGATCCCCACCATCAGGCCCAACCGCACGGAGAGTCGATCGAGGATCCCATCGTCCAGGCGCACCCCGCGCTCGTCGATCGGGACATACAGGGTGTCGTACTCCTCAACGGCGAGCGTGATCTCGCCCCACACCACCCACACCACACCGTCGTGGTCGAGACAGACGTGAAGGGGCTCGCGGCCCCCCTCGTCCACCAGCGGGCCCGCGCCTCCGCCATCCGCCGTCGCGACGACGAACGTGCTCGGCGCACCGTTTGTCGCGGCACGTACGCTCAACCCGTGTGGCCCATGATCCGCCAGCTCGGGCTCGCACGTGAGCGGCGTGTGCGGCCGCCGTTGCCAGGGTGGTAGCGGCGTGATCGCTGCGACGCCCCCAGCCCCGAGCAGGACCACCACCGCGACCAGCGGCGCGAGCATCAAGCGCACCGGCGCGGTCGGTGGCGAGGTCCCATCGAGCAGCGCGTCGTCGGCGGCGGCGCATGCGCACGCGAACGCGACCTGCCAGGTGAAGACGAGCAGCAGCACCACGCACTGGGAGACGAGCGCGACGACGCCGTCCGCTCCGTCGTCGCCCAGCATCGCGTGCATCCCCAGCACGTAGAGCGCCACCACCAGCACCCCGAGCCCCATCACCACGCCGCGCAGGAGCGCGGTCAGCCAGCCCGCGGCGTTCGCGCCGAGCAGCGCGCGACCGAATGCGTCGTCGAGCCCACCTCCGCGCCGCGCCAGGTGCGGTCCGACCGTGACGAAAGGCCCGACCAGCATCCCCAAGAGCGGCACCGCGAGCACCGCGACGACGTGCAGTGCGTCGAGCACCGCATTCACCCGCATCGCCGCCGTGGCGATCATCATCCCCGCGCTCGGCACCGTCACCGCGGCGAACATGCAGAAGCCGATCAGCACCGTCGTCCCGACGCCCCTCTTGGACGCGCGCGCCCCCTGCTCGACGGCCAGTCCGAGGAAGAAGAGCCCCAAGAAGAAAGGCAGCACACACGCCGAGAGCGCGAACATCGCGATGGCGCCGAGCACCGGGATCAGCAGCCCGAGCGGCCGATCCCACATGAGGCGGCCTCCGTCCGCCGCCGCGCGCGCCACCGACCGAAACGACTCCATCGAGCGCGCAGCGTGCCACACGGCCGTGCTCGCGGCCGCGCGTCGTCACGCGCCCGAGGTCGATCGCTCGCTCAGGCCGCCGCCCGGAACGTCGCCTGCGCCCCTCGCCGGTAGCGGCCCGGCGAGACGCCGTGGTGCCGCTTGAACGCCCGGTTGAACGCGAACTCCGATCGATAGCCCACGGCGTGCGCGATCTGCGCGAGCGACCCGTCGCTGCTCGACAGGAGCGCGGCGGCCTCCTGCATCCGAAGATCGGTCAGCCAACGCATCGGCGAGGTCCCCGTGCGCGCTCGAAACTTCTGCGCCAGCACCGGCCGCGACACCGCGACCTTGCGCGCCAGCGCGCTCACGGTCCACGGCGCGGCCACGTCCTCTCGCATCAGCCGCTGGGCCCGCTGGACGGCGTCCTTCGGCGGCGCATCGCGTTCATCCGTCGACACGACCAAGCGCAGGTGGCGCCGCGAGAGCTCAGGCATGGCGGGAATCTGCCCGCGGCCCGCGGCCCCGTCGAGCGCGCGCCGAAGATCGAGCGTCTCGGACAAAAGCCCGAGCGCCTCGGACATGGCCTCCTGATGCCCCGCGCCCACAACCCAGCGATGCCCGACGCCACGCCCACCCCCGATGTCCCCCTCGCCGAGCGCCGCCTCTTCTCCGAGCGCACCGTGCTCCTCTTCGGCGAGATCACCTCGCAGCTCGCCGAGCGCACCGCCGCGCAGCTGCTGGCGCTCGCCTCCGAGAGCGACCGCCCGATCCGCCTCTACCTCAACTCCCCAGGAGGACACGTGGAGTCGGGCGACACGCTCTACGACGTCATCCGCTTCATCGAGCCCGAGGTCACCGTCGTCGGCAGCGGCTGGGTCGCCAGCGCGGGCGCGCTCATCTTCTGCGCCTGCGATCGCGAGCGCCGCTTCGCGCTCCCCAACACCCGCTTTCTCTTGCACGAGCCCAGCGGCGGCTTCGGCGGCACCGCGGCCGACATCGAGATCGAAGCCCGCCAGGTCATCGAGATGCGCGCCCGCCTGAATCGCATCTTCGCCGACGCCACCGGCCGCTCCGTCGAGAGCATCGCCAAGGACACCGAGCGCAACCACTGGATGAGCGCCGAGCAAGCCGTCGAGTACGGGCTGGTGCACCGCATCGTCTCGCGCGCCCGCGAGCTTCCCTGAAGATCGCTGCGCGTTCCCCAAGGGACGCGAGGCGGATGGGGCCTGACGCCATCACCATCCCTTCGCGGTGCCGCACCTCGGTATGGTCGTAGGGGCGACCCTCGTGGTCGCCCGCGGACGGGCACGGCGGGCACAGGGCGCCCACGAGGGGCGCCCCTACATGATGGTCGTAGGGGCGACCCTCGTGGTCGCCCGCGGACGGGCACAGCGGGCACAGGGCGCCCACGAGGGGCGCCCCTACATGCGGACCTTCCGACCAACTAAAAGTCGCCGCTGCCGCCCATCATGCAGCTCGCGCACTCGGGGAGGGTCGGCATCGTGTTGCAGCGGATCGGGCAGTAGTTGACCCGGTTGAACACGTAGCGGCCGCCGCCGTCCTCGCCGATCTCGTCGCACTCGGCGGAGAAGCCCTGCACGCTCATCTCTCCGTAGCCGCCGCTGTCGCGGAACGCGGTGGCGCACGCGCTGTCGCTGCTGGTCCACGCGGGCAGCGGCGGCAGCGTCTGCTCCACGTTCTCCTCGGGATACCAGGTCTCCACGCAGGTCTCGGCCACCATGCAGTCGCTCGGCGACGGCGAGTCCGCGTTGCCCGCGCGCAGCGTGTAGCAGAGCCGGAACTGACCCGCGCAGTCCACGTTCAAGGTGTCGGTGCTCCACACCGAGCCGGGCTCGGGCGCGGGCGGCGGCGTCGGCCCGATGGTGGTGGGGCACGCGGCGGCGCCGCTCGCGTTCACGAACGTGCTGACCGCGTACACCCCCGATGTCCCGTAGTCGACGAAACACGGACTGAGGTTCGCGATCGCCCATCGACCGGTGGAGAAGCACTCGCACGCTGCGGCGCCGCGGGTGACACCCGGTGTCGGGAGCACCGCGCCTTCACACGGTCCCCAGGTCCCGCTGAACTCGTCATAGGCCTCGCAGGTCGTCATTCCGTCGCGGCAGATCCCGCGCCCTCGGTTGCGCCGCGGCCCGGGCCAGCACGCCACGCGCGCCCCGACCTCGTCGCAGCGGCAGCCCTCGCGCGCTCGATCCGCGGGACACTCCGGCGTCCCGCCGATCGACGCGTCGGAGAAGCCCATCCCGCCGTCCGGGTAACAGACCGAAGGCGGCGGATCCATGTAGAAGTACGCGTCGGGGTTCGGCGCCACGAACGCGTCGCGCGTCAGATCGCCGAAGTCGGTGGGGATGACCGGCGCATCGCCGATGTCGCTCCGCATCGTGCCGCCGTCGGTCACCCCGCCATCGCGGCGCATGCCGGGTGCGCACTCGCAGCCTGCACCGAGCACCACGATCAGGGTGAAGAGCGAGAGGAGCGCGCGAGCGGACATGGGACCTCCGGGGGCGAGGCTCGATGCTACCGGACCCCAGCGCCCGACGCGAACGAGCCAAGCCCGCGCCCGCGCCCGCGCCCGCGCCCGCCGGCTCAGCCCTTGGCGGCGATGCGCTTCACCAAGAAGTCGACCACGCGCTCGAACGGCTTCACCCCGAAGTGCTCGGCGACGCTGGGCCGGAGGTTCGA
>CAYZQM010000320.1:0-5482 GCA_964480175.1 uncultured Sandaracinaceae bacterium
CACCCGCCGCGAGGTACACCCAGTCGCCAGCGGTGCCATGGAACGCGTGGCGGGCCGTCTCTCCGGGACCGAGGGTGCCCATGACGGTGGCGCCGAATGCGGCTGCAGCCGGTGCGTCGGCGGGTACGTCCGGGGCGATCGGGACGTCGAGCCTGTCCGGCGCATCGGTCGAGCTCGAGTCCGGCGCATCGTGCGTCGGTGCGGCGTCCGAGCCCGGGGAGGGAACGCATGCGGACACCAGCAGCAGCGACGTGGCGTGCCATGCCCAACGGCACCGTGCGCTCGAATGCGAGCCGACCTCGCCTCTCGTCTCGCGCCCAGCGGCTCGACCGGCGTGCACGTTCCGTCCAACCATTCGGCTAGCCTAGCAGAGCGCCCGACTACCGAGTTGTGTGCAGAACGCGCTCGTCCGAGCGAGGCGACTGTCGTGTGGGCAGATGAGGGCGTGCGCTTGCGCTGCCTTCTCGCAGGCGTCGATCAGGGGCGTGCGCGCCAGCAGACCCGTGTTCGTTGGTGTCAGGCGCGTAGGAGAAGCTCGACGGGGCGGGCGGGTACGCGTCGAACGCGACCGGGACGCGCAAGCCGTCGGGCTTCGCGCATAGAAACGCGGCCTCGGGGATGGACTGCCATGCTTCGAGCACCGCGGTGAGATCCGGTCGCTCGCCGATGTAGCTTCTGCGCTCGGGGAGGTGATCGATCACGTGCGGGATCCAGGGATACGTCTCGTAGCGAGAGAAGACGGTGCCGGTCTCGAAGAAGCCACGGCGCGCGGCGTTCGCTTCGGACAGCAGGAAGTCGTCGTTGATCGCGAGGATGCGTCCGTCGCTCAGCCAGTCGGGGAACACCCGGCGATGGATGGCGCCCTGAAACCAGGTGAGGCTCAGCTCTTCGGCGATCAGCGTGTGTCTCGCCGCGCGCCCGGTGCGCAGCTCGTTGGCCAAGAACAAGAGGTGCAAGACCTCGTGCAGCACCTCGTCGACGGCGATGAACACGTCCATCGCGATCGATCCGCACGGCGGATCGACGATGCGGCCGTAGCGGGTGCGGCGCAGCGATCGGTAGAACGCCATCGAGCCGATGAACTGCCCGCTGTGGCTCACGCCCGCCTTCGCGGCGAGGTTCGTCTGACAGGTCAGGCCCCGATCCAGCATCACCTCGATCAGCGTGGCGACGTCTTCGTAGATCGAGGTCTCTGCGGCGTGCGCGCGCAGCACGTCGATGTACCGCGCGAGCGCATCGAGGGTCTCCGGCGCGTGGCGGTGCCCGATGGCGACGGTCGGGAGCTCGGCGCCCCGTCGCGGTCCGAGGAACGCGCTGCGCGCGGGCGCATCGACGGTCGGCATCGGCAGTGGATCCGGCTCGCACCCCCGCATGCGCTCGAGCGCGCCTTCGATCGCGCGGGCCGAGGTGAAGGCCCCTGCGATGCCGAAGCGACCGAGCGCGAACGCAGTCTCGACGTCCCCCGCCGCGATCCACGCGACGATGCGCTCGGGTCGCAGGCGCCGCCGAGGGCGACGGGGATCATCGAAGAGCGCGGCGAGGAGGCCCTCGGCCTCGAAGCGATCGATCGGTTCGCGCGCGTCGATCACCAGCGCGTCGATCGCCGGCGCGTGCTTCATCACGGTGGGCAGATCGAAGCGCGGGAGATCCCCGAGCGCCGCGTCGCCGCGTCCGAACAAGACCCGCATGTCAGCCGCGCACGCCATCGGGGTAGTAGTACGCGTCGAGATCCGCGTCGTAGGGCTCGGCGACGTCGGTGGCCGCTGGGGCATCGAGCGCCTCGGGCGCGTCCAGGGCCAGCATCACGCCCGCGTCGCTCGCAGCGGGCGCGTCGGCGGTGGCCGCAGCGTCGGGCCCGTCGTCGTCGCCGGGGTGCTGCTGGCTGCAGCCCGCGGCGGCGAGGATCGAAGCGGTGAGGAGCGAGGCGTGTCGAGCGGAGATGCGAGGGGGCATGACGCGTGAGTGCGCGCGCCCCGCGCTTCCGTCACCGACCGCGCAGATCGATCACGGCAGGCCCGTGATCCATGCGTCGACCTGGTCGGCGACCCCGAGGATGGCGCGCCCGCTCAGCGCGAACGTGGGGCAGCCGGTGGGCTCCGCGGTGAACGACTGCTCGGCGATCACCGCGCCGGTGCGTCGATCGCGCACGGTGACTGCGTCGGTCTCGACCTCGAGCGGCAGCGCCGAGGCGCCCACGTAGTCGCACGTGCGGCCCGCCACGGGCGCGAAGGTCGTGGTGAGCTGCGCGACCAGATCGATCTCGCGAATGACCGTCGCGGGACCGAGCACCCGATCGCTGCGATCGGGCTCATCGACGTAGATCGAGTGCGGCCCTTCGTGGGCGGGCTCGCCGGTGAACGCGAGGCCGTGCTCGGCCGCGTGCGCCATGGCCTCTTCGACCACCGTGTACGGGAACTCGAGCGGCGGCAGCGTGGCCGGCACCTCGACGCCGTTGCGCAGGCGCAGGATCAGCGGGCCCGCGGTGACCGTGATCGTCGGTCGCTCGCGCACGGCCGGATCGTAGTGGTGGACCGCGCCCTCGCCGATCGCCTCGAAGGGCTGGATGCGGAGGATCTGCCCGGGCTGCGTCTGCACCGTCTCGCCGAGGGTCGCGGTCGTGCCGCTCGGCCAGGTGCCCGCGAAGCTGACCGACACGCCGGTGCGCGCGGTGCTCAGCGTGCTGATCCACGTCGGCTGTCCTTCGACGACGAGCTCGTAGCGTCGCCCGCCTGCCGTCGGCTCGTAGGACGCGGCGCCGACCGTGGTCGGCGGCTCCGGCTCGACGTACTCGGGGATGGCCGGCGGCGGCGGCGCCTCGGGGGGCGGGCCCGAGCACGCGAGGCCGAGGAGCGCGGTGACGAGCACGAGGAGGAGAGCGTGTTGCATGGTTTCCATCGGTGATGACGAAGCGCGTTCAGACGCGGACCATGAGCTTGCCGCGGTTGTCGCCCGCGAACATGCCGGCCAGCGCCGAGGGCATCTGCTCGAAGCCTTCGACGACGTGGACCGCCGCCTTGAGCTTGCCCTCGGCGAGCCACGCGGCGAGCGCGTCTTCCGCCTCGCGCCTTCGCGGGTAGTAGTCCATCACCACGAAGCCCTCCATGCGGATGCGCTTGGTGACCAAGAAACCGGGCACGCCCGCGGGTCCCGGCGCGGGCGTGTCGGTGTCGTAGTTGGCGATGGCGCCGCAGCAGGCCACGCGGCCCCACTGGTTCATGCGGGCCAGCGCCGCGCCGAGCACGTCGCCTCCGGTGTTGTCGAAGTACACGTCGATGCCCCGAGGGCACGCGGCCTTGAGCGCGGCGTGGAGGTTGCCGGCCTTGTAGTCGACCGCGGCGTCGAACCCGAGCTCGGAGGTGAGCCACGCGCACTTGTCCGGGCCGCCCGCGGTGCCCACCACGCGGCAGCCCATCAGCTTGGCGATCTGTCCCGCGATGCTGCCCACCGCGCCGCCCGCGCCCGAGACCAGCACGGTCTCGAAGGGCCGCGGCCGACCGACGTCGAGCAGCCCGAAGTACGCAGTCAGACCGGTGAGCCCCAGCACGCTCAAGAGGTGCTCGGGCGGATGACGCCTGTCGTGCTTGGTCAGCCCGCGCGCCGGGGTGACCGCGTGGGTCTGCCAGCCAAACTCGCCGCTCACCAGATCGCCGACGGCGAACTTCGGATGCTTGGACGCGAGCACCTCCGCCAGGCCCCAGCCCGCCATCAGATCGCCGGGGTTGAGCATCGAGCGATACGTCTGCCCATGCATCCACGCGCGGCTCGCCGGATCGAGCGAGAGCAGCGTGGTCTTCACCAGCACCTCTCCGTCCTTCGGCTCGCTGAGCGCCTCCTCGCGCAGCTCGAAGCTGTCCGGCCCGACCTTGCCCTCGGGCTTCTTGATGTAGCGCCACTGCCTGTTCACGCGGGTCATGCGCGCACGGTACGCCAGATGGCTCGCGGACGGCGAGCGACCTCGCCGCTACTCGCCTCTACTCACCGCTGCTCGCCTCTACTCGCCTCTACTCACCGGAACGCAAGAGGCGCACCTCGCCGCTCGGGCCGCTGGTGATCGGCGTGTGCAGCACCACCTCGCGACCCGCGGCGCGGCCCATCGCGTGTCCCTCGCTGAGGCGCGTGGTGCGCCGGGTCGTGCGGATGCGCGGGTGTCGCGCGCGGTAGAAGCGATCGAGCGCGGCGTCACCTACCCAGACCAAGCCCGTCCCGCGCAAGGTCTCGCGCTCGCTCCGGAGCTTGTCGCCGAATCCCCGGATGACCCCCGACTGAAAGGGGATGCGCTCACTCGCGGGCAAGGCCGAGGTGCGCTGCGCGTCTCGCCACAGGCGCAGGCAGGTCCCGAGCAAGAACGAGAACACGTGCTGCGCCATCGCGACGTTCGCAGGGGCGCCGCACACCTCGAAGACGTGGCCGGTCTTGCCGGTGAGCGGCAGGTACACCGGGATCTGGATCACCCGCACGAAGAAGAACTCGCCGAGCAGCCCGACCACCGCGCGCTCCATCGCGGTCCTGCGCTGGGTGGGATCGCCGAGGTGACACACCTCGTAGCCCGAGGTCGGAAGGCTCGAGAGGTTGTGCTCGAGCATCAGCTGGTGCGCCTTGCGCATCGCGGCTTCGGCCTCGTGGCGCTCGGGCGATCCCGCGAGCGCGAGCAGCTTCTGGATGCGATCGATCAAGCGCGAGGCGCGGTCGTCCCTGCGATGATGCTCGACGAGGCCGGCCGCGCGCGCGTCGATCCCGCGCTCCTGACACACGGTCTGAAACGTCGCGCCGTGCGCCGTCTCGTCGTGGACCATCAGGTGCTCGTCCACGTACTGGTGCGCCATCTCGTGCAGGAGCACCTCGGTGACCTCGGGCCAGGGCCGGCTCACCACCAGCGCCCTCGAGATCTCGATGCGACGCGGCTGCCGCTTCCACACCCCGAGGCGCCGCTCGGCGTCCGAGAGCGCGATCACCGGCGGGCGCAGCGCACCCTCGAAGTAGAGCTGATTGAACCAGTCGTGGAGCTGGGCGAGCTGGCGGAGCAGCTGGGCCGCGAGCGGAGCGTCGAGGGACACGCGCGCACTCTATCGCGCGCGATGCCACGGGCGACTGCCCGCGCACCGCGAGCGCCGCGAGCTCACTGGAAGATCGCGAAGTGGCCCAGCACGAACCAGAGGACCACGAACACGAGGATGGTGGTGAAGCAGCCGCCGCCGAGGGCCTTGGCTCCGAGACCGGCGGTGACACCGCGAAGTAGCTTGCTCATGGCTCGGTGCTGAGCAGGCCACGTGCCGCGCGCGGCGCGCGGTTCGGAGGCGCGAGCTGCTGCGCTTCTGCCTCGGTCGAGGCGCCGTGGTGCACGACAGGGCTGGTGCTCGCGACCGAAGTACACGCCGCGCGCTGCGGAGTGAGCCGCTCGCGCGGGGGTCCATCGCGCCGCTCGCCGAGCTCGGCCGTGATCTCGGCGCCGAAGAGGAAGAGCTGCCCCGCGACGTAGAGCGTG
>CAYZQM010000320.1:5492-5823 GCA_964480175.1 uncultured Sandaracinaceae bacterium
TGAGCAGCGTCGCGATGATGGCGCCGGCCGCGCCGTACGCCGCGCCCAGCTCGAGGTGCGAGGCGAATCCGCGCAGCACCAGGAGCGCGAGCTCGAGCAAGACGGCCGACACGATCGCGCCACGCGCGATGTCTTGCCGACGCAGGTGCACCGGCGGCAGCGCCCAGTAGATGACCGCGAGCGCGAGGGTCCACACGGCGAGCGACGCTCCTTCTTGTACGGTCCACGAGAGCGCGCTGAAGAACGGATCTTCGGGATCGCCGAAGACGTTGCCCGCGATGGTGCGCGAGAAGAGCGAGACCGCCATCAGCCCACCGGCGACGAAGGTCAC
>CAYZQM010000321.1:0-5726 GCA_964480175.1 uncultured Sandaracinaceae bacterium
CCTCGGCGGCCCTCGGCGGTGAAACTCAGGGCACACCGCGGAAGGAGATGCGTGACGCGAGACGCGCGGGCGCCGCACCTCCTCTTCTGCTCTCCCCTCGGCGGCCCTCGGCGGCCCTCGGCGGTGAAACTCAGGGCACACCGCGAAAGGCGAAGCGAGAAGCGAGAAGGTTCGCCGCGACCCTCACACGGATGAGCGCTCACGTGTCGCTCACGCACGCAGCCACCGGAGAGACGAGAGTTCACCGCCGAGGCCGCAGAGGGCCGCAGAGGGGGTGGAGCGCGCACCACGCGGTCGGTTGGTTTGGGAACGTCTCTCCACCGAGAACGAACCACGCGGACAGGACGGTCGAACGCTGGACCACCGAGCAGTGCTTCTCCACGGGGCCCTCGGCCCTCTGGCGGCTCGTTCGTCCCCGAGCGTGCGCGCGCGTGCAAAGCGCGACATACGCGCGTGATGAGCGAGAGCATCCCGTTGCTGGAGCGGCTGAGCTCGCCCGCGAGCCAGAGCGCGGAGGGGTTCCTCGAGGCGTTCGCCGAGCACGCCGCGTCCCAGGACCTCACGCTCTACCCTGCGCAAGAAGACGCGCTGCTGTCGCTGGTGCTGGGCAACCACGTGGTGCTCGCGACGCCGACGGGGAGCGGCAAGTCGCTCGTCGCGCTCGGTCTGCACGCGCGCTCGCTCCAGCTCGGGCAGCGCACGTTCTACACGGCGCCCATCAAGGCGCTGGTCTCCGAGAAGTTCTTCGCGCTCGGGCGCGAGCTCGGCGCGGAGAACGTCGGCTTGATGACCGGCGACGCGGCGGTGAACCGCGACGCCAAGGTGATCTGCTGCACCGCCGAGATCCTCGCGCGCCTCGCGCTGCGTGAGGGCGACGACGCGAACGTCGCCTCGGTGGTGATGGACGAGTTCCACTTCTACGGCGACCGCGATCGCGGGATGGCGTGGCAGATCCCGCTCCTCACCCTGAAGAAGACGCAGTTCCTCCTGATGAGCGCGACGCTGGGCGACACCCAGTGGCTCCGCGATGACCTCACTGCGCGCACCGGGCGCGACGTCGAGGAGGTGCGGGGGATGGAGCGGCCGGTCCCGCTCGAGTACGAGTACCAACAGGTCCCGCTGCACCAGACGCTGAGCGAGCTGATCGAGGGTGATCGCGCGCCGGTCTACGTCGTGCACTTCGCGCAGCGCGCCGCGCATCAGCTGGCGCAGGACCTGATGAGCGTCGAGGTCGTCAGCAAGCAGCGCAAGCAAGAGATCAAAGAAGCGCTCGGGCACTTCCGCTTCGACAGCCCCTACGGCAAGGACCTCGGGCGGTTCATCAAGCACGGCGTCGGGGTGCACCACGCGGGCATGCTCCCGCGCTACCGGTTGCTCGTGGAGAAGCTCGCCCAGAAGGGCCTGCTCGCGGTGATCAGCGGCACCGACACGCTCGGCGTCGGAGTGAACGTCCCCATCCGCACGGTGCTCTTCACCCAGCTCTTCAAGTACGACGGCAAGAACACGAAGGTGCTCGGGGTCCGCGACTTCCAGCAGATCGCTGGGCGCGCAGGACGACGCGGCTTCGACGTGAAGGGCTGGGTGCTCGCGCAGGCGCCCGAGCACGCGATCGAGAACCGGGTCGCGCGCCTCAAGGCCGAGGGCGACGCGAAGAAGATGAAGAAGCTGGTGCTCAAGAAGCCCCCCGATCAGGGCTACGCGCACTACGACGAGAGCACGTTCGCGCGCCTGTCGACGGGCGATCCCGAGCGCCTCGAGTCGCGCTTCTCGGTCACCGCGTCCCTCGTGATGGACGTGCTCGACAACGGTGGTGCCGCGCCCTGCGCCGATCTGAAGACGCTCATCCGGAGCTCGCACGAGTCGCGTCGGCGCAAGTTCGAGCACGGTCGGCGCGCGATCACCTTGGTCCGCGCGCTGCGCGACGCGGGGATCTTGCAGCGGGGCAAGGCGCAGCTCGAGGTCGACCCCGAGCTGCAGCGCGACTTCTCGCTCACCCACGCGCTCTCGCTCTTCGCGGCGCACCTGATCGAGCGAATGGATCCCTTCACCGAGACCCACTCGCTCGACGTGCTGAGCGTGTGCGAGGCGATCGTCGAAGACCCGAACGCGGTCTTGATGAAGCAGCTCGATCTGAAGAAGCGCACCCGCTTGGCCGAGATGAAGGCCGAGGGCATCGAGTACGAAGAGCGCATGGCGGAGCTGGAGAAGATCGACGTCGATCGCCCGCTCGCCGACTTCTTGGAGATCGAGCTGACGGCGATGCAAGAGAAGTGGCCCTGGCTCGATCGCAACGAGCTGCGACCCAAGTCGGTCGCGAGAGAGATCTTCGAGCGCGGCCTCTCCTTCTACGACTACGTGCGCGAGCTGGGGCTCGAGCGCAGCGAGGGCGTGCTCCTGCGCTATCTGTCGGACGCCTACAAGGCGCTGAAGCAGACCGTTCCTCTGGGCAGCAAGACCGACGAGATCCTCGATCTCGAGGAGTGGCTCGGCACGATGGTGCGCGGCGTCGACGCGAGCCTGCTCGACGAGTGGGAGCGGCTGCGCGCCGGAGAAGACGCGCGGACCGTCGCGCCGCCGCCCGAGACGCTCGAGACCAGCGTCCGCGACGTCACCAAGGACGAGCGCGGCTTCACCGTGATGGTGCGCAACGCGACCTTCCGGGTGGTGCAGCTGCTCTCGCGGCGGCGCTTCCACGAGGCCGGAGAGCTCGTGCGCGCGCCCGACGGGAGCCCCAGCGGCCACTTGCTCGAGGCGCAGATGGCGCCGTTCTTCGCCGAGCACGAGAAGCTCGACGCAGGGCCCGCGGCGCGCGCGCCGGATCTGTTCACGGTGACGCGGCGCGACGTGGCCGAGGACGCGGATGTCTGGCAGGTCCAGCAGACGCTCATGGATCCCGACGACACCCGCACCTACGTGCTGCGCTTGCGCGTGCTGCTCGGCGCCTCGCGCGAGGCGAGCGCGCCGGTGCTCGAGCTTTGGGAGATCGGGACGTGACGCGCGCCGCGTCGATCGCTGCGCTCGCGCTCGCGATCGGCTGCGGCGCGCAGCGGCCCACGACGAGCGCGGCGCCCGGGGCGCGGGCGTACTTGATCCTGTTCGCCGACGGAACCGGCCAGCGCACCGAGTGGCGCGACGTCGATGGGCACCTGCGCGGTCGCGCGGATGGCGCGGTCCTCGGCATCGGCGATCGCCTCTATCGCTTCGAGAGCCGCAGCCAGCCGGTGACGCTGCGCGGCTGCGGGGTGCACGAGGACGCAGACACCGGGGCCGAGGTGCCGGCGAGCGGCAACGTCGCGGGCGCGCAGCTCGACGGCATCGGCGGCATCGCGAGCCTCGAGGTCATCGAGCCGACGAGCGCCTCGCTCGATGCGCTCGGCGCGCACCGCGAGGTCCACTCGGTCATCGCGGCGCTCGGCGATCGGCTGGTGATCGAGAGCGTGCGCGAGCGCGACGTGTGCGGCGGCCGCGCCGAGCGCGAGGTCACCGTGCGCACCTTCGATCTCGGGAGCGGGCGTGAGCTCTTCCCCACGGACGTCGAGCGCGAGGCGATGCGAGCCCGGCAGGACGAGGCGCTGCGCGAGATGCGCGAGCTCGACGCGAGCTCGACCGAGGCGTGCCTCCGCGGCGCGACGGTGACGTACGCGCTGAGCGCGCCCGACTTCGGCCTGGGGAGCGTGGGCAGCTTGCACCGCTTCGTCGCCAGCCCGGTCCCCTTCGCGTGCGGCACCCTGCCCTCGCCGAGCTCGTCGGGGGAGTGGAGCACCTGGCTCGTGGGCAGCGAGGCCGAGCTGCCGACGCTGTATGGAGAGCGCACGATCCCCGAGGCCGTGCTGACGGAAGCCAACGGGGCGATCGGGGTGACGTGGGTCAGCGCCGAGCGCGCGCCCATGAGCGACGCCTTCGCGCTGGCGAGCGAGTAGCTGACAAAAGGGCCCGGATCGGACGACCCATGGGCTGTCCGTCGTCAGGCACTCGATCTATTCCCGCGATTCCAGCTATGCTGTCCCCTCACCCCGAGGAGTCCCCGATGCTTTCCACCCGATCTTTCCTTGGCTCGATGGTGCTCGCGCTCGCGCTCATCTCGAGCGCGGCCACTGCGAGCGCCCAGGCGCCGCTGCTCGCGACGTTCGGCGGCCCCCTCGGCTACGGCACAGGCGGCAGCCTCCCGACGAACGACGACGGATCGAGCGCGGAGCTGAGCCTCACGTCCGCCTTCCCTGGCGGCGTCCGTTTCTTCGGCGGTCCGTACACGAGCTTCTGGGTGAACAACAACGGCAACATCACGTTCTCGGGCCCGGTCTTCAACTACACCCCGACGCCCTTCCCGGTCGCGGCGCGTCCCATGATCGCGCCGTACTGGGGTGACGTCGACACCCGCGGCGGCGGTGGCCCCGCCAACAACTACGTGGCGTGGCACCTCGCGCCCGGCCTGCTCGTCGTGACCTGGCACAACGTCGGCTATTTCAACGAGAACGACGACCGGAAGATGGACTTCCAGATGATCCTCCGGAACGCGCTCGACTGCGGCTCCGGCGACTTCGACGTGGAGTTCCGCTACAACCGCTGCGAGTGGACCACAGGCGACGCGAGCGGTGGCTCGGGCGGGCTCGGCGGCACGCCGGCACAGGCGGGCTTCGACGCTGGCAACAGCATGGACTTCGTCGAGATCCCAGGCTCGCGCACTGCGGGCATCCTCAACCTCTGCACCACCTCGAACGTGGGTGAGAACGGCGTGTGGCGCTTCTCGGTGCGCGGCGGCGAGGTCGTCTGCCCGGGCGCGGGTGAGCCCTGCGCGGGCAGCGGCGTGGGCGCGTGCTCGCTCGGCCTGACCGCGTGCATCGGCCGCGAGGTGCAGTGCGTGCCGGTCGGCTCCTCGTCGCCGGAGACCTGCGACAACATCGACAACGACTGCAACGGCGAGGTCGACGACGGCGACGTCTGCCCCTCGGGCTCGGTCTGCGTGAACGGCGCGTGCGTCGCGCCTTGCTTCGAGGGCGCGTGCCGCGAGGGCGAGACCTGCACCGCGAGCGGCGCGTGCGCCGAGACGGCGTGCATCGGGGTCGTGTGTGAGGCAGGCGCGCGCTGCGAAGGCGGCGTGTGCCTCGACGGCTGCGGCGGCATCACCTGTCCCCACGGCCAGCAGTGCTTCGCGGGTCGCTGCACCGACCTCTGCGACATCCTCACGTGCACCGACGACGAGGTCTGCGTCGAGGGCGAGTGCGTGCCGCAGTGCCCCTGCCGCGCGTGTGAGTCCGACGAGATCTGCGGCGGCGACGGCGTGTGCACGCCGATCGGCTGCGACCTCACGATCTGCGACCCCGGCTTCTACTGCGACGGCGGCACCTGCTTCGACGCGTGCGACGGCGCCGTCTGCCCCCGCAACCAGCACTGCGAGGTCGGTCGCTGCGTGGCCGACTCACTGACCCCGGACGCTGGCATGCCGATGGCGGACGCGGGCGGCACTGGCGAGAACGACGCGGGCGGCACGGGCGGCATCGACGCGGGCACCGGCTCCGAGATCGACGCGGGCCGCGGTCCGCGTCCGCGCACGAGCGACTGCGGCTGCTCGGCCGCGGGCGCGAGCCACGCGCCGGCGGGCTTCCTCGGGCTCGGCGTCGCGCTCTTCGCGGTGCTCGCGCGTCGTCGTCGCCAGGGGGCCCGATGACGCTTCGGCTCGCGATCGCATCGCTGCTCGTCGCCTCGTGTCTCGCTGGTTGCCCGTCCGA
>CAYZQM010000322.1:0-5718 GCA_964480175.1 uncultured Sandaracinaceae bacterium
GTGCTTGCTGACAGGCGCGGCGGCGGGCGGGACAGCGTCGCTCTCCTGCGACTCTCTCGAGCGCTGCACCGTCGGCGACACCTGTGGTGACGGCACGCCCTGCGAGGCGCTCACGGGCGTCTGCCTTCCGTCGTGCTCGACCCTCATCGGGTGCGATGCCGACGAGGACTGCGGCTCGCTGCGCGCCGGAGGAACGTGTGAGCGATTCGCCTCCGACAGCGGCTTCGACGGCGGCATCTGCACCGCGCCCGACGTGCCGGTGACGTACTGCAACGGAGGCTCGGATCTGGGGGCCGAGGCGTTCCTCGCCGGCCACACGCTGCCGTTCTCCGACACGCTGGCGCCCTCGTGGTTCGACGGGGACTGCGACCGCGATGGATGTCCCAACCCGAGCGACGCGGTGCCTTGCGCACCTGGCGGCGCGTGTACGCGCCCCGGTCCGTTGGTGCCGACGTGCCCGCAGCGCTTGATCGACGTCGGGCCCGAGCGCTGCGTGTTCCTCGGCACCGAAGCCCCGAGCTGCGCGACCGCGCACCAGTGCGAAGGCGGCGCCGACTGCCCACTGGGCTTCGTGTGCGACGACGGGACCTGCGAGCCTGGCGTCTGCACCGCGCTCTACAGCTGTCGGAGCGTGCGCGACTGCCCCGACGACACAGAGCTCGGAACGCCCGTCGTGTGCCTGCCGACGGTGCTCTTGGATCCCGGCCTCGGGCGCGGTGATGGCTTCTGCCTGTTCTCGAGCTTCGGCGTCACCTCGGCGTGCGCCGATCTCGACGAGGCCCGCACCTGCTTCTTCCGCGATGGGGTCTTCTCCAACGACTTCTTCCAAGGCGACTGCGATCTCGATGGCTGCCCCAACGGCCTCGACTCGAGCCCCTGCGCGGCGAGCGCGGATCGCTGCATGCCCGAGGGGTTCTCGCCCGCATGCGACACGCCGATCCCGCCGGCCCGCGACGCAGGCGTGTCACCCGACGCGTCGCTCCCCGACGGCGGCGGCTCCGCGTTCGACGCGGGCAACGTCGCGTTCGACGGAGGCAGCACCGATCGGGTGACGTTCGGCGGGGGCGGCGGCTGCGTGTGCAGCGCTGGCTCGCGCCCTTCGGCGCCCACGTGGGCGCTCGCCCTGTTGCTCGCCACGTTGCTCGGTCTGCGCCTCGCGCGCGTGACGCTTCTTCAGAAGCGCGCAGCGCGGCCGGCATGGCGCGGCCCATCGGGTCGGGCACGATAGGCCGTGATCGTCCTCCGCCTGCTCCGCAACCTCGCGCTCGCGCCGCTCTTTCCCCTGTGGTGGGCCGCGCGCTTCTGGGCGCGCCCGAAGGCGCGGTGGATCCGGGTGAAGGTCTCGCCGCGCCTGACCGAGCTGGTCCGGCCAGAGCCTTGGTACGCGCGCCTCTTGCCGCGACCCGACGTGGTGAAGCCGACGTCGCTCGGCGCGCTCCGCAAGCTCGCCGAAGAAGTGCAGAAATCGCCCGACGTGCGCGGGGTGCTCTTCGAGGTGCCGTCGCTGATGTCGGGCTGGGTCGCGTGCCACGCGCTGCGCGAGATCCTCGTGGAGCTCCGCGCGGTGGGCAAAGAGGTCGTGGTCTACCTGCCGTCTGGCGGCGGCAACCGCGAGCTCTTCGTCGCGAGCGCCGCGACCCGCGTGCTCGCGTCGCCGTCCGCGCCGCTGGCGCCGCTCGGCATGGCCGCGAGCCGTCGCCAGCTCAAGGGCCTGCTCGAGCGCTTCGGGCTCGAGGTCGAGGTGTACCGCCGCGCCGAGTACAAGACCGCGGCCGAGGGCGTCTCGAGCTTCGCGATGAGCGAGCCGCAGCGCGAGCAGACCACGGCGCTGCTGCAGACGTACGAGCGCGCGCTCGTCGATGCGCTGCGCGAGCGGCCCGGGCTCGACGAAGGCAAGGTGAGGGCGCTCTTCGAACGCGGGCTGGTGTCCGGGCAGGCCGCGATCGACGCGGGCCTCGTCGACGAGCTCGTCTACGACGATCAGGTCGCCGAGAAGGTGACGGGCGATCCGGACGAGAAGCTCGCCGCGGCGCACGCGTGGCTCGCGCATCGGATGGCCCGCTTCTTCGTGCGCGTCTTGCGCCGCCCCTACGTCGCGGTGATCCCCGTGCACGGCGCGATCAGCGACGCAGGGCAAGGGCCCGGAGCCGCCAAGGACGCGGTCGTGTCCGCCATCCGCCGCGCCGCCCGCGATCCGCGCGCGCTCGGGGTGATCCTGCACGTCGACTCGCCCGGCGGCTCGGCGCTCGCGAGCGACATCATCCACCGCGAGGTGATGCGGCTGAAGGAGGACAAGCCCGTCGTCGCTTGCTTCGGCGAGGTCGCCGCGAGCGGCGGCTACTACGTGAGCGCGGGCGCCAGCTCGCTCGTCGCCGACCCGCTCACCATCACGGGATCGATCGGCGTCATCAGCGCGCGCCTCGTCGCGTCGGGGTTGCTCGATCGCATCGGGGTACGCACCGAGGTCATCCGGCTCGCGCCGCACGCGGACCTGCTCTCCAACCCGCGCGCCGCGACCGACGACGAGCGCGCGATGATCGATCGCGAGATCGGCGCCTTCTACACGTCGTTCGTCGACGTCGTGGCGAGCGGTCGCGGGCGTCCGAGCGACGAGATCGAGCCGCTCGCGCGAGGACGGGTGTGGTCCGGCAGCGACGCCGAGCAGAAGGGCCTCGTCGATCGCATGGGCGGCTTGAGCATCGCGCTCGACGAAGTGAAGGCGCGCATCGGTCGCCGCGACGCCGAGCTGCCGCTCCTGCCCATCTGGCCCAAGGCGCTCGATCTGCCGCCGCAGGGGCGCAGCCAGCGCCGCGCGCTGCTGCAGGCGCTCGGCATCTCGCCGGACGCGGCGCCCGCGCTCGCCGCGGTGCACGAAGACCTGGAGACGCTGATCGAGCTCGCTGCACATCGCGAGCGCGCGCTCGCCTGGGCCGACGTGCCCACGATCGAGTAGCGATCCGAATGCGTGGCCGCGTGAACGAGGCGCGCGGAAGCGCTGGGCATGGTTCTCGCTGCGTGCGCGCCATGCGCACGTCGTACGTCTTGCTCGTGATGCTCGTGGGCTGCACCGACCCGGTCGAGGTGACCCGCAATGAATGCGAGGCCTTCCGCGAGCTCTCGTGCCGTCCTGGCTGCGTGCCCGATCGGGACTGTACCGACGTCTGGCGGGCCGCGGCCGAGCTCGACGTCGCCGACACCCTCGAGTCGTGCATCGCGCTCTGTCCGGTCACGACCTGCGGCGCCCAGTCGTTCTTCGACTGCGATTGCTATGCAGACTGCCTCGAAGACTCGCCCAGCGCGCTGAAGCACGCGATCGTCGAGGCGGTGACCTGTGACCGCGCGTCGGTCGAGGCCTGCGGTCCTTGAGCGCCTGAAGCGGGAAGGGCTGGCACGGGGTGGCACGAGGGGTGTGCGTGGCTTTCACAGATCGCGACGTCTGCGGGCACCCCAAACGAAGAGGGGCGTGAGCAGGAGCGCGATGCAGCCCGCCCACATCCCCACATCGCCGGACGCGGAGCAGCCCGTCCTGTAGCCACACCGTCGCGCCTCCTCGGAGGCGACGCCACCACCGGGCAGCGCATCGAACCGGGCGCAGTACGCCATCGGGTCGGCAGGTGTGCCCGCGCTCGAGGCGATGGCGCGCCCGCCTGCACGCAGGTCGAGCGCGGTGCCCTCGTCCACCATGAGCGCCCACGGCGCCTCGTCCCCGTAGTACTCGTCGCTGCACTGGGTCACGAGCACCGCCGGATGGAGCCGGCCCACGTCGGGCAGCCCGGAGTCGGTGATGAACACCGGGTCCACGGTCATCTGCGCGGGGGTGAGCACCGTCGAGAGCCGGGTCAGCCGCGGCCGGCGCTGCACCATGCGCGCGGCCTCGGCGCGGGGCGCCGTGATGAGGAGCTCGATGCCATCGACGAGCTCCCTCGGCTGGAAGCGCTCGGGCGCTCCACAGCGCTCGTCGCGGGCGAGGCAGTTGTAGTAGGTCACGGGCGCGGTGCCGGCCGGGGGCACGAGGAAGCGCTCCAGCAGCTCGAGCAAGTCGTCGTCGGGCGGGTAGCCGCGCGCCACCAGCGCCGAGAAGAAGCGTCGCGGATCCGTCTCACCCGCGAGATCCAAGACCGAGGGGAGCTCGAGCTCGACGGCGGGGACCCGTCCTGCGTAGTCCGTCACGAACGCGCGACCGTCGAAGGGTTGCACCGCTTCGGCCACGGCCGTCGCCCATGCGAGGCCCTCGAGCCAGAAGCGAGGATCCTCGCGGTTCACTTCGGCCAGGCCGAAGTTCCGCGCGGCGACGGGGGCATCGGCGAGGAAGAACGCGATGATCGGCAGCGTGGACGCGCTCGCGATGGGCGTGAGCCGCAGCGGCAGGCAGGCCTCCGCAGGGGTCCCTCCGGGGCCCGGGGCGAAGCGGAGGGTCACCGGGCGCAGCGCCTCGTCGGCGCGGTTGGCGCTCAATCGGAGCGCGACGAACACGTGACCTTGCGCCGCGTACGGCTCGAGCAGGGGCGTCGTCTCCGTCGGGACGTCGTAGTCGTGCTCGACCAACCACGACACGACCGCGTCCGCGCTGGTCGCGCCGAGCACGACCGTGTCGTAGGGGCCCACGGGCGCTTCGGCGTAGATGGTGACCGCGCCGTCTTCCCACGAGGGCGGCGGGGTCTCGATCGGAGGCGGCGGCTCGGTCCGCACGTCCTCGTACCGCGTGGGGCCCGAGAGCGTGTCGGCGGGGCACGCCGCGATGGGGGGCTCCTCGCCGTCGCGAACGCAGCGCGGATAGTCGCGGCACGTCCCGCGAACGCGCTGTTCGTACCCGAACGAGGGGCTGCTCGCGTCATCGAGCGCATCGAAGAGCGCCCGTGTGCCGACGGAGATCTCGGGCGGGGTCGGGACGGGGAGAATCCACGCGAAGTCGTCGTCGACGCCCGCGTAGCTGATCTCGACCGACATCGTGAGCGAGCCATCCTCCTCGATCGCGTACACCACCCGCTCGGCGGACTGCACCACCGGACTGCTCGAGCAGAAGAAGCCACCGCATGCGGCCGCGTGGGCCGGGCGCAGCAAGAGGAGAGCGGCGAGCGGCACGAAGTAGAACGCAGCACGAGACGGCATGGGATCCTCCAGCCGCACGTAGAGCACGCTGCATGCCACTCGCCGAAGCGACGTCGGCCGTCGTCTGCGCGCTCGCTTCGAGCCTCAGAAGCGACTTCGGGGCGCCCCTCCTGCGATCCAGCTGCGGACGGTGGCGAGCTCGTCTGTCGTGAGGGCGTCGTGCCCAGCGTCACGAACGTAGCAGTCGGGGAGGAAGGACAGCATGCTCGCCGTCAGATCGCCCGGACGCACTCGGTAGGGCGTGACGCCCTCGGGCACGCAGTACTCGACCCACGGCGTCTGCACGGGGACGTCGACGAGCGCCGCGTACGCTGCGTCGACGTCGATCATGCGCGGGCTGTAGTGGTAGCTCTCCGGCCCCTCGTCGACGTGGCATCGTCCGCAGCGAGGGACGAGGATCGACGTGTAGATGTCGTCGAACGGGGGCACGGGCGCGTCGCGCTCGATGGCCGCGTCGCGCTCGATGGCCGCATCGAGTGCCGGGTCGCTGCCGGCGTCGACGAGCACGCCGGCGTCCGGCGAGGGCGCGTCCGAGGGTCGCGGCGCGTCCGGATCGAGCGGATGGGCCTCGGTGCATCCCACGAAGCCGACGACGAGAGCGAGCAGAAG
>CAYZQM010000323.1:0-5588 GCA_964480175.1 uncultured Sandaracinaceae bacterium
GATGATCTTGCGGCCGGTGAGGCCCGCGTCGCCGTGGGGACCGCCGATGACGAAGCGCCCGGTCGGGTTGATCCAGATCTGGGTCTTCTTGTCGATCAGGTTCTTCGGGCAGATCTTCTCGATCACCTCGGCCATCATGGCCTCCTTGATCGTCTTCTGCTTCACGTCCTCGTCGTGCTGGGTGCTGACGACGATCGCGTCGAGGCGGACGGCCTTGTCCCCGTCGTACTCCACCGTGACCTGGGTCTTGCCGTCGGGGCGGAGCCACTTGAGCTTGCCGTCCTTGCGGACCTTCGCGAGGCGCTGCGCCAGGCGGTGGCTGAGCTGGATCGGCATCGGCATCAGCTCGGGGGTCTCGTCGACCGCGAAGCCGAACATGAGCCCCTGATCGCCCGCGCCCTGGTCCTTGCTGAGGCTCGTCTCGACGTCGACGCCCTGCGCGATGTCGGGCGACTGCTGCTCGATCGCGGTGAGGATCGCGCACGAGTTGCCGTCGATGCCGTGGGTGCCGTCGGTGTAGCCGATGTCGACGATCGCCTTGCGGATGATCTTCGGGTAGTCGATGACCGCCTTCGTGGTGATCTCACCGGCGACGATCGCGTAGCCCGTCTTCACCATGGTCTCGCAGGCGACGCGGCCCTTGGGATCGGCGGCCAGGACGGCGTCGAGGACCGAATCGGAGATGGCGTCGCAGAGCTTGTCGGGATGGCCTTCGGTGACGGACTCGGAGGTGAAGAGGTAGCGACCCATCGTTTTCGATTTTCCTTCGTGAGAGATCTTCTGGCCTCGCACCGTGCGCTCGAAGCGTCGGCAAAAGGCCGCGGTACTTAGGCGCGAGCCCGCAGGGTGTCAAACGCCGTCACCGCGATGCGGTGCGAGACACGCGGCGCGCGGTCAGCCGACCACTTCGAGCGGGACGCCGTCGGCGGGGCCCATCGTGATGTTCCTGCGGACTCGGGACGAGGGCAGCGGCGAGAGGGTGCGCAGCTGGCGCGAGGCGAGCAGCGTCGCCAGGAAGATGCGGCCCTCGTGCTCGCTGAACGCGGCGCCGAGGCAGCGGCGGCTGCCGCCTCCGAACGGCAAGAACTCCGTGGGCGCGAAGCGGCGCTCGAGGAAGCGCTCGGGTCGGAAGTGCGCGGGCTCCGGGTAGAGCGTCGGGTCCCGGTGGATGCCCTCGATCGCGACGGCGATCGCGCGGTCGACGGGCACGACGAGGCCAGGCGCGAGCTCGAAGGGCACCTTGGTGATGCGCGCGACGTCGGTGACCACGGGGGCGATCCGCATCGTCTCGTCGAGGGTCGCGGCGAGCAGCGGGAGCTTGGTGATCGCGTCGGGGTCCGAGACCCCTGCGATCTCCGTGCGCAGTCGATCCGCGAGCTCGGGGCGCCGCAAGACGAAGTCGAGCGCCCACGCGAGCGTGATCGCGGTGGTCTCGTGGCCCGCGATGAGGATCGTCAGGAGCTGATCCCGGATCTCCTCGTCGTCCATCGGCGCGCCGTCGTCGTAGCGGGCCTCGAGCAAGAGCGAGAGCACGTCCGAGCGCGCTTCGGTCCGGAGGCGTCGCCGCGCGATGAGCTCGGTCACCGCGCGCTCGAAGCGCGCGCGCGTCGCCATGTACCGACGGTGCGGCGGGAACGCGCGCGACTGCAGGAAGGGCCAGAAGACCGTGAGCGGCGAGAAGCCGTGCAGCATGCCGAGGAGCACCTCGCGCAGCTCGCTCGCTTCGGTCGCGCTCTCGATGCCGAAGACGGTGCGCAGGATCACGTCGAGGGTGAACTCGGTGGTGAGGTCGTGCGCGAGCAAGCGATCGCCGACGCGCAGCTTCTCCACGTGCTCTTCCGCGATGGCCTTCATCGCGGCGCCGAAGGCCCGCAGACGGGCGCCGTGCATCGGGGGCGTCAGCAGCTTTCGCTGGCGGCGGTGCACCGGGCCGTCGGTGACGAGCACCGATCGGTGCCCGAGGATCCCGCCTAGCGAGACGGTCCCGAGCGTGCCGAACGCGTCCGGATCGGCGGCGAAGACCCGCTTCGCGTCGTCGGGCGAGACGGTGAATACGAGCTCGCCCATCGACGCCTTCACCCGGAACCGTCGCCCGTAGCGGGCGACGTTCCGGGCCACGAAGGTCTCGGGACGGAACGTGTACTCGGTGATCTGGAGCAGGCCTGGTCGCCGGGGACCTGCGATGGAGAACCCGTGCATCGCCATCGTCACCTCAGCCGCCGAGGGAGCAGTAGAGCTCTTGGGCAGTGGGGGTGAGGCAGACGCCCTCGAAGCACACGCCGCTCTGGCACTCGTCCGCGCCGTTCTCGTCGAGCTCGTCGCAGGGGCGTCCGTCGGCGCGGCGCGGTCGGCAGACGCCGAGCCTGTCGAGGCCTTCGCAGAAGAGGCCCTCCTCGCAGTCGAAGATCGTGGTGCAGGCCTCGCCCATCGGCACCCGCGCGCTGCACGTCCAGTTGGTCGCCGAGAAGCGGCACGTGAGATCGTCGTCGACGCACGCGAAGAACGCAGCGATGGTGGGCATCACGGACGCCGAGCACACGCCGCCTGCTTCCACGGTGCCCAAGAGCGGGGCGTAGAGCCCATCGCGGCTCCCGTACCAGGACAGGAACGCGGGGTCGCACGCGTCCACGTAGGCGCGGGCCCGCGAGAGCGTCGCGCCCGCGACGTCGGGGTCGTAGCCCGTGCGCGGATCGTCCAGGAGCTCGGCCGCCGCCGTACGGCACTGGCTGGTGCGCCGCGCGACGCACGCGCCGACGTCGTAGCCCGCGGGGGCGAACTCGCAGCACTCGACGAAGCCCCGACAGAACTCGGCGCCGAGCGCGTCGCAGAACTCGGCCGTGGAGACCGGCTCGGAGAGGTGCTCGCTGGGCGCGTTCACCAACGTGCACCCGCCGACGACGAGCGAGCCACCGAACACCAGCGAGACGACGAGCAGGCCTCGCATCAGAAGCTCCCCGCGAGCTCGAAGCCGGCGCTGCGTCCGTCGAAGAACACGCTCGCGCGCGGCGCGTCGGACGGCGCGTCGCTCCAGGGCAGCGCGGCGAGCAGGATGGCGCCGAGCACGCCGAGGGTCGCCGCGCTGATCCAGCTGGCGTCGGCCATCACGTTGAGGATCTCGAGGGTGGTCGTGTCGGGCGCCGCGCAGAAGCGGCCCGCGTCGCGCCCACACGATGAGGCCAAGCGCTGGTCCTCGACCTCGGACGCGATCGCGAACGCACCGAACGAGAGGCCCAGCACGCCCGCTGCGACCAAGAGCGCGATCCCCACGGCAGGCGGCTCGACGCTCGGGGGCGGTGCCGGCTCGGGCTCGCGCACCGGCTCGGGCTCCACGTCCACGGCCGTGGCGTCGGTGGGCACCGTGCGCAGCGACTCGCCCTCGCTGGTCGCTTCGCTCGTCTCGTGCGCCGCGATGCGGGCGCGGATGCGCTCGAGCCGCTGGGTGAGGAGGCGGCGCTGCTCCTCGGAGAGCTCGGCCGCCGCGAGGTGCGCCGCGAGCGCCTCGGCCGCCTCGGCTTGGCGGCCAGCTCGCTCCTCGGCGAGGTAGACGTTGTAGAGGACGTCCGGGTGCCGGCTGAGCGCGTACGCCGCGCGGAACTCGTCGGCGGCGGTCTCGTAGTCGCCGCGCTCGTACGACTGCGACGCCACCTCGAACGCGTGACGCGCCTCCTCGAGCTCGAGCTCGGTGGGCGGCGCGTCCTGCGCTGCAGCGGAGGACGCGAGCACGGAGGCGGCGACGAGCGAGAGCACGAAGCGAAAGGACATGCGCGCGCAGGGTACCAGGAAGCGTCGCCTCAGCCTCCGGTCCACTTGGGCTCGCGCTTCTCCACGAACGCCATCAGGCCCTCGCGCGCGTCGTCGGTGCCCAGGATCTCGAAGAGGCGCTGCTCCAGCATCGGCAGTGCGGTGGCGAGGTCGAGATCGGCCTGCGCGTTCCACGCGGCCAAGCCCAGGCGCATCGCGGTCGGGGACTGCGACGCGAGCTTGCCCGCGAGCTCGCTGACCGCTGCGTCGAGCACATCGTCCGGCACCGCGCGGGTGATCAGCTCCAGTCGCTCGGCGCTCGCCGCGTCGATCTTCTCTCCGAGCAGCATGAGCTCGAGCAGCTTGCGGCGGCTCACCACCCGGCGAAGGACCGCCATGATCATCATCGGGAAGAGGCCCCGCTTGATCTCGGGCGTGCCGAACACCGCGCTCTGTGCCGCGATCGCGAAGTCGCACGCCGCGACCATGCCGAGCCCGCCGCCCATCGCGACGCCAGGGATGCGCGCGATGGTGGGCTTGCCCAGCTGGGCAATCAGCAGAAGCAGGTCGCTGTACTGGCCCTTCGGCGGAAGCGGCTCGCTGGCCTCGCCCTCCCCGCCGCCCATCTGCTTGAGATCGCCGCCCGCCGAGAACGCCTTGCCCGCGCCGGTGATCACCACGACGCGCACGTCGCCTGCGTCGCGCGCGTCGCTGAGCGCCCAGCAGAGCTCGTTGACCATCTCGGGCCCGAGCGGGTTCTTCCGCTCGGGCTTGTTCATCGTCAGCGTCGCGATCCCGCCATCGCTCTGGACGATCAGGGTGCGGTAGCTGCGCGCCTGCACGGCTCAGCCCTTCGCCCGCGGCGCGTGGCCCACTTCCTTCGCCGCGTCGCGACCCGCGGACAGGTCGTAGAGGTGAAGCACCTCGCGCGCCTCTTCGACCGTCGCGGGCTCGCGGCCCACGTCGCGGGTCATGCGGGCGGCGACCTCGACCATCTCGCCGTTGTTCCGCGCCATCGTCCCGTTGGGCAGGTAGAGGTGGTCTTCGAGGCCCGTGCGGATGTTGCCGCCGAGCACCAGCGCGCTGGCGAGCATGCGCCAGTGGCCGTGCGAGATCCCGATCACCTCCCAGTCCGAGCCAGGCGGCATGATCTTCGTCTGCAGCTGCAGCGACTCGATCATGGGCGGGATGCCGCCGAGCACGTTCACGATGAACGAGAACTGGTAGGGGAACTTCAGCGCGCCCATGTCGAGCAGCGGCGCGACGCCCGCGGTGTGACCCGAGTCGAAGCACTCGAGCTCGGGCTTCACCCCCGCGCGGTTCAGCGCCTCGAGCACCTTGAGGATCTTCGAGTACGTGTTGGGAAACACCATGTCGAAGACGAACTCCTTCTTCGTCTTGCTGTACTTGCTGTAGTTCATGGTGCCCATGTTCAGGGCGCCGATCTCGGGGCGGACGGTCTCGATGTACTCGACGACCTTGGAGACGTCGTCGCCCAGCACGCCGGTCGAGAAGTTCAAGATGATGGGACACCGCGCCCGCACCTCGCGCTTGATCTCGGCGAACGTCGCGGGCTCGAACGTCGGCGAGCCGTCGGGGTTGCGCGCGTGGATGTGCACGACGGACGCGCCCGCGTCGTAGGCGCGCTTGCAGTCGTCGGCGATCTCGGCCGGGGTGTAGGGGATGCCCTCGTTCTGCTTGCGCGTCGCGAGCACGCCGGTGATGGCGCAGGTGATGACGACCTTGTCTTCGAAACTCGGCATGCTGTCTCCTTCGGTTCGCGCTGCCCGCGCTACTTGCCTGCGCTCTTGCTCTCGACCTGCTCGCGCGCTCGCACCTCGTCGCGC
>CAYZQM010000324.1:0-5497 GCA_964480175.1 uncultured Sandaracinaceae bacterium
CATCTGCGCGAACGCGTAGGGGATCTCGTCCTGCCACACGTAGGAGACGACCGTCGCGACGCCGATGTAGAGCTGCATCACCGCCACGAGCAGCACGGGCGCGCGGCCCAGCAGCACCATCAGCGCGATGAAGACGACCACGGCCGTCACCACCGACGCGATGATCTTCGGCAGGTAGCCATCGAACTGGCTCGCGGTGAAGAGCGCGAAAGCGAGCGGCACCCCGAGCATCGTCAGCGCGGCGGGGCGGACGTCGAACGCGCCCGCGTCGAACGCACGCATGCTCGCCTCGCGGCGCGACGTGAAGATGGCGACACCCGCGATGAGCGCAGCGCCGAAGCCGGACATCACCAGCCAGCTCACGAGATCGCCGTTGCGCGTCTCGCCGCCCGAGCTGTGGGCCACCGCCATCGGGACGTTCGCCAAGAACGTCATGACGGACGCAGCGATCCCGACGCCGAGCAGCGGGCGCTTTCGCTGGCCCATGAACGCGCTCATGGCCGCCGCGCCCGACGCGATGCCGATGAGGAAGGTCTCGAGGATCAGCGCGAAGCTGTAGATCGAGCTGCCGATGGTCATCGCGAGCGCGCGCGACCAGACGACCTCGTAGCAGAGCGCCGCGGCGCCCGACGCGGCGAAGCACACGAACGCCATGTGGCGCGCGACCTTGGGCACCCACACCTCGGCCTCAGCGGGTGGCCCCTCCGCGGGCTCGGCCTTCGGCTTCTTCGCTTCCTTCGCGGGCGAGGTCGACTCGAGCTCCGCGCTCTTCTCAGCGCTCTTCTCAGCGCTCTTCTTGGCGCTCTTGGCCTTCTTCTTCAGCGTCTTGCGCGGCGCCTCGCTGGCTGCGTCCTCGGCGTCGGCCTGCTTCTCTTCCGACTTCGTCTCCTCGACCTTCGTCTCTTCGCTCGCGCGTCGACCGGTCTCTGGCGCGACCTCTTCGCCGGGCCAGAAGCCGATCTTCACGCCGCTCTTCCAGGTGCTGCCGATCAGCTCGTTGCGGAGCAGGCACACCATCGCGAAGAGCGAGAGGTTCATCCCGCACGCGATGATGTTGGTCCACATCAGCCCGACGGTCGGCAGGAGCACGAAGGCGGAGAGCAGCGGGCCGGTCGCGGCGCCGAACGTGTTCAGCGCATACAGCACGCCGACCTTGCCCGACGCGGACTCCGCGTTCTCTGCGGCGCTCACGAAGTGCCGGGTGAGCAGCGGGAAGCTCGCGCCCATCAGCGTCGTCGGCACCAAGATCAGCGGCGCCACGCAGAAGAAGCGCACGATCATGAAGGTCCACGACCCGGCGCCGAAGGTCTGCGAGATCAGCGCGTTCACGTCGGCGAGCCAGCCGTCGGACGCGACCATGAACGGGATCAAGAGGCCCCAGATCGCGACGCCGGCCTCGGCGAAGGCGTACGAGAAGATCGGGTGCTTGATGCGGTTGGCGTAGCGGCCGGCGAGCCAGTTGCCCAAGCCCAGGCCCGCCATGAACGCCGTGAGCACCGTGCTGATCGCGACCGAGGTCGCGCCGAACACGTGGTGCAGCATCCGGGTCCAAATGGTCTGGAAGATCAGCGACGATCCGCCCGAGAGGAAGAACGCGAGATAGGGGGCGAATCGCATCGACGCACGCACGCGGGGACTCCGGTCCCTCGGGGGTGCGGACGACAGCCGTCCCGAGGGCGGCGCGAGCATAGTCGCTCAACCCCCGGAGGCCAGCCGCGCACCGCTCGGCGTCGTTCAGGCGCGAAGGGCTCGGCGCGCGAAGGCTGGCGAGCGAAGGGCTGCCGATGCGGCGCCGGCCCTGGGCCTCGCCCTCAGCCCAGGAGCTGCTCGAGCAGCGCGAGGTTCTCCCGCTCGTCCTCGGAGATCTCGCCGTCGACCGCGATCGTCTCGCGCGCCGCCTGCAGAAAGAGCTGCTTGTGCGCGTGCGGGACCTCGGCCGGGTCGACTTCCTCCGCGCGGGGCGGCACCTCGAGCCAGCGCGCGACCTGGGCCCGCTCGTCCTCGGCGAGCTTCAGCTTGTCCACCATCCGCTGGACCAGCTTTCGCTCTTGCTCGGCGATCTCGAGGTCCGCCCAGGCGAACGAGCAGACGAACTTCATCAGGCGGAGGCGATCTTCGCGATCGAGCTTGGTGAGCTTCATGGCGCCGCGAGGATACTCCAGCGCCCGCTCGGCGATCGAGGGCCTTTTCCGGACGTCACCGGACCCGGCGCCGGCGACGTCGGGTGCGCGGCTCGGGCTCCGGCTCGGGCTCGGGAGCGACCTCGGGCTCCGGCTCGACCACCGGCTCGGGCTCGATCACTTCCTCGACCACCTCGGGCGCGGGCGCGATGGGCTCGACGATCACGGCGGGCTCGGGCTCCGGCTCGATCACCGGCTCGGGCGCGGTCGCGTTGCGCAGCTCCCAGTCGAAGTCGTAGCGCATGCCGAGGCCCACGAAGGGCGCGGTCATGCGGTAGCTCCCGTTGCCGATGTAGACCGGGTCGGCCGAGGGCCGAATGGGGTTGGCCTGCGGGACCATGCTCGTCGTCACGTCGCGGGGGAAGAGGTGCGCGTAGCCCACCATCACGTCGATCCACAGCCCATCGACGGCCCGAACGCTCGCGCCGCCCGAGACCACGATCTTGTCGCTGTCGATCGTGAGCGCCTGCAGCCACGGGTCGCCGAACGAGCCGTTCTCGTAGTAGCCGCCGAGGCGGAAGGTGAGGAAGCCGTCGATGGTGTACTCGCCGCCGATCCGCACGCTGACCGTGTCGTTCATGTTGCGGGGGATCGAGAGCGTCCCGACCTGGTAGTCGAGCGCGCCACCCAGCGCGTCGGAGAACCACACGTCGTCGGGCACCACCACCGCCGCGCGCTGGAACGACCACGTCTCCCAGACCACGGCGAGCTCGAGCGCGAGGTTCTCGACGAGATCGAGCTGCGCACCGAAGCGGAGCACCAGCGGAAAGTCGATGTCGACGCCCGCGTTCGTGAGGCGGCAGCGGTGCGCCGGGTCGGCCGCGACCTCCGCGTCCGGCACTGCGTCGATGTTGCAGTCGCCCGCGCGGGTGCGGACGAACGCGCCATCGAACGCCGCGGCGCCCGGCGTGCGGACGCGGATCGACGCGGTCCCCGACAGATCGAAGGGCGTCATCAGCGAGAAGCCCAGCCGCACCGGGCCCGGATCCCAGACCACGCCGAACGTGCCGATCGCGCTGACCGCGGGGTTGAGGCTCAGCTGCGCGACCGCGTCGTACTCGGGATCTTCGGGGAACGTGCAGATGGTCCCCTCGCACGCCGACAGCGTCGTGCGCGCGGCGAACGCGCCGTACACCACGTGCACCCCGAGGCCGATCGACAGCTCGGGGATCGGCCGCCACGCGGCGCCGAGCGCGAGGGACGCGATGATCGATCCCTGCATCGAGAGCAGCGAGTAGCGCTGTGGGGCAGGGCCCCCGTTCAGCTCCTCGGGGTACTCCATCAGCGCCGCGTTCGGGGCGAACACGCCCACGCCGAAGGTCAGGTTCTCGAGGCCGAAGTCGAAGGTTCCCGCGATGGTCGGGATGGGGAGCGGCGCGGAGTTTCCGTTCACCGGAGCCAGCGTGTTGCCGCCGCTGTCGACCCGGGTGTACTCGACGTTCAAGAACGTGAGCGTCGCGTCGATCTGGAGCTGCTCTCCCGCGAAGCCCAAGCCCGCCGGGTTGTACCAGAGCGAGCCGGGATCGTCGGCGCCCGCGACGAACGCGCCGCCCCGTCCCATCGCGCGTGGCTGCCGATCGAGCAGATAGAAGCCACCGGCTTGCGCGCGCCGCGGGGCGATCGCTGCGAGCGCGAGGACCAGGAGCGAGAGGAGCAGGGCGCGCGCGGCCCCGAGGCGCAGCGTCATTCGGGCAGCTCCCGCGACTGCACGACGTCGTAGAGGCGCTCCATCCCGCGGCGCTCTTCTTCCATGAAGTCGGTCATGTGCCCGAAGCTCGCGCGGTAGTCGGGCGGCAGGTACGCGCCCCCTGCGCCGGGCTCGGCGCGGTTCACCTCGTTCATCACGTCGAGGATCACCTCGAGCGGCGTCGTCTGATCGTCGCGCAGCCGGACCAGGTTCCCGAGGAGCGCGCGCAGGGTGCGATCGCGATCGAAGCCGCGGATCTCGCGCAGCAGCGTCAGCGCGTCGTAGCCCACCGATCCGTCGACGTCGGGCGCGCCGCTCGCGCCCGCGACGAGCTCACGCGCGTTGGGCGCCATCGCGCCGCTCAGCGCGTGTAGCAGCGGGAGGATGTTGTCCTCGTCCTCCATGACCTGGAGCAGATCCAGGAGCGCGTACACGACGGAGAGGAACGCGTCGTTGTCCGATGCCTCGTCGACCAGGTACGCGACGAGATCGACCAGCGCTTCCTGGGCCTCGGGATCCTCGTTCACCACGTCGAGCAGCTGGATGGCGCCGGCGACGAGCGGCTCGTTCAAGAAGTCCGAGACGTCCCCGGGGAAGTCCATCGTCCACGCGTCGAGATCGCCCGCCGCGGCGTGGGCCTCGAGGCGCTCGCGCAAGAAGGGCAAGAGCGCGAGCACGATCGCGCGCCCCCGCTGGTTGGCGAACACGTAGTCGGACCCGCTGGGGCGGGTGTCGAGGAACTGCTCGGTGAGCGCGTCGCGCGCCGTGCGCCAGCCCGCGACCACGTCGGTGTCCGCGCTGCGGAGATCCCGGTCGACGTTGCGGAGCGCGAGGAGCACGAGCTGCATCGGGCTCAGGCCCATCGTGCCGCCGCCGTCGTTGCGCATGACGCTCGTGCGACCGTCGCGGGTGGTGAGGCCCGGCGAGCGCGCGGGGTTCAAGAGATCGCTCGCGACCGCGGAGAGCACGTCGATGCCGTCCTCGCCGCCGCCCATGTCGAGGTCGTCCAGCGCCGCGCTGGCGCGCTGCAGGTTCGCGAGCAGGCGCCCCTCGACGAACCCGTCCGCGATCAGCGGCTCGTAGCTGCGACCGTCGTCACCGGTCACGTAGTTGGGCGCCGACGGATCGGTGTGCTGGCGGACCCAGTGGTTCTGCGTCGGCCAGTGGAGCCACACGGTCTCGAGCATGTTGCCGAAGGCGTAGTTGCCGTCGGCGTCGAGGCGGAAGCGCGGATCCTCGAGCACCTCGAGCATCGGGGTCATGCCCTCGTAGAAGCCGGGCGACTCCCACGCGAAGATGGTCCCGTCGTAGGTGTCGATCACGTCGTTGCCGTGGCGATCGCGGATGCGATCGAAGACCTGCGCGCCGAACGCGCTGTTGCAGAACTGGGGCGCGGTCCGGGGCTCACAGCGTCCGCCGTCGTCGCCGAGGGCCCAGAACACCAGCCGGTTGAGCGCCTGCGGACTGGGGCGCGTGGTGAGTCCGTCGATGCCCGAGCTGCGCTCGAGGACGTCGTCGACGTTGATGCCGACCGCGCGCGCGATGTCGAGCATCGCGTCCAAAAAGCCATCCTGGATCTCGAGCTCGTAGCGCCCGAGGATCGCGAGCGCGTAGGCCTCGGCGACGTTCG
>CAYZQM010000325.1:0-4255 GCA_964480175.1 uncultured Sandaracinaceae bacterium
TCCGCGACCTCTCCCAACACCGCGCGACAATTACTCGCCCCGCGCAGCGGACTGGATTTCACAACCCCGTGGGAGCGAAGAAGGCGAGCGCAGCGAAGGCGAGCGCAGCGAAGAAGGCGAGCGCAGCGAAAGCCGAGCGCAGCGAAGAAGCCGAGCGCAGCGAAAGCCGCGCCAGCGCAGCGAAGAAGGCCAAGCGGCCTCGGAGCAGAAGGCCCAGCGGCCTCGAAGCAGGACGGGTAGACTCGCTCGCCGTGCGACGAACGCTTGCCCTCTCTCTCGCTCTCTCGCTCACCGCTTGCCCGGGCCCGGAGGCGCCGCCGGACGCCGATGTCGATGCGGGACGCGACGGGGGATCGGACGCTGGTGTGCCGTGCAGCGACGATCCTTTGCAGGACTTCTGCCTCCCCGAGGAGCCCGTGTACGAGGGACTCTCGGCGCCGGTCGACGTGTTCCGCGACGAGAGCGGCATCCCGCATCTCTATGGGCAGAGCGACGCCGACGTGTACTTCGCGTCTGGCTACATGCAGGCGACCGATCGCCTGCTCGAGATGGAGCTCACCCGTCGCCGCGCGACAGGCCGCCGCGCCGAGGTCCTCGGCGAGGGCTTCTTCGATGACGACCGCACCATTCGGATCATCGACATCCCGCACTGGGCCGAGATCAACCGGCGCGCGATGCTCGTCGAGGACCCCAACAACTACACGCTGGTGCAGGCCTGGGTCGCGGGCATCAACCGACGCGTCCAGGAGATCGAAGACGGCACGGTGCCGATGCCGCTCGGCTTCACCGAGCTCGACTTCGAGCCTGAGCCGTGGTCGCCCGTCGATGCGTTCGCGGTCGGCAAGCTCATCCTCTTCGGGAACGCGAACCTCATCGAGTACGAGGTGCTCGCGAGCGTGATCCGCCAGTACCTGCCCTCGCTCGACGCGATGTTGCCGCTGCTGCAGCCGATGCAGGACACGTTCGTGATGCCGCCCGACGAGCGACCGGCCAGCGGTCTGCGCTTCGACCCCAGCGACCCCGCGCGCGACATCCACCCGCTGCCCGGGATCGATCGCCCCGATCTCCTGGGCGCCGACTTCCCCGAGCGCTTCGCCGCCTTCCGCGAGCACCTTCACGGCAGCCTCGGCGCGCCCGGCGCGAGCAACAACTGGGCGCTCACGGGCACGCTCACCGACAGCGGCCGCCCGCTGATCGCCGGCGATCCCCACCAAGGTCTCGAGAGCCCGTCGTTGATGTGGATGCACCACATGAACAGCGCCGATGCCGGCGGCACGCTCGACGTCGCGGGCTTCGCGTTCGTGGGTACGCCGTCGATCCAGCTCGGACACAACCGGCACGTCGCGTGGACCGCGACCACGACGTATCCCGACTGGATGGATCTCTGGTCGTCTCGCTACGACGCGGACGCGCAGACCATCACGCTGGGTGACGAGGTGCTCCCGATCGTGGTCCGCAGCGAGCCCATCCTCGTGCGAGGCGAAGCCGGTCCGCGGGTGGTCGAGGTCGAGGAGGTGCCGGGCCGCGGTGTCCTCTTGCCCAACAACTTCTTTCCCATCGCGCTCGATCCCCGACCGAACCGCCGCGTGCTCTTCGCGTGGACGGGCTTCCGCCCGACGCACGAGGCCCAGGCGTTCCACGGCTTCGACGTCGCCGAGACGCTCGAGGACTTCGAGGCGGCCGCCGACGCCAACGAGCTCGGTGCGTTCAACTTCCTCGGCGCGGACGCGACGGGCATCGCGTACCGCAGCTCGCCGCTCACCCCGGTCCGCGTCGACTCCGTCGTCGCGGCGGCCGATCGAGAGCCGTGGCTGGTCCGCGACGGCGACGACGAGGGGAGCTTCTGGACCGGGACGTTCCTGCGCCCCGGGATCGATCTGCCGCACAGCCGAGGATCGAGCCGCGGCTGGATCGCGACGGCGAACAACGAGCCGCTCGGCTTCATGAGCGACGGCCGCGCCGAAGGCGACGCGTATTACTTCGGCGTCTTCTTCGATCCCGGCACGCGCGCGCACCGCATCGAGGACGAGCTCACGCGCATCGTCGCGGACGGCCCCGTCACCCGCGCCCAGATGCAGGATCTGCAAGACGACAGCTACGCGGAGACGGCCGACTTCCTCCTGCCCGCGCTGCTGGAGGCGTGGGACGGGCGGGCGACCGACGACTCGCTCGCCGCGCTCCGCGATCGCACCGATCTGGGCGCGCTCGTCGAGCGGCTCCGCACCTGGGATCGGCGCCTCGAGCGCACTTCGAGCGACGCGGTGGTCTTCAACGCGTACCAGCACTTCTTGCTGCGTGACGTGCTGCGCGACGATCTCGGGCTCGTGTACGAGCCCCTGCTCAGCGGCTCGGCGCCGTTCATCCTGAAGATCTTGGTGCGCGTGCTGGTGGAGAACGACGCGAACTTCTTCGACGAGGGGCGCACGCTCCTCTTGGTGCAGGCGCTCGACGCCACCGCGGCGTGGCTCACGACCCGCTTCGGCGGCATCGAGGCGAGCGCGTACACCTGGGGCGACTACCACTTCACCTGCTTCTCACCGCTCGCAGGCATCGCGGCGCTCGACGGCGGTTGCACCGCGACCGACGGCGGCATCGGCACCGTGAACGTGTCGGACAGCGACTTCTTCGACGGCGGCACCCCGCACGAGCGCACCGAGTCGCACGGCGGTTCGATCTACCGGCTGGTCGCCGAGTTCGACGCCGAGGGACGGCCCCACGCGTTCATCAACGTGCCGCGCGGCAACTCGGGCGATCCCGAGAGCCCGCACTGGGACGATCTCCACGACGACTGGACCGAGAACGTCTACCGCGAGCTCCTCTTCGATCGGGACGCGATCGAGGCGAGCGCGACGGGCCCGGGCGCGAGCTTCACCCTCACGCCGTGAAGCTCACGGCCGCCGAGCAGCGAGCGTTCGACGCGATCGCCGACGCGGTGTTGCCGGCGCTCACGAGCCTCGATGCCTTCGAGGCGACCGGAGGCCGCGCGCTCGCCCGGGGGCGCCTCGCCGAGCTCTTGGCGCGTCTCGACCCGCCCGATCGCCGCAGCGCGCGCCTCTTGCTCGCGGCGCTCGAGACCCGTGCGGGCGCGTACTACTTGCTGGGCCACGCCGCACCGATCTCGCGTCTCTGTTCGCACCAGATCGAGCACGCGATCCTCACGATGCTGCGGGGCAAGCCCCTGCAGCGCACCACCGCGCGCCTCCTGACCCAGCTGCCCACGTTGCTCGCGACGTGGCCCAACCTCGATCGCACGCCCAGCGTGGTGCACCAGGCGATGGGCTATCCCGGGCCGCAGACACCGCCCCCCGACGCACCTCACCGGCTGCGCACCGAGTCGATCGCGCGGCCCACCACGTGGACGTGTGACGTCGTCGTGGTGGGATCGGGCGCGGGGGGCGGCACCGCCGCGGCGGTGCTGGCCGCGGCGGGGCTCGACGTCGTGATCCTCGAGCGCGGTGGCTACGCGGCCGAGCGCGACTTCACCCACTACCAAGACGATGCCGATCGCGATCTGTACGACACCCGCGCGAGCGCCGATCTCGGCATCGCCCTGTTGAGCGGCAAGACGCTCGGTGGCGGCACGGTGGTGAACTACACGACGTCGCTGCGCCTGCCCGACGACGTGCGCGCGGAGTGGGATCGCGAGGCCGGCTTCTCCGGCGTGTTCACGGGCGCTGCGCTGAGCGCGTCGTTCGACGCGGTGAGCGCGCGCATCGGGGTCACGACGAACGAGTCGCGACCGTGGGCCCGCGATCGGCTGATGCAGGCGGGCTCCGAGAAGCTCGGCCTGCCGGTGGCGACGATGCCGCGCAACGTGCGGGGCTGTCACCAAGACGAGCGCTGCGGCTTCTGCAACTTCGGCTGCCGCTCGGGCGCCAAGCAGAGCGCGCTGCGCACGTGGCTCGAGGACGCGAGCGCGCACGGCGCGCGCATCGCGGTGCGGGCCGACGTCGAGCGGGTCCTCGTCGACGGCAAGCAAGCGGTCGGGGTGCGCGCGCTCGTCGGCCCCGAGCGCACCCCGCTCACGGTCTTCGCGCGTTCGGTCGTCGTCGCCGCGGGCGCGCTCTTCACCCCTGCGCTCCTCGCGCGCTCGGGGATCATGCTGGGCGCGCTCGGTCGTCACCTGCGCTTGCACCCCGTGACCGGGCTCTTCGGCCTGGTGGACGAGCCGACCGATCCGTGGGGCGGCGTCATGCAGGCGCGCATCGGCACGGGTCTGTCGAACCTCGACGGCAAGGGCTACGGCGTCCGCTAC
>CAYZQM010000325.1:4265-5317 GCA_964480175.1 uncultured Sandaracinaceae bacterium
GACCTGAAGCGCTTCCTGCGCAGCTACCGGCACCAGAGCGCGCTCGGCGTGGTGCTCCGAGATCACGGCGAGGGCCACGTCGAGCTCTCGCGCCGTACGCCCCCTCGCTACCACTACGCGCTGAGCGCGGACGATCGCGAGCACGTGCGCCGCGGGGTGCACCGCGGCGTCGAGATCTTGCTCGCCGCGGGCGCGCGCGAGATCCGATCGACCACGTTCACTCCCCAGCGCTACCGGCCAGCGAGCGGCGAGCGCGTGCAGTCGTTCCTCGATCGCCTCGATCGGCAGGGCTACCAAGTCCTCGAGGCCGGCTACGGGAGCTTTCATCAGATGGGCACCGCGCGCATGGGCAAGGATCCGGAGCGATCGGTGATCGCCGACGACCACCAGGTCCACGGCACCGAGGGCCTCTACGTCATGGATGGATCGGCGTTCCCCACCGCCTCGGGCGTGAACCCGATGCTCACCATCGAGGCGCTCGCGCACCGCGGCGCGACGCTCTTGGCGCAGCGCCTCGGCGGCTCGCGGAGCTGAGTGCCCGCTCCGCATCGCGCCACGCTCGAGCTGCTCGTCGGTGCGATCGCGATCTCGTTCGCGGCGATCTTCTTTCGCCTCGCCGAGCCCGCCGATCCGCTCCTCGCGTCCGCGCTCCGCTTGGGGATCGCGGCGCTGTGTCTCTGGCCTCTCGCCCGCCGTCGCCCCGCGAGCCCGCGCCTTCGCCGCGCGGGCGTGATCGCGGGCCTGCTCTACGCGATCCACTTCGGCACTTGGGTCGCTTCGCTCTCGCGCACCAGCGTCGCCGCATCGGTCACGCTGGTGACCGCCACGCCGCTCTTGTTGCTGGTCGTCGCGTTCGTGACGGGCCGCGATCGCCCGCGCCCGATTCAGCTCGTCGGGATCGCGATCGCGTGCGGGGGCGTCGCGCTGATCGGCGGAGGCGATCTGGGCGCAGGACACCTGGACGGAGATGCGCTCGCGCTGCTCGGCGCGGCGGCCATGGCCGGCTACCTCTACCTCGCGCGATCGCTCGGGACCGAGCTCGACAGCCTCGC
>CAYZQM010000326.1:0-5267 GCA_964480175.1 uncultured Sandaracinaceae bacterium
GGTCAACTCCGACACCAACCACATCAACCGCGCGATGGGCCTCGTCGCGCCGCGCTACAAATAGCACCGAGAGGGGCCCAAGAACCTCCGCCTCGCGAAGGCGAGTGAGCTCGGCATCGCGCTCGAGTGGATCGAGCCGCCGTACCAGTGGGCGGAGGGGCAGTTCGTGCGGGGCCTGAGGCGCTACCGGCGCGGACCGGTCGACGAGGCGGGCTTCACCGTCTCGCTGCGCGACGTCCCCGAGGGCACGGAGGTCACCGGCACCGTCAGCCTCGATGCGCCCTGGTACATCCGCCTCATCCAGCGCTTCAAGCTCGCGAGTGGTCTGAGGCGCTACTTCCGTGGGCTCGAGGCGGTCTTCGCGCATCCGATCGAGGGCGCCGCATCGCTCGACGAGCCCGCGGTCGCCAAGGCCAAGCGGGTGCTCTCGCAGGGCTACGTGCCCGAGACCGGCGGCCCGCGCGCGCCCGTGAACGAGCAGCAGCTCGCGCTCCGCGCCAAGCGCCTCGAAGGCAAGGTCGCCCCCGAGACGCTGGCGCACCTGCTCCGCTGGCTGCGCGAGCAGCCCGACGACGACGTCTCCTCGATGCGCCCGTTCGAGCTGGCGACGCTCTGGGGCGTCGATCGACGCGAGGTGCTGCGCATGTTCCTCCGCGCGACCGAGGCGGGCCTCGTGGATCTGCAGTGGCAGATCAACTGCCCGGTGTGCCGGGTGGGCGCGAAGGTCGTGAGCCACCTCGACGAGGTGAGCCAGAGCTCGCACTGCGGCGCGTGCGAGATCGACTACGGCGTGGACTTCGCCAAGCACGTGGAGGCGACGTTCCCCTGCCATCCCGCGGTGCGCGAGGTCTTCCCGGTCCTCTATTGCGCCTCGAGCCCAGCGTTCCTTCCGCACGTGACCGCGCAGTTCCGCCCCGCGGCGAACACGGTGCAAGAAGAGACGGTCACCCTCCCACCCGGCGAGCTGCTCATCCGCAGTCAGTGGCAGAAGCACGACGCGCAGCTCGCGCTCGAGCAGGTCCCGGCCTCGCTCGCGGTGACGCTCACCGACGACGGTCTCACCGTGACGCCGAGCGGCACCTCGAGCGACGGCGTCACCCGCCTCGCGATCGACAACCGCACCAGCGACGAGCAGGCGCTCATCATCGAGCGCACCAGCTGGAACGCCGACGCCGTGCTCGGCACCGTCATCGCCTCCCTCCCGGAGTTCACCAACCTCTTCGCCACCGAGGCGCCCGCGCTCGGCGTCGAGCTCAAGGTCGGCTTCGTCGCCCTGCTCTTCTCCGATCTCACCGGCTCCACCGCGCTCTACGAGAAGGTCGGTGACGCCCGCGCGTTCGCGATCGTCGAGGAGCACTTCCGGGTGGCCGAGGTGCAGATCGCCAAGCACGGCGGGGCGATCGTCAAGACCATGGGCGACGCGGTGATGGCGAGCTTCGCGTCGCTCGCCGACGCCACCGCGGCCGGCATCGCGATGGTGAAGGCGCACGACGAGCGCTTCAGCAAGGACGGCCTGACGATCAAGATCGGGGTGCACGGCGGGCCGTGCTTGGTGGTGCGCGCCAACGATCGGCTCGACTACTTCGGCACCACGGTGAACGTCAGCGCGCGCCTCCAAGCCCAGGCTGGCCCGAGCGAGGTCGTGATCACCGAGGCGAACGCCAGCGATCCCTCCGTGTCGGCCGTCATCGGCGCGCGCCCCTTGCGACCCTTCCAAGCGAAGCTGAAGGGGATCAAGGAAGAGCAGCAGCTCACCGCCATCGTCGTCGCATGACCGAAGAGAGCGCGGAGCGTCCCGCATCACCGCGCTCGAGCGGTGATCTGCGCGAGCCCCTGCTGGAGGTGGCGCAGAACGTCGAGCGCGAGATCGCCAGCGGCGAGCGGGATCGGCTCGCCGTCGTGCTGCGCCTCGGCACGTGGGTGTACGGCGGCTTCAGCCTCGCGCTCCTGCCGCGCTGGACCGGGCTCGTCGGCCCCGGCGCGCTCTACGGGAGCCTGGCGTACCTCGTGGGCCTCGGGTGCATGCTCGCCGCGGGTGCGCTCTTGCGAAGAGACCCCGAGCGCTTCTTGCGCCGCGCGTGGGTGCTCGGCTTTCTGTGCCCGGTGTTCGTGCTCGGCGCGATTGGGCCCATCGAGGGTCGCCTCGTCAGCGCGTTCGCCCACGCGGCCGTCACCCTCATCGTGGGCCACGCGCTCGCGCGTCCGGGGCGGATGCGCGAGCGCTGGCGCGAGACGCTGCTCGTCGCGATCGCCTGGCCCCTCGCGGTCGGCGCGGGCATCGCGCTCTCGCCTGCGCTGCAGGATCAGGTGGCCGACCCACGCCTTCGCGCCGATCTCATCGAGTCGATCATGGCGATCGGCGTGGCTGCGGTCCTCGCGCTGGTCGGTCAGGACGTCGCGCACACCGCGCAGCGCACCCTCCTCGCGGCGCGCGAGGCGCGGCGCTACCGGCCGCTCGAGCTGCTCGGTCGCGGCGGGATGGGCGAGGTGTTCCGCGCCTTTCATCCGGGCCTCGGCGTGGAGGTCGCGCTCAAGATCTTGAGGGTGAGCGCGGGCTACGTGCCCGAGACGAGCGACGGTCCCCGCTCGAGCGAAGACGACAGCAACGTGCAGCGCTTCGTGCGCGAGGTGCGCCGCACGGCCGAGCTCGATCATCCAGGCATCGTCCGCGTCTTCGACTGCGGGGTGAACGAGGACGGACATCTCTACTACACGATGGAGCTCTTGCGCGGGCGCACCCTGGGCTCGGTGGTGCGGCGGGGCATGAAGCTCAGCGGCGAAGGTCTCGCGCCCGCGCGCGCCGCCTACCTCGTCCGCGACGCGGCGCGCGCGCTGGCCGAAGCGCACCAGCGCGGGCTGGTCCACCGCGACGTGAAGCCCGAGAACCTCTTCGTCGCGTCGATCGCGGGCGAGCGCGACGTGATGAAGGTGCTCGACTTCGGGATCGCGCGCGTGCTCGCAGAAGACCAGCGCCTGACCGGCGACGGAGCGCTGATCGGCACGCCCGCGTACATGTCCCTCGAGCAGGCGCTCGGTGAGCCCGTCGACGTGCGCACCGACGTCTACGCGCTCGGCGCGGTGCTCTACTACGCGCTCGCCGGCGTCCCGCCGATCGAAGAGCCCACCGTCTTCGCGGTGCTCGCGGCGCACGCCAGCGGATCCCTCATCCCGCTCTCGGTGCGCTGCCCCGAGCTGCCGCCCGCGCTCGTGCTCGTCGTCGAGCGCGCCATGCACGCCGACAAGGAGCAGCGCTACGCGGACGCCGCCGCGCTGGCCGACGCGCTCGACGCGACCGGGCTGCCGGACGCCCACCGCCCCGAGCTGTCGCCCGACGAGTCGGCGTTCTCGTCGGAGCCCTACGCGATCGTGCCCGCGTCTTTGGACGCGGAGACGCACGTGCAGCGCAAGCCCAAGACAGAGGGGCAGCCGCTTGGCTGAGCCCGCACAGAAGATCGAGGCCGCGCCCGAGCCCCGCGAAGGCGCGCGACCGCCGACGTCGTCGATCCGCCTGGAACGAGACGATGGACGAGAGGGCGCGGCGCAGCGCGAGCACGCGACGCACGTGGTGCGCCTGCGGCGCGTCCTCGGCGTGGGCCTCTTGCTCTGGAACCTGATCGGGATCCCCAACGACTACTTGGTGACCCAGACCTTCGAGCTCGACTACGGCGAGTTCACCCTCGCGCGCGTGCTCAGCAGCGCGGTGCAGTTCGCCGCGTGGGGCTGCTTGTTCCTCTCGCCCGGGCCCCGCGCGCTGCGATGGATCGAGACCACCTGCTTCGTGGCCACCGCAGCGGGCCTGGCCGCGCTGCACCACGGCGTCGCGGGTCCGACGCCGCTCTTCATGTCGTGCGCGATGCTGGCGCAAGGCGTCGCGCGACCGCGGCCCTGGCGACAGGGGCTCGTGCAGGTCGGCGCGACCTACCTCACCTACCCGCTCACGATGCTGATGGTCGAAGCGCTCACGCACCGCGCGTCGGAGGCGTGGGCCGATCCCGTGCTCGCGGTCGCCTTCGGCCGTCACATGCTCTTCGGCGCCTTCACCCTCTTCTTCGTGGTGATGGGCGCCGACGCGCTCGAGCGCCTGCAGCGGAGCGCGCGCAAGGAGCAGCGCATCGGTCAGTACCGCCTCCTGTCCAAGCTCGGAGGCGGCGGCATGGGCGAGGTCTGGCTCGCGCGACACCCCGGCCTCGGCCAAGAGGTCGCGCTCAAGCTCGCCGCGCCCGGCAAAGAGTCGCTCATCACCCGCGAGGCGGACGTGCTCACCACGCTCAGCCACCCAGTGACGGTGCGCATCGTCGATCGGGGTCGCACCGAGTCCGCCCGCCCCTACTTCGCGATGGAGCGCCTCCGCGGACCGACGCTGCTCGAGAAGGTCGAGCGCGACGGACCGATGGATCCCGCGAGCGTCGGCGCGCTCGGTGTGGCGATCGCGCGCGCGCTCGCGGAGGCCCATCGCCTCGGCGTGGTGCACCGCGACGTCACGCCTCTCAACGTGATGCTCACCGGCCCCCGGGAGCGCATGCCGCGGCTCATCGACTTCGGGCTCGCCGTCGCGATCGGGCGCACCGACCAGCCCGGCGCCGGCAACCTGCGCTTCTGCTCGGAGGAGCAGCGGCGCGGTATGCCGGCCGATCCGCGCATGGACGTCTTCGCGCTCGGCGCGGTACTGCACTTCGCCCTGACCGGACGGAGCCCGCTGGAGGGCGAGCGCGGCGAGCGTCTGCAGTCGCCGTCACTCTCGCTGCAAGGCGAGCTGCCGCTGCCCTTGGAGACCGCGATCGCGCGCTGCCTCGAGATCGACCCGAGCGATCGATTCGTCGATGCGAGCGCGCTCGCCGACGCGCTGAAGCGCTGAATCGCAGGGGCCTGCGACGGGGTGTTCCCTTCGACCGACACGCGTCGCGAGTCGCCGACAGCCCCTGACGTCGAACGCCGACGCCCTACGCGCAATCGCCGTGACATCGGGCCCATCGTCGCTGGAACGACCCTCGCATTGCAGACGGCTCCCATGCCTCCCTTCGATGCCTGCTCCTCTCGCTCGTGCCTCACGCGGCGCCCAACGCGCCAGACGGAGGCGGAACGGGGACGCGCGTGACGCTCGAGCAAGCGAACGATCCCGATGGCCTGAGCGCGTCCGACGTCTCCGTCGTCATCACCCGCCTCCTCGATCTGCTCACCGTGGACGCGCGACCGGAGATCATCCGCGACGTGTCGGTCGAGGCGTCGATCCGCGGCGGGGAGACGCCCGCGACGTGGACCGATCGGCT
>CAYZQM010000327.1:0-5253 GCA_964480175.1 uncultured Sandaracinaceae bacterium
ACGTGCGGCGCGAGACTGTGATCACAAAGCCCCTGCGCCGCACGTCGGCGCCGTAGGTGGAACGACGCGCCACGCGACCCTGCTGGCGAATCGCCTGCGCAGCGCGCGGGATCGGGACGCTCGCGCGGGGCTCTGCTTTCCGTTCGCTCCGAGGGCCTCGCTTGCCGGGGATCCCGCCACGTGGTAGTCCCCGCGTCCCTTCGAGGTCCGACCGGTTCGGTCGTCTCGTTCGCGCCTTCGGGCCGAGCGGCGACTCGCCAGCTGGAACGAGCGCGGAGGGGGGTCGAGGCAGCGCTTCGGCTCGATGGAAAGGTCCGCCCCAAATCCTCGCAACCACCTCATTCCCTGCTGCCGCGGAGCGCACTGCCGTGAAGTCTCGGAGCGACATCGACAAGACCCGCATCGAAGCCGCGGTCGAGCCCATCTGCCGGAGCCACGGCGTGGAGCTGGTCGACGTCGCGTACGCGCGCGAGCCGGGTGGGGCGGTGCTTCGCGTCTTGATCGATCGCGAGCGGACGGACGTGGTCGGGCAGGCGGCGTCGGGCGTCACGCTCGAGGACTGCAAGGCGGTGAGCCGGGATCTGAGCACCGTGCTCGACGTGCACGAGGACGCGCTGCCGAGCGCGCGCTACCGCCTCGAGGTCGGCTCGCCCGGGCTCGACCGCCCGCTGGTGAAGCTCCGCGATTTTGCGCGCTTCGTCGGATCCGAGGCGAAGATCCAGACCCGCGACGAGGTGGCCGGCGCCGAGGCGGATCGGCGGCGCTTCTCGGGCGTGCTCCGAGGCGTCACCGGCGAGCTGGTGCAGCTCGAAGATCCCGCCGCCCCCGGGGGCGCGCGCACGGTGGAGATCCCCTTCACCAGCATCCAGAAGGCCCACCTCGTCCCGAGGTTCGGCAAGTAGTCGTCTCCCGCATCTCACGGCCGCCTTCGGGGCGGCACAGAACCCTACACACCGGTTCCCAGCCAAGCGCAAGAGGTAGTCATGAGTGGCGGTCTCCAGACAGTCATCGAGCAGGTCTCCAAGGAAAAGGGCATCGAGCAAGCGGTGCTCGTCGAGACCATGGAGCAGGCGATCCTCGTCGCGGCCAAGCGCACGTTCGGTCTCACCCGGGAGATCGAGGCCAAGTACAACACCGAGACCGGCAACGTCGATCTCTTCCAGTACATGACCGTCGTCGACGACGTCGAGGACGACGAGCGCCAGGTGTCCGTCGAGGACGCGCGCCGTCACGGCCTCGAGGCGGAGCTCGGTGAGGAGCTGGGCTTCCAGATCTTCTACATGCCCGAGGACGCCGATCAGGCGCGCCAGCAGGACAAGGAGTTCGGGGATCTGCTCAAGATGCAGCAGGCCCGCCGCGGCTTCGGCCGCATCGCCGCGCAGACCGCCAAGCAGGTGATCATCCAGCGCGTCCGCGACGCCGAGCGCGAGATCGTCTTCAACGAGTTCAAGGATCGCCGCGGCGAGCTCGCGACCGGCGTGGTCCGCCGCTTCGAGCGGGGCGATCAGATCATCGTCGATCTGAACGGCAAGACCGAGGCCGTGCTCCCCAAGCGCGAGCAGACCCCGCGCGAGAGCTACCGCCCGGGCGAGCGCATCGTCGCGCTCCTCAAGGACATCGATCGCGAGGCGCGTGGCCCGCAGATCATCATGTCGCGCACCGACGTGGGCCTGCTCGTGAAGCTCTTCGAGATGGAGGTCCCCGAGATCTTCGAGGGCATCGTCAAGATCGTCCAGGCCGCGCGCGAGCCGGGCGCCCGCAGCAAGATCGCGGTCACCAGCCGCGACAGTGACGTCGATCCGGTCGGCGCGTGCGTCGGCATGAAGGGCTCGCGCGTGCAGGCGGTCGTGCAGGAGCTGCGCGGCGAGAAGATCGACATCGTCCCCTACGATCGCGATCCGGCCCGCTTCGTGTGCAACGCGATCGCGCCCGCCGAGGTCACCCGGGTGATCATCGACGAGCAGAACCAGTCGATGGAGCTCGTCGTCCCCGACGCGAAGCTCTCGCTCGCGATCGGTCGCCGCGGTCAGAACGTGCGTCTCGCGTCGCAGCTGACCGGCTGGAAGCTCGACATCATCAGCGAGTCCCGCTTCCGCCAGATCGAGGACGAGGCGTTCGAGCAGCTCCGCATGATGCAGAGCATCGACGAGAACCTCGCCAAGGCGTTCTACCGCTCGGGCTTCCGCACCCTCGAGGAGATCTTCGAGGCGACCGAGCGCGAGCTCGCGGCCGTCGAGGGCGTGGGCACCGCCGAGCGCGCGGCGCAGCTGCGCGTCGAGGCCGGCGTGGCGATGGAGACGTACCGCGAGGCCCGCGTGGCCCAGATCGTCGAGCGCGCCGAGGGCCTCTCCGAGCGCGAGATCCTGATGCTCTGCTCGGGCGTGACCGACCGCGTCGCCGACGCGCTCGAGCGCGGCGGCTACCGCAGCATCACCGACGTGCAGCGCGAGACCGACACCGATCGCCTCGCGGTCCGCACGGGCCTCCCGGCGGCGAAGGCCAAGACGGTCAAGGACGCGATCGACAAGTTCGCGGACAAGCACCTGGAGAAGCTGCGCACCGCGCAGCGCGAGGCCGCCGCGCGCGCGCCGCAGCCGGAGAACGTCTGAGAAGAAGCGGAGCGACGACCCCCGAATGATCACCGAGCACACCAACGAGACGCTGGCGCAGCAAGAGCGCGGGCCCATCCGGACCTGCGTCGGGTGCCGCACGCGTGCGCCGAAGGAGGCGCTCGTGCGGCTGACGCTGCCCGATCTCGTGGTCGATCTGGCGGGTCGCTCGCCCGGGCGCGGGGTGCACCTGCACCCGAGCCGCGCGTGTGTCGCGGGGGCGTTCAAGCGAGGCGGCCTGGCCCAGGCGATGCGTCGCGCGCCCACCACGACGCCGGACGCGCTGCGCGGCGCGATCGGTGCGCGCTACGTGGAGCGGGTGGCGGTGTTGCTCGGGACGGCGCAGCGCGCCGGTCAGCTCGCGATCGGGCAGGACGCGGTGCGCGAGGCGATGTCGAGCGTCGCGCTGATGGTGCTGGCCTCCGATGCGCAGGACGAAGCGGCGCCCGTGCCTCCGAAGGCGCGCGTGGCGAAGAAGTCGTGGGACGAGGCGGGGTTGTCGTTCGGTAGTAAGGGAGCGTTGGGACGAATGTTCGGTCGGGACGAAGTGGCAGTTCTGGGTGTGCTCGATGCGGGCATCGCAGATCACGTGGCGCACGCGATGGACGTCGCGTCCGAAATGACGGAGGCACGATGAGCAAAGTACGCGTGTACGAAGTGGCCCGTGACCTCGGCGTGGACGGGGCCGACATCGTGAAGCGGGTCGCGGTCCTGGGGATCCAGGTCCGCAACCACATGAGCGCGCTCGAGCCCGCCGACGTCGAGCGGATCAAGCGCGCCTACGAGAAGGACAAGGCCGACAAGAAGGTCGAGACCGTGCGCGCTGGCGTGGTGCGTCGCCGTGCGGCGCCGCCGCCGCCCGAGCCGGCGCCCGCTCCCGAGCCGCCCCCGCCCGTGGTGCGCGCGGAGCCCGCGCCCGAGCCGGTGAAGGAAGCCCCGCCGCCGCCCAAGGCCGCGCCCCTTCCGCCGCCCAAGCCGGAGCCCGTCGCGGCGCCCGAGCCGCCGCCGCCCCCCGCGGAGGTCGCTCCGCAGGCGGACTACCGCGAAGGCGCTCGCCCAGTTCGATCGCCGGTGGCCCCGCCGCCGGTGCGCGAGGTGGAGCCGCCGCCTCCGCCGCCCGAGCCGGTCGCCGAGGAAGCGCCCCGCGGTCGCTTGGGTCAGTCGTACCTGCCGCTCGGCGTGGTGCGCCGCGGTGACGAGGCGGCGCCCACCGCGCAGCCGCTCTCCGAGGCGGCCCGCGCGCGCATCGTCCAGGAGCACCAGTCGCTGCGTCCTTCGGCGCCGCCGCGCCGTACCGAGATCCGCGCGAGCAGCCTCGGCCCGGGCGCGCGCATGTCGCCTGGCGCGAAGACCAAGCGCAAGATGATGCCCGGCAAGAAGGGCCTCAAGACCGAGATCACGGTGCCGAGCGCGCAGAAGCGCATCATCCGCATCGAGGACAACATCCCGCTCCAGGGCCTCGCTCAGAAGATGAGCCTCAAGGCCACCGACGTGCTCATGAAGCTCATGCAGATGGGCATGGGCGGCGTGAACATCAACAGCACACTCGACTCCGACACCGCCAAGCTCCTCGCGAGCGAGTTCGGCTACGAGGTCGAGAACGTCGCCAAGACCGACGACGAGCTGGTGAAGGAGGCGATGGGCGCGGCCGACGAAGGCACGACCACGCGCCGTCCGCCGATCGTCACCGTCATGGGTCACGTCGATCACGGCAAGACCTCGCTCCTCGATCGCATCCGCCAGGCGAACGTCGCGGGCGGCGAGGCCGGCGGCATCACCCAGCACATCGGCGCCTACCGGGTCGACACCGCGAAGGGCGCGATCGTCTTCCTCGACACGCCCGGCCACGAGGCCTTCACCGCGATGCGCGCCCGCGGCGCGCAGGCGACCGACATCGTGGTGCTCGTCGTCGCGGCGGACGACGGCGTGATGCCGCAGACCCGCGAGGCCGTGAACCACTCGAAGGCGGCGAACGTGCCGATCATCGTCGCGGTCAACAAGATCGACAAGCCGGGCGCCAAGCCCGATCAGATCCGCAACGAGCTGTCGGGCCTCGGCCTGCAGCCCGAGGAGTGGGGCGGCGACACCCTCTACGTGAACGTCTCGGCGCTCACCGGCGAGAACGTCGACACCCTGCTCGAGACCATCGCGCTGCAGACGGAGATCATGGAGCTCGAGGCCAACACGGCGGGTCCCGCCGAGGGCGTCGTGCTCGAGGCGTACCTCGACAAGGGACGCGGCGTCGTCGCGAACATCCTCGTGCAGAACGGCACCCTCAACCAGGGCGACCTCATGCTCGCGGGCGTGGGCTTGGGCCGCATCAAGGCCCTCACCGACGACCGCGGCCGCCGCCTCAAGGACGCGGGTCCGGCTACGCCGGTCGAGGTCCTCGGCCTCAGCGACCTTCCGTCGGCCGGCGACACGTTCCACGTCGTCGCGGATCAGCGCAAGGCGCAGGAGCTGGTCGATCAGCGCAAGAAGCAGCAGGCCGCGCGCATGAACGTCACCGGCCCGAGCGCGCTCGAGCGCTTCAAGGAGGCCATGGCCGCCGGCGAGACCCAGGAGCTCAACCTGGTGATCAAGGGCGACATGCAGGGCTCGGTCGAGGCCTTGGTCAAGGCGCTCACCAGCCTCTCGACCGACA
>CAYZQM010000328.1:0-5148 GCA_964480175.1 uncultured Sandaracinaceae bacterium
ATGCCGCCGCCGTCGACCTCGGGCTCGCACATCCCATCGACGCACACGTTGCCCACTGGGCAGCTCGCCGTGTTGGTGCAGCGTCGCGGCGTGTTGCCACCGCAATCACAGCCTGCGAGCGAGACCAGGAGGACGAGCAGAAGCGAGATCGAGAGACGTCCCGAAGAGAGGCTGGGCATAGGCGGCCATCCTACACGCTTTCCCTCGGCGCCTGGGGCCCGCGCGCGTCGAGCGCGCTACAGTCGGCGCCCATGTCCGACCTGGTGTCCCTGCGCCGCTCGCGCTCGAGCGGCGCGCGCGATCTGCGCGCGTTCTTGCCCACCACGCGGCAGGAGATGCAGGCGCGCGGCTGGGACGCGCTCGACATCTTGCTGGTGAACGGGGACGCGTACGTCGATCACCCCGCGTTCGGCGCGGCGCTGATCGGGCGTTTCTTGGAGGGACGCGGCTTCCGGGTCGGCATCGTCAGCCAGCCCCGCTGGGATCGACCGGACGACGTGCTCTCGATGGGCGCCCCCAAGCTCTTCGTGGGCATCACGGCGGGCAACCTCGACTCGATGCTCAACAAGCTGACCGCGCAGAAGAAGACGCGGTCGGACGATCAGTACTCGCCGGGCGGCAAGAGCAACGCGCGCCCCAACCGCGCGACCGTCGTGTACGCGAACCTGGTGCGGGGCGCGATGCCCGGGGTGCCGATCGTGATCGGGGGCATCGAGGCCTCGCTCCGGCGCATCGCGCACTACGACTACTGGTCTGGGTCGGTGCGGCGCTCGGTGCTGATGGACAGCAAGGCGGATCTCATCATCTACGGGATGGGAGAGCGCCCGGTGTGGGAGCTCGCCGAGCGGCTGCGCGCGGGCGAGCCCTTCGCACAGGTCAAGGACTTGCGCGGCACCGGACACGTGCTGCGCAAGGGCCAGTGGGAGCAGCTGCCCAAGAGCCGCTTCGTGCGCGACGGGCACGCGATCTTCTTGCCGAGCTACGAAGAGGTCTCGGCCACCGAGGCGTCGCCCTCTGGCGAGCGCGTTCCCACGACGGAGAGCAAGCGCCTCTTCAGCGAGATGTCGCGCGCGTTCCAGATGGAGACCAACCCGGGCAACGGGCGGCCCATCGTGCAAGCGCATGGGCACGAGGCGATCTACTTGAACCCGCCCGCGCACCCGCTCGAGACCTCGTTGATGGACGAGCTCTACGATCTGCCCTTCGCGCGCAAGCCGCACTGGAGCTACAGCGAGCCCATCCCCGCGTTCGAGACGGTGAAGCACTCGATCGTGACGATGCGCGGGTGCTTCGGGGGCTGCACGTTCTGCTCGATCACCGAGCACGAAGGGCGCGTGATCCAATCGCGCTCCGCCGAGAGCGTGCTCCGCGAGGTGCGCGAGCTGCGGCGCATGGAGGGCTTCTCGGGCGTCATCTCGGACGTGGGCGGGCCGACCGCGAACATGTACGAGATGAAGTGCAAGGACGAGGCGATCGAGAAGGCCTGTCGTCGTCTGTCGTGCGTGCACCCGGGCATCTGCGAGAACCTCGTCACCGATCACGCGCCGCTGGTCTCGCTGCTCAAGAAGGTGCGCAAGGAGCCGGGGATCAAGAAGGTCTTCTTGGCCAGCGGCGTCCGCTACGACCTCGCCGCCGAATCCCCCGAGTTCATCAAGGAGCTCGCGGCGCATCACACTGGCGGGCAGCTCAGCGTCGCGCCCGAGCACGTGGACGACGACGTGCTGGACAAGATGAAGAAGCCTGGCAAGGAGAGCTACGAGCGCTTCGCCGAGATGTTCGCCTGCGAGTCCAAGGCCGCCGGCAAGGACCAGCACCTGGTGCCCTACTACATCTCGGGGCACCCGGGCTCCACGGTGGCCTCGATGATCGATCTCGCGCTCTACCTGAAGAAGCGCGGCGTGCGCCCGAGGCAGGTGCAGGACTTCATCCCGACCCCGATGTCGATGGCGACCTCGATGTGGTTCACCGGCCTGGACCCGTTCACCAAGCAGCCCGTGCCCGCGGCGCGCACCATGCGCGACAAGCGCAAGCAGAAGGCGCTGCTCCTCTACTGGGACGCGGCGCACCACGACTTGGCGCGAGAGGCGCTGATGGAAGCGGGGCGCAGGGATCTGATCGGCTCGCATCCGGGCGCGCTGGTTCCGCCGGCGACCGGAAAGGGATCGCTCTCGATCCACGAGCGGCGCAGGCGAACCCAGCACGTCGCCAAGGGCAGCTACGCCAAGCGGCCGGCGCGTACCCGTTGAGCCGACGCGCGCAGGTGGGGATCGCGGTCGCTGCGCTGTTGGCGGCGGCCGCCGCGGGCTACGCCGTGACGCACGACCCCGGCGGCGAGCCGACGCGCGCGCCCGAAGCGACTGCCGATGCCCGTACCGATGCGGGCGTAATCGGTGCCGACGCTCCGCTCGAAGCGCGACACGACGCCTCGCCGCCACCCCCGACCGAGCCCGAGGCCAGCGAGACCTTCGCGCCGGACACGGAGACCGTCGCGCTTCTCGGCGCGCCGCCGGGCGCAGCGCGCGTCCTCGTCGAGCGCCGGAGCGGGCGCGACCTCTACGTGCTGGCAGCGATCGATCGAGCCATCGAGACGGACGAAGGCGCGCCGAGCGACGCCACCGCAGCGAGCGACGACGAGGCCACCCCCGGCGGGGACGATGCGCTCGTCGACGGTGAGATCGACGGTGAGATCGACGACGAGACGGATGACGAAGACCTCGACGAAGAAGAGAGCGCGCCGTGCGAAGCGCTCGACGGGCAAGACGACGCGTGGTGCGACTGCATCGTGCGTGGCGCGACGAGCGAGGACGCGGGCTACCGCGAGGCGCTGGGGCAGCCGGTGGTGCGCATCGAGATCGTCCGCATCCACGACGAGCGCGCGGGGCGCTCGGTGCGGGCGCGCCAGGTGCTGACCGGGCCGGTGCTCTACGAGCTCGACCCGGACGACGCGCCCGAGCTCCGGGTCAACGACGTCGATCACGACGGTCGCGTCGAGGTCACCGCGCTGGTCTCGTTCGCGGTCCCCGACTGCGACACGTTCCAGGAGGAATGGGGCCGTCTCGGCGTGATCCTCGACGGCGGCGATCTCCACCCGCAGGCGGTGTTCGCACGCGAGCACCTCTCCTCGGGCGGCGACAGCGACGTGAACAGCGTCTTCGAGGAGACGGTGTGGCGCGTGGTGCCGGGCCCCCCTTTCGATCCGAGCGCCGCGTCCCCGCTCGCCACCGCGCAGCTCGAGGTGCGACGCACCGAGCGCTCATCGTTCATGGAGGCCGAGGACGAGGAGCCCACGCGGGCCGGCGCCACCGATCGCTGGACGTGCCCCTACGACGTCGCGCGCGATCGATGGACGTGCCCAGACGATTCGACCGCGCTCACCGCGTGGGTGAGCACGGTCTGTCCGCTGCTTGCATCTTCGGATCGCTGAGCGATCCGGACGAGCTCAGGCCTTCTTGGCCTCGGTACCCGCCTGGGGCTCCAGGTGGATCGGGAACTTCGGGGTCCCCTCCTTGGTGCGCGCGCGCTTCTTGTCGCGGCCATTGGAGGCGCGCTTGGCGCGGCGGATTCGCTCGGTGATCTTGGTATCGGAGACCATGTTCAGTTCCTCGGAGACGACGCGCGAGCGTCAGAAAAGGACGCGGGAGTTAGCCGACGAGACGGCCCGCGTCAAATGGGGATGGACACGGGGGACGCTCGCTGACGATCGTGACGAGCGACGTCCTCAGGTCCCCATCAATGAAGGGTGTGGCGGTCGCCTTCCCACTCGATGCTGGGTACTTCCGGGGTGGCCCGCGGTGGCGGTGGATCGCTCGGGGGACGCTCGTCGTCGTCCGCGCCTTCGACCTGCTCGGCCGGCGGCGCGGTCGCGCTGGCGTCGGCCGCCGCGCGGCGCTCGGCCAAGATCGCCCGCGCCCTCTGCCTGAGGGCCTCGCGCTCGTCCTCGATCCGCTCCTCCTCGGACCAGCGCGCCAAGACGACCTTCTTCTGCTGACGGCGGCGCCGGAACGCGAGCACCACGAGGATGCCGATGAAGGCCCACGCCGCGCCGCTCCCCAGCAAGAGCGGCCCGATGCCGTAGCGCTCGCCGAGCGCGGCGCGCCAGTCGTCCTCGAGCTGTCCGATGGTGGCCGTGAAGGTCACCTCGACCGCGTCCTCGAAGCGAGAGCCCGAGCGCACCCGAGCGAGCAGCTGCCGCAGCTTGTCCGGGCCGTCGTCGCCCCGTCGCAGGATCCACGCGACGAAGTCGGCGCTTTGCGCGTACGCGAGGCTGACCGCGTGCGGATGGCTGGGGAAGCTCCGATCGAGCCGGTTCAACGGGATGAGCGTCCCGCTGAGCGTGCCCTGCCACAGCGTCTCGACGCGCTCGATGTTGCGCTCGCCCGCCTCGTGGATCGCGATGCCCTCGTCGAACCACCGAGGCACCGAGCGCGACCAGGGATCGCCCATGCGCTCGCTGCTGGTCACGGCGCGGTGCACCGCGATGTGGGCGAGCTCGTGGGCGAAGACCTGCCGGACCTCGGGCCGCTCCCAGGTCTCGGGCGCGGCGAGGGTGAGCAACACGAGATCCATCGCGGGGTACGCGACGCCCACGGCGTACGCGGGCGGCGGCGCCTCGAGCGGCGCGAGCGCGGCCATCTCGTCGGGATCACGCCCGACCCGGATCAAGATCGGACCGCCGGGCTCGATCCCCAGATCGCGGGTGATGCGGAGCCACTCGGTCGCCGCGGAGTCGATCACCTCGCGCAGCGCTTGGCGCGCGATGGTGGGGAACTCGAAGGTGAGCGTGCCCGCGACCTCGCGGGTGAAGTCTTCGGGCGCGTCGGGCACCGTCAGGTTGCGCTCGAGCGAGACATCCGGGGGTCCCGCGAGCTCCGCGGTCTCGTGCTCGGCCTCGATCGTCTCGGGGCGGAGCTGCGCCGCCGCGGCCGAGGGGAACGCGCTCGCGAGCCCGAGCGCGAGCGCCGCGAGGATCGTGGTGAGCCAAGGCAAGCGCATCCCGACGTCGTGGGACCATCGGCCGCGCTCGGCAAGCGCACGCCCCCGCTTCACGCACGCCCCAAGGCTGCCGAGTCGATCACTCACCGGGGACGAAGCGTAGCATCGGCGGGGGATCGCCCGGCTCCGTCGCCACCACCACCACGAACACGATGC
>CAYZQM010000329.1:0-3750 GCA_964480175.1 uncultured Sandaracinaceae bacterium
GCTTCGTGCCCAGCGTGCCGCCCACGTCCACCGTGCACTGCTTCTGATCGATCGCAGCGCGCACGATGTCGGTCAGCTCCTGCTCTGCCTTCGCATGCCCGAGCCAGTCGAGCATCATGCCGATGGTGAGCACCGTCGCGAGCGGGTTCGCCTTGTCCTTGCCTGCGATGTCGGGGGCCGAGCCGTGGACCGGCTCGAAGAGGCCCACCTTGCCCGCGCCCACGTTCGCGCTCGCCGCCATCCCGAGCCCGCCCTGAAGGCCCGCGCCCAGATCGGTGACGATGTCGCCGAAGAGGTTGTTGGTCACCACCACGTCCAGCATCTCGGGGGTGCGGATCATCTGCAGGCACAGCGCATCGACGTACATGTGCTTGGACTCGATGGCCGGGTACTCCGCCGCGACCTCCTTGAAGGTCCGCTGCCACAGCCCGTGCGCGTACTGCATCGCGTTGCTCTTGTCGCTCATCAGCACGCGCTTGCGGCCGTGGCTCACCGCGTACTCGAACGCGGCGCGGATCACCCGCTCGACGCCCTTGCGCGTGTTCAGATCCTCGTTGATGGCGACCTCGTCCGGCGTGCCCTTCTTGAAGTTGCCGCCGATGCCGACGTAGACGCCCTCGGTGTTCTCGCGGAAGACCACCGTGTTGCAGTCGGAGGCCTTCTTGCCGATCAGCGGCATCAAGCGGTCGTGCAGACAGATCACCGGGCGGATGTTGGAGAACAGATCGAGACCGAAGCGCAGGCCGAAGAGGATGTCGCGCGCATAGCCGAGATCGGGCACCCGGGGATCGCCGAGCGCGCCGAGGAGCACCGCGGAGCACTCCTCTCGGATCATCTTCTGGTCTTCTGTGGGGAAGGTCGTGCCGTCGCGCAGGAAGCGGTCGGCGCCCAAGTCGAGCTCGACGATCTCGATCGCGATGCCGCGCTTGCTCGCGTACGCCTCGAGGATGCGGCGGCCCACGGCCATCACTTCCTTGCCGATGCCGTCGCCGCCGATGATCGCGATCTTCTGTGCGCTCACTGCCATGCCTCGCTGTGCTGTCGGCCGCCTCTCGTGGCGCGCCGTCCGTGGGGGACGCGCAGCGTAGTCGCCCGGCCCTCTGTCTGACCAGCGATCAGAGGTCGCTGCCGATACCGACCGCGACGACGGTGACCCCCGCGATGGCGAAGGCCCACAGGAGCACCAGGCAGAGGCCCGCGATCGACGTCCGCTTGCGCAGCGCGCCGACTTCGCCGAGCAACACGGTCGCGCCCACGACCCGGGTCTCTCCGTCGCTCGCCTCGGTGCGGCCCACCAGCGACGCGACGTCGCCTATCTCGTGCTCGCTGTCGGACGCGGCGTACGGCGTCCCGGCGGGCCCGCCCCTGGGCGACGGCGCGTCCTTGCGCGGCCGCATGCCCACGTCGATCACCGCGACGCTCGACTCGCTGCGCACGCGCGTACCGTCGGGCAGCGCGATGGTCACCCGGTGGTTCGCGTTCGCCGAGCGAGCGTTCCAGTTGCGGTAGCGATCGTGCGTGGTGACCCGCCCCTGATCGTCGACGCGCTGCTCGGTCCCGAGGAACTCCGAGTGCGCCGTGAGCCGCTCGGTCGATCGATGGCTCGCGACGAGCGCGCCGGTCGCGCGCCGACCGAAGAGGACGCGCAGCGCCGCGACTAGCGCGGGCGCCGCAGACCACATCCAGAGCGGCGCCCGCACCAGCGCGTACGCGCCCGCGAGGATCAGCGGGAGCACGCACGCCTCCCATCGCATGTCTTCGTTCGCCGTCCCCAGCGCCATCGCCATGAAGCCTGCGCCGAGGCCCACGGTGAAGAGCACCCCGAAGAGCGTCCAGCCCGGGCTCGTGAAGGGGACCCGGGCATTGCGCTTCGCGCTGGCGCCCACCCACACGACGAAGGGCGTGTGCGCTCTGCCGACCAGCTCGAGCGCGAAGATGCTCGAGCCCAGCATGAGCGACACCGCGAGGCTCAGCAGCGCCGCGCCCCAGCCGGTCGCGCCGTCCTGCGTGAGCAGCAGCGCAGCGAGCGCCGCGCTGATCCCGATGCCCGCCACCCCGATCGCGTTCTGCATCCAGGCCGCCAGGGGGTGAGGTACGCGCTTCTCTTCGGTGAACTTCTGCGCGCCCGCGGTGAAGGTCCGCGTTCCTTCGCGAAGGAACGGCGTCGCGCTCAACGGCTCCGTCGAGATGGCCGCGACCTTCATGCGCGAAGGAGTGCTCGCCCGCTCGCGGAAGCCTCCCTCGCTCATCCCCTCGGGCACGCCCGCGACGTACACGCGCCGCGGCTCGCTGATGAGCTGCCCCTGGATCTGCACCGGGGTGTCCGGTGGGATCGGGACGTGCGCCGCGAGCGCGGGCAGCGCGACGTCGCCGAAGCGGCCGCGGCGACGCAAGAGCGGATCGCCGAATACGCTCGCGCTGTCGAGCTCGAGCTCGATCTCCGACTCGCCCATTCGAAGCCGCAGCGGGGGCCCGAAGCTGACGGCGCGTGCGTCGTTCTCGGTGCGGACGATCGCATGCACCAGCGGCGCTGCGGCGCTCACGCCGATGAGCGTCCCCTCCAGCATCGTGAAGCCCTCGGGCGGCGCGCCAAAGATCGGCGGGGGAGGGGGCGGAGGCGCCTCGGTCGCCAGCTCCGCGAGCGGCGCGAACAAGAGCGCGACGGCATCGATCTCGCGGTAGTCGCTCACCGCTGGCGAGACGTGGATGCGAAGCTTCTTCGGAGGCGGCCCCGGCGGCAGCGGCACGTGCAGCATGCGCGCTTGGCGCTCGGGGACCGACTCCATCCGCGCCTGCCAGAGCGTGCGGTCCTTCTCGTCGGTCGCGCGCACCACCGATCCCGCGCCGCACGTCTCGAAGACCAAGAAGCCGTAGCAGTCCGTGGCCCCCTCGGGCGGATCGCCGAAGCCGACCTCGAGCCAAGCGTCTCGGTCGCCGTTGTCGGAGAGCCAGGTGTTCGCGATGTCGCCTCCCTTGGGGAAGACGTTGGGCCGCCCGATCGCGGCGCGCGCGGAGTAGCTCGAGGAGTACTCGGAGCTGGCGTGCGCGGTCTTGGCCCACGCGATGCGCCGATCGCCCCGGAGGTCGTGGAGGTCGAGCTCGATCGGCGCGAGGCGGCGGTGGTGCAGGGTGGTGACCTGCGCGGGCGTCGTCATCAGCTCGTCGAAGGGCACGGTGATGAGCGCGACCGCGTCGATCTCCTGGTACTCGTCCGATCGCTTCATCCCGACGCGGATGCGGGCGGGGACGGGGCCGTCGGGATCGATCGGCACCACCAAGAGCTGCGCGCCTCGGAGCGTCTTGGTCGCCTTGCCCGAGGCCTCGTAGAGATCGATCGCGTTGTCCTGATCGCGCACCGAGGTGATCCCGCCGGGCGAGCAGGTCTCGAGGATCAGGACCGCGCACGCGCGCTCGACGGTCGGCATCTCGAGCTCGATCCACGGCCGTCGGTCGCTGGAGTCCGCGAGCCAGGTGCCCGAGCGGTCGCCGTGCTCGGGGAAGACGCTGGGCGGTCCGCACGCCGTCGACGGTCCGTAGCTGTCGCTCCAGCTCGACGAGGCGCGCGCGCCCTTGGCCCAGTGGACGCGCGGGTCGTGGAGCGAGAAGTCGAGCCGCCCGAGCTCCCTGCTGCTCAGGCGCCGCGCCGGGGGCGTGGTCATCGGCCGCGAGCATCCCCCGAAGGGCCGCGCCGGCTCAAGACCGGGGCTGCGTCATTTTTCCGATTCCGTCTCCACGTCCGATCGCGACTTT
>CAYZQM010000329.1:3760-3995 GCA_964480175.1 uncultured Sandaracinaceae bacterium
TTGTGTACCCTCACGCCCATGTCTCGCGTCGCCGCCGCGCTCGTCGCACTTGGTGGGCCCCCCGTCGGGCGATCCTCCGCGCGCGCGTCGTCGCCGAGCACATTCCGTCCGGGGACGCAGAAGCCAACACGATCGGAACTTCTTCTTGACAGCTGAGCATCAAAACTCGACGCTCCCGCCCACCGCGATGAACATCCTCGCCGCCGGAGTGACGGACGTCGGTCAGCAGCGCGAG
>CAYZQM010000329.1:4005-5119 GCA_964480175.1 uncultured Sandaracinaceae bacterium
TCCTGCCGGAGTTCGATCTCTACATCGTCGCCGACGGCATGGGCGGCCACCGCGCGGGCGACGTCGCCAGCAAGATGGCGGTCCACACGATCGGCTCGTTCTTCGCGGCGACCCAGCGCGAGGACGCGACGTGGCCCTTCCACTTCGACCCGCACCTCACGCTCGACGAGAACCGGCTCATCACCGGCATCCGGGTGGCGAACAAGCGGATCTTCGAGACGTCCGCGCGGCACCGCGAGGTGCACGGCATGGGCACGACCGTGGTCGGCGCGCTGGTCTCGCGCGAGCGCAAGAAGATGTACGTCGCCCACGTCGGCGACAGCCGCTGCTACCGGGTGCGCGACGGCGCGATCACCCAGCTCACGCGCGATCACTCGCTGCTCAACGACTATTTGCTCGTGATGCCGGACCTGACGCAGGAGCAGCGCGAAGAGCTGCCCAAGAACGTCATCACCCGCGCGCTCGGCATGCAGGACTCGGTGGTGGTCGACCTGATGCCCGAGACGCCTGTCGCCGGCGACTTCTACATCCTCTGCTCCGACGGCCTGTCCGGGATGATCAGCGACGACGACATCCTCGCCAGCGTGACGGGTGCCAACGGCGATCCCCAGGCCGCCGCGATCGATCTGGTGGCCAAGGCCAACGCCAACGGCGGTGAAGACAACATCACCGTCGTCGTGTTGACCATCGGCTCCTAGGCCGCTCGGCCTGCTCGCTGCGCTGGCTTTCGCTGCGCTCGGCCTGCTCGCTGCGCTGGCTTTCGCTGCGCTCGGCCTTCTCGCTGCGCTGGCTTCGCTGCGCTCGGCTTTCTCGCTGCGCTGGCTTCGCTGCGCTCGGCCTTCTCGCTGCGCTGGCTTTCGCTGCGCTGGCTCCTTCGCTGCGCTGGCTTCGCTGCGCTGGCTCCTTCGCTGCGCTGGCTTCTTCGCTGCGCTGGGCTTTGTGAAAACCAGTCCGCTGCGCGGGGCGAGTAATTGTCGCGCGGTGTTGGGAGAGGTCGGGGAGAGCGGGGCCGGGGTGGGGGTTCCTCCCTCGGTCAGCATCGGAACTCGAACACCCTTTCTCGAGCTTCGCTACCTCGTAGGTCGTTCCGACGCGTTCTACTCGGAACCCCCAC
>CAYZQM010000330.1:0-5110 GCA_964480175.1 uncultured Sandaracinaceae bacterium
GTCGGCGATCAGGTCACGCGCGCCTGCGGGATCGAGCACACGCCCTATCCCACCGTGGCACCGGTCCCGCTCACGCCGCTCTTGATGGGGGAGTGGGTCGTCTTCGCGATCGCGGTCGCGCTCACGACGATCGCGTTCATCGAGCTCACCCACGGCATCAAGGCCGCGCTCACCGCGCGGGTCCCGCGCTTGCCGATCCGGATGATGATCGGAGGCCTCGTCGTCGTGGCGCTCTGGCAGCTCCTCGGCACCAGCGAGTACCTCGGGCTCGGTGTCCCCACGATCGTGCGCTCGTTCGGCGATCCCGATCTGGCCACCTACACCTTCGCGCTCAAGCTGCTCTTCACCGCGATCACCCTCGGCGCAGGCTTCCTCGGCGGCGAGGTCACGCCGCTCTTCTTCGTGGGCGCGGCGCTCGGCAGCGTGCTGGCGCGCTCCATGGGGATCCCGATCGAGCTCGGCGCGGGCGTGGGCATGGCCGCGGTCTTCGCGGCCGCATCGAACGCGCCCCTCGCGCTGAGCGTGATGGCGGTCGAGCTGGTCGGCGCCTCCGCGCTCCCTCACGTCGCGATCGTCTGCGTGCTCGCGTACCTCATGACCGGCCATCGCGGGATCTACGGCGCCCAGCGGGTGGTCCGCGGCAAGTGGGGCGGCGCCATCTCGCCGCCGCGGCCGCTCCGCGATCTCGCCATGCCTTCGCCCCCTCCCGGCGCGCCGGCCGAGCGTGATAGAGAGGCGCCATGAAGCGTCCCTACGTCGTCGGTGTGGCTGGCGGCACCGGCTCGGGAAAGACCACCGTCGCCCACCGGATCGCCGAGGCCGTGCCCTCGCACCTCTGCGGCGTGCTCGCGCACGACCACTACTACGTCGATCGCCCCGACCTCAGCTACGAGGAGCGCTGCCAGCTCAACTTCGATCACCCGCAGTCGCTGGAGACGCCGCTCTTGATCGAGCACCTCCGCGCGCTGCGCCGCGGCGAGCCCGCCTTGGCGCCCACCTACGACTTCAAGGAGCACCGCCGCTCCAGCGTCGTGCGCCGCGTCGAGCCCGCGCCGATCATCGTGGTCGAGGGGATCTTGCTCTTCACCGAGGCCGATCTCCGCGCCGAGATGGATCTCAAGATCTTCGTCGACACCGACGCCGACATCCGGATCCTCCGGCGCGTGCGCCGCGACATGGAGCAACGCGGTCGATCGTTCGAGTCGATCCGCGAGCAGTACAAGACCACCGTCCGGCCCATGCACCTGATGTTCGTCGAGCCGAGCAAGCGCTGGGCGGACGTGATCATCCCCGAGGGCGGCAAGAACACCGTCGCCCTCGATCTGGTCGTCTCCAAGGTTCGTAGCGTGCTCGCCGCGAGCACGTGATGCGCGCGTGCCTCGTCGTGCTGCTCGGGTGGAGCGCAGGATGCGGCCCAGCGAGCAACGCGGCGCCGCCGCGCGCGGAGGCGGCGGACCCGATCGGCGCGGTGCCCTCGCTCGAGGCACCGGCAGCGGATGCGCTGCCCGTCCCCGACGTGATCCGGCTCGAGGCGTCTGGTGATCTCGTGCTCAACGCGCTCGCGATGGGCTTCGTCCACGCGCACGAGCGAGACGCCGAGGGCTACCGCGCGCTCCTCGACGGCTATGCGAGCGTGCTCGAGCCCGACGCGCTGACCTACCTCAACCTCGAGATGCCGCTGGTGGATCACCACGTGGAGCTCGATGGCGGCTGGCCTCGCTCGCGGACGGAGCGTCCCCGCCGCGCGCCCGTGCTGGGCGCGAGCGTCGCGCTGGCAGACGTGCTCGCGGAGCTGGGCGTCGAGCTGGTCGGCGTCGCGAACAACCACGCGCTCGATCAAGGGCACGCGGGTCTACGCGAGACGCTCGCTGCGCTCGACGGAGCGCGCCTGGTGCACGCGGGCGTCGATGCCAGCGATCCCTACGCCGCCCGCGTCGTGGAGCACGGAGGCCATCGCGTCGCCTTCCTCGCGGCGACCGACGCGATGAACCGCCGCAGCAGTGATGGACCGGCGCTCGCGATCGCCCGCCTCGATCCCGACGCGCCGCTGCTCGCGGCGATCACCGAGGCGCGTGCCCGCGCCGAGCTGGTGATCGTCGCCGTGCACTGGAGCTCCGACTTCGTCGCGGAGGTGAGCGGATCGCAGCGACGGCTCGCGCGTCGTCTGATCGACGCCGGCGCCGACGTCGTGCTCGGCACGGGGCCGCACGTGCTCCAGCCGATCGAGCACCTCGAGAGCGCGCGCGGGCAAGCGCTCGTCGCGTACTCGCTGGGCAACCTCGCGTCGGGGATGGGACGCGCGTACCGCGTGGGCGTCGAGCCCGATCACTACATCCATCCCGCGAACGTGCTCGGCGAAGGCCGAGACGGCGTCGTGCTCTCGATGGCGATCACCTTCGAGCCGATCGTCATCGAGCCGATCGCGCGCTTGCTCTTCATGGAGAACGACTGGATGGCCGAGCGCGCGCATCCGACGTTGCGCGTCGCGCCGCTGACCGACGTCCCGGTCGAGATCTGCGAGGAGCGCCTCGCTCGGGCTCGGGCGGCGCTGGGGGCTACCGTCCCAGTCGTTCCCGACACCTGCTCACATCGGCCTACTGAGGAGTGAAGGGGAAGCGAGACAGTCTGGCGCGATTCTGGGGTCTGATGTCCCAACCGAGATCCATTTCGCGCCGGTTTTTTCCTTGGCTTCGCGCTTGCTCAGGCGGGTTGCCCGCTCGCCCTTTCTCAGAGGCCAACGGAACATGACCCGCCCCATGAAGCTCTCTCGGACCCCTCGCGGTGCTCGCACCTCTCTCCTCCTCGGAGATGAGCGTGGCCTCAGCACCGTCGAGTACATCATCATCCTGTGCCTGATCGCGGTGGTCGGTTTCGCTCTCTGGAAACAGTTCGGGCAGACCGTCGAAGGCAAGACGCGCGGCGCCACCACCGTGGTCGGCGGCCTCCCCACCAGCAGCTCGAGCTGAGGTAACAACGTGAAACTCTCTCTCCGCTTCTTCACCGTCCTCTCCCTGCTGCTCGCCACGGCGTGTACCCCGGAGACTCCGGCCGACGACCCCGAGCAGACCGTCGAGGTGATCACCCCGATCGAGCTCACGGTGCGCGCGCGCATCCCGGAGAACGATCCGAACTTCACGAGCGTCGAGGTCTTCGCCGATCGACTCGTGTTCCACTTCAGCGCGACCCCCGCGGAGTCGCTCGAGCCGATCGATCTGGGCACCGTCGGCACCTTCGCGCCGGTCGTCGCCGGCTCGCGTGGCGGCGGCTACCTGCGTGAGGTCACCTCGGTGCGTGAGGTCTCGCCGAACGTCTTCGAGGCGCAGACCGGCCCCGCGTACCTGACGGACCTCATCGCTCGCGGTCACTTCCGGGTCCACCACAGCCCGAACGCCTCCAGCTACACCGACGGTGAGAACGTCGCGGCGCGCGCGGAGCTCGAGGGCGGCGTCACGCTGCTCCCGGTGGGCCTGAACGACGCGTGTGAGGCCTCGAGCGGCGGCAGCATCGAGGTGACCCCCACCCTCGATCTCGACGTCGACTTCGACATCGACATCGACATCGACGTCGACACCGACATCAGCTGGTCGGGCATCTCGGTCAGCGGTCGCCTGGTGTCCGCGGACTTCGTGATGAGTGGCGCGCTCGAGCTCGGCGCCGAGGTCACTGCGAGCACCAACGGGACCGTGTCGTGTGAGGTCGACCTCGTCGAGTTCGCTCGCGACCGCGGCATCAACGTCCCGAGCCGCGAGTGGACCACCACCTTCGCCGTCGGCGTCGTCCCCGTCGTGCTCACGCACGAGGTCGGCCCGACCGCCGCGATCTCCATCTCGGGATCGGTCGAGACCGGCACCGCCACCGCGACCGGCTCGGTCACCTACTCGATCAGCGCGGGCACCCGCTACCGCGAGTCCACCGGCTGGGTCGAGGTGTGGGATCCCCGCCGCGCGTCGAGCGGGTCGTTCGAGGTCGGCATGCCCGGCACCGTCACCATCGAGGCCGGCCTGAGCGCGGGCGTCGAGTACGAGTGCAAGATCTACGACATCCTCGGCCCGAAGATCGGCCTCGAGGGCAGCCTGACCGGGACGTTCAGCTCCGACTTCTGTGAGTGGGAAGGCGAGATCGGCGCGGGCATCTCGATCACCGGTGGCGGCAGCATCGAGATCCCCGTGATCGACCAGACCCTCGTCGAGTTCTCGTTCAGCCAGGAGCTGGCGAGCACCACGCTCTGGGAGCGCATGGGCACCTGGCCGTGGTGTGAGGACGGCGGCGTGGACGCGGGCGTCGACTCGTCGGTGAACGATCCCTGCGAGTCGGCCAGCGAGTGCGGCGCGTGCAACGAGCTCGCGGGCTGCGGCTTCTGCGGCGCGAGCGGCACCTGCATGAACGACTCGCGCATGGGCGAGTGCGGCGGCCAGTGGGCCGACGCGGTCTTCGAGTGCGCCGACTGCTCCGCGCCCACCAGCTGCGGTAGCTGCGTGAACGAGACGAACTGCGGCTGGTGCGGAGGCTCGGGTACCTGCATGACCGCCGAGGCCGGCGGCGCCGCGCCCCCCGAGTGCGGCAGCGGCTGGTACTTCAACGTCGCGGACTTCTGCCCGGGCGGCTGATCGAAGCGAGCCGCCAGCGCGGCTGAGACGAGACGCGGGCGTCCATCGAGAGATGGGCGCCCGTCGTCGTTTGGGGGGCGGGCGAGGGTGAGGGCGTGGGTGAGGGTGAGGGCGAGGGTGAGGGCGAGGGTGAGGGCGAGGGCGAGGGCTGCGCGGTCTTCTTCGATCGCCGGCCTGCTCGCTTGCAGTGCTCGTCGATCTCGAGCGTGCACAGGACTTCGAGCGTTCTGCTTCGCGCTGGCGCCCGTGAGTCTCCACCTACGCTCGGAGGGCTCGCTCGGGTTTCACCAGCGTGCCGGCGGGCGCCTCGTCAGTAAAGGCCGGCCTTCGGCCGCCGCTCCGGAGAATCGACAGAGCAAACGACGGCTCCATCGATTCCCCTCCGCGGTCGCTTCGCGAGCCTTGACTGCCGAGGCGCCCGCCGGCGGTGGGGGCTTCGCCCCGAGCTGGCTGCGCGTTGCAGTCAGCTCAGAGGGAGAAGGAGAGTTGAGTCATGCTGAGAA
>CAYZQM010000331.1:0-5021 GCA_964480175.1 uncultured Sandaracinaceae bacterium
GTCGAGGAGCACCGTCCCGCCGTTGGCCTGCTCGAGCGCACCCGCGTGCTGGCGCTCGGCCCCGGTGAAGGCGCCCTTCTCGTGCCCGAAGAGCTCGCTCGCCACCAGGTTCGGTGAGAGCGAGCCGCAGTCGACCGTGACGAAGGGACCGCGCCCTCGGCTGCTCAGCTGGTGGATCGCGCGCGCCACCACGTCCTTGCCGGTCCCGGACTCGCCCGTCAGCAGCACGGACGCGTCGCTCGCCGCCGCCTTGCGCACCCAGGCCATGACCCGCCGCATGACGGTGGAGCTGCCGAGGATCGGTCCCAGCTGGTGGGTGTCGTGCAGCTCGACGTCGACGTCGTTGCCGTGCGCGAGCACCACCCGGGTGCGTCCCAGCGAGATCACCGTGCCCGGCGCGACGATCGCCTCACCGAGGCGCGCACCGCCGACGAACGTGCCGTTCGTCGATCGCTGATCCGAGAGGTGGATGCCCGAGCCGGTGCGCTTCACCAACAGATGAAAGCGGCTGACGGTGTCATCGCCCAGGATCAGGTCGTTGCCGTTGGCCGTGCCGAGGCTGAGCTGCTCGTTCGCGGTCCAGGTCGAGCGCCCTCGATCCGGCCCCTCGAGGACGTCCGCGCGCAAGGTCTGTACGGCGAGCCGAGGCCCGCCCCCCAACTTCTCTGTCGTGCGATGCACTGGAGCGCGACGATACCACGATCACTTCGCTGTGGAGTGCATCGGCCTATAGCGGGTGTGGGGCCTCGCACCGCAGACGCGCGCGCGATCACCCTGTGCGCGCGGGCTTTTCGTGGGGAACGCACCTTGCTGAGGCGGGCGCGACGCCGCGGTGCGTCCTTCTCCCCCGAGGTTGATATGGCCCGACGTGCCTTGTTTCTGACTTGGATTCTCACGCTGAGCGGTCTGACCGCTTGCGACCCCGATCCCACGGTCGAGATGATCGATCCTCCGACCGTCGACACCACCGCGCTGCGCACCCGCGCGAACCCGTTCGAGATGAGCGGCGGCGGTGTCGAGGGCCTGACGGTGCAGATCCGCGGCGGCGCCGAGATCGCCGAGGCGACCGTCGACGCCGAGGGACGCTGGACCGCGATGGTGAACCTGCGCGCCGACTCGATGAACACGCTCTTGGTCTCGCAGACCGACGGCACCGAGGAGTCGAGCGCGGTGACCCGCATGGTCACCCACGACGGGACCGCGCCGCGGACCCCGACCCTCGACATGGCGGTCTCGCCGACGCGGCAGCCCACCGCGCGGATCCGCGGCACCACCGAAGCGGGCGCGATCGTGCTCGTGACCGGGGGTCTCGCGGACGCGATGGGAAGCGCCGACGCGACGGGGCGCTTCGAAGTGCCGGTGATGCTGATGACGTCGGCGACCGCCGCGATCACCAACAGCCTGAGCGTCCGCGCGCGGGACGACGTCGGCAACGAGAGCGGCGTCGTGCCGGTCACGATCACCTTCGATCCCACGCTCGCCATCGAGGCGCCGCTGGTCGATCCGATCGCGCCGACCAACGTGGTCGACGTGAACGTCACGGGCTTCGCCGAGGCAGGCGTGACCATCACCATCGCGGGCGCGGTCGACGCGGCCAGCGGGACGGCCGCGGCCGACGGCAGCTTCAGCGTGCCGGTCGAGCTCCAGCCCAACGTCTCGAACACGCTCTTCGTGTTCGCGGTCGGCGGCGGCGAGACCAGCGCGGCGGCGACCCTCGTGGTCATCCACGACGACATCGCCCCGAGCTCGCCCGAGCTCGATCCGATCGCCTCGCCCACGAGCCTCGCGACGGTGACCGTCGCGGGCATCACCGAGGCCGGCGCCGAGATCGCGGTGACCGGCGGCGCGAGCCCGGGGGCGGGCAGCGCGGACGGCGACGGACGCTTCGGGGTACTCGTCGATCTGAACGAGGACGCCGACAACATGCTCGAGGTGGTCGCGACCGACGTCGCGGGCAACGCCAGCGAGCCCGCGATGCTCACGCTCACCCACGACTCCTCGCTGCCGACGCCCGTGCTCGTGAACCCGGTGCCGTCGCCGACCAGCATGAACCCCATCATGCTGAGCGGGATGACCGAGCCCGGCGCGATGGTCCAGATCGTCGGTGGCCCCTCGATGGTCGAGGCGACCGCGAGCGCGTCCGGCTCGTTCATGGCGGAGGTGATGCTCTTCGCGAACGCGAGCAACGAGCTGCACATCCGCCGCGCCGGCAGCGGCGCCGACACCATCCTCGTGGTGGTGCACGACGACATCGCGCCCGCGGCGCCGAGCGTGAACTCGATCCCCAGCCCGACGGGGAGCACCTCGCTCACCGTGAGCGGCACGTCCGAGCCGTTCGTGCGCTTGAGCGTCACCGGCGGTAGCGCAGCCGTCACCGGCAACGCCGGCGCCGATGGTGGCTTCTCGCTGCCCGTCTCGATCGCCGCGGACGCGACGGCGACGCTCGTGGTCGTCGCGACGGACCGCGCGGGCAACAGCTCGTCGGCCACGACGCTCATGGTGACCCACTCGAGCAGCACGCCTGCGGCGCCGATCCTGGATGTCGCGGCGCCCGCGCCCACGCGAATGGCGACGTACCGGGTCACCGGTCGGGTCCCCAGCCCCGCGGCCGGCGTAACCGTCATGATCACCGGCGGCGCGGCGGCGGCGAGTGGCGCGGCGGATCCCAGCACCGGGGTGTTCGGGATCGACGTCACCCTGAACGCGAACGCGGTGAACACGCTCGACGTGGTCTCGATGGCGGGCGCGATCACCAGCGCACCCGCGCGGGTGAGCATCGTGCACGACGACATCGCGCCCACCGCGCCCGTGCGCGCCAACCTCGACGCCGACGGCCCCGCCGTGTGCCTCTTCCGCGGCGCGGTGAGCACGGTCGGCACCGCAGGCGCCGTCGAGGGTCGCAGCACGGTGCGGGTCACCAACACCGACACCACGACGACCGTCACCACGACCGCGAGCGACACCGGCACGTTCACCGTGAACGTCGTCGCGTGTCCGGGCGACACGCTCAGCGTCACGGCGACGGACGCAGCAGGCAACACCAGCACGGCGACGACGTTCGACGTTCGCTGAAGCGGCAAAGCGGGGACCCCCTTCGCCACCGGGCGAGGCGGCGACGGGCCATCCGAGCGATCGGGTGGCCCGTCGTCGTTCCGTCGCCCGGTCGCGCGGGTGGCGAACGGCAGAGGCCCGCAGCTGCGCGCAGCGTGTAGACTCCGCCCCGCAGCGATGTCGAGCCCCGAGCCCAGCATCACCGGCGCCCTCGAGGAGACGCCGTTCCTCCACCTGATGGTGAACGTTCACCTCCGGACGATGACCGGGACGCTCGCGATCTGGCCCGACGACGGAAGCCCCGGGCAGGATCGGATCTACTTCGAGCGCGGCGTGCCGCTCAGCGCGCGCCTCCTCGAGAGCGGCTCACCCACCCTCGACAAGGCGCTGCTGCCGCTCTTCGGGCGCACCGGCGGCGCGTTCGCGTTCTACGACGACACCGATCTCGTCGGCGATCGGGCGCTGCGCGGCAAGGTCGAGCCGCTCGCGCTCGTGGCGACCGCGCTGCGCCTCGGGGTTCGCGAGGAGGTGATGGAGGGTGTGCTCGCGCGCTACGAAGGCAGCTCGCTCCGCCTGCGGCCCGGGCTCGAGCTCGCGCGCTACGCGCTCTTGCCCAAGGAGGCGCGCCTCATCGAGGTGGCGCGCGCGGGGCCGAGCACGATCGAGGAGCTCGCGGACGCGACGGAGCTCGGCGTCGAGCTCGGGAGGCGGCTGGTGTACCTGCTGCTGATCACGCGCGCGCTCGACGTGTACGAGGCGCCGCAACGCAACCCCACGCCCGCGCGTCCCGTAGAGCGACCGAGCCTGCCCGCTGCACCTCCGCCCGGTCCCGCGGCGCCGCGCAGCAGCAGCGGCGACCTGCCACCGCAGGGCCTGTCCGCCGACGCGCTCGCGTACTTCGTCGAGGCCAAGAAGCGCCTCGCTCAGCTCGACACCCAGAACTACTTCGAGATGCTCGGCGTCGCGCGCGACGTGGGCACCGATGCGATCCGCAAGCAGTACATCCAGCTCGCCAAGCGCTGGCATCCCGACCGCGTCCCCGCCGAGCTCGCTGCGGTGCTCCGTCCCGACGTCGAGCAGATCTTCCAGTGGATGACCGCCGCGCACGACAACCTCGTCGACGATCAGAAGCGCGTCGAGCACCTGAGGCACGTGCAGGACGGCGGCGGGACCCCCGAAGCAGATCGCCAGCTGGCCGCGATCGTCGGCGCCGCGATGGAGCAGCAGAAGGCCGAGGTGCTCATCCGACGCCGGGACTTCCCCGGGGCGCGCGTCATCCTCGAGCGGGCGCTCGGGATGAACGCCGACGACGCCGATCTGCACGCGACGTACGCCTGGACGCTCTTCAACCTCGAGAAGAGCGAGGAGCTCTTGCCCGACGTCCTGCGCCACGCCGATCGCGCGCTCGCGATCGCCAAAGATCACGACCGCGCGCACTTCTACAAGGCGCTCACCCTGCGCCGCCTCGGGCGCGAGCCCGACGCGATCAAGCACTTCAAGCTCGCGGCCGACGCCAACCCGAAGAACCTCGACGCGCTGCGCGAGGTGCGCCTCGCCCGCATGCGCGGTCAGCTCGAGGCCGCGCCCGAGAGCGAGGCGGCGCCCGCCAAGAAGGACGAGGGCTTCCTGGCCAAGCTCTTCGGCTCGCCCAAGAAGAAGTGAGCGCGTTCAGCGCTTCGCGTCGCGCGCATCGTCGGCCGAGGGGACCGGCAGCGCGGCGCCGATGAGGCCCACCGCGAGCTGCACCACGTAGACGAGCAAGCTCGCGGCGACCGCCGTCTCGGTGGGCACGCCGACGCCGCCGTAGAGCTGCGCGAAGACCTCTTCGCGCGCGCCGGTGCCGCCGACGAGGAAGGGCAGGAACGCGGTCGCCATCGCCAGCGGCACGATCACGAGCGAGCTCTCGAGGCGCACGCTCGGCGCCAGCGCCTGCATCACGAGATGCCCCGTGAGGGCGACGACGCTCTGGG
>CAYZQM010000332.1:0-1073 GCA_964480175.1 uncultured Sandaracinaceae bacterium
TCGGGCAGCGACGTCCGAAGTGCGCTGACGGGCGATCCCTACGCGTCGGTGGTGGGCGGCGCGCGGGCCGACGTGTTCCTGCGCCGCGTCGAGGTCGACTCGCACACCTCTGCGCTGCGCATGGACGTGCAGATCGATCACGACGGATGGCACCTGCGCGGCTGGCTGGATCCGGCACGTGACGCAGCCCTGCGGACGACAAGCGACGAGGTCCTCGGCCCCGATGTCGCCCTCCTGCGAGGGGGGCTCCTGCGGGTGATCGATGCGCGGCCGAACGAGGTGTTGGTGGTGCCCTACCTCCACCCGACGTCGCGTATCGAGGTGCCCTCGAGCGAGCCGCGCTGGGTGGCCTGCGACGAGGTGCAGCTCGACGGGCCCCCGTTGCGCGAGCTCGAGGACGCGTATGCGGTTCTCGGCGTCACCACCCGAACGACGGAGCTGATCGTCGATCCGGCGGCGCCCATCGCGCTCTCGCACACCATCGACGCAGCGCCGTTCGCGGCGATCCTGCCAGGCGCGTACGCGATCACCGTTCGAGTCCTCGAGCGTGAGGCCGAACACGCCCGGGTCCTGCGGGACGAACGCGGGCTGGTCGTGGTCGGATGGGCCCGCTACGCGGAGCTCGATGCGCGGGTCACGCGGGAGCCGGGCAGAGGCGGCGCGCTGATGGCTCGCACTCGGAACTGCTCCGACGCGCGGAGGATCACGGTGTACGTCGAGACGCCTACGGGGCGCGAGGAGGTCGGTGCCGTCGACGCGGGCGCGTCGTTCCTCTCCGAGCCGCCGCGCGACGACGGGAGCTTTGCGATCACGCCCGTCAGCGGCGTTCGTCCCTCGACGGGCGTCTCCTGGATAGGCGTCGCGGACGCCGCTCCGCGCTGCGTGCGCATCCCCGTCCCGGGGCTTCCGTTGGGTGAGGACACCTATCGCACGGAGGTCGAGACCCGGGAGCGCACGATGCGCGCGCAGGTGCTCAGCTCGAGCGCAGACGCGCTCGCCGTGGGCACGATGTGTCAGCTCGTGCTGAGCGTGCCGGTGCGCGGTGTCGGAACGTGCGGTGTCTCGCTGCGCTG
>CAYZQM010000332.1:1083-4020 GCA_964480175.1 uncultured Sandaracinaceae bacterium
CGTGTCCCGCTGTACGCCCACCGAGACGTCGCGTGTGATGCAGGCGACGGAACGTCGCTGTCGGTCCGCGACGTCGCCACCAGCGCCACCGACGACACCCCCGCGATGACCCTCACATGGACCGATGCCGGAGGTAGCGTGACGCTGCTCGACGATCCGTCGGGTGACCTCGGCGCCATTCGGGCGTCCCTTCGGCTCGAGCTCGACGCTCCGGGGACCGCGCCGTGAGCGCCGTGGCGGATGCTCACCACGTCGGGCTCGCGCTTGCGCTCGATCCGCGCTGGCTCTCGCTGATCGACGTCGCCGCGCGGCGCGTGCTCGGGCCCTTCGATCGCACGGGCTCCTCGCTGGTGCACGAGGTGAAGCAGCTCTCGGAGCGCTACACCCGGCGGGGTGGGGCGCTGCGTGACGCCGCCGTCGAGCGCGCTGCGCGCATGCGCTTCTTCTTGCCGCGTGACCTGCCCAAGGTCGGTGGTCCGCTCGCGGAGCTCGCGCATGCGGGCAGGCTGCCGACGGCGCGACGCTGGAGGGTGCTCGATCTGGGCGCGGGCCTCGGCAGCACGTCGCTCGGCCTCGCCGCGTTCGCGCGAACGCTACCGGTGCCGCCCGACGGGCTCGACGTGCTCGCGGTCGAGCGCGAGGCGCCGTTGCTCGACGGGATGCGTGCGCTCGCTTCGGAGCTCGGGCGGCAGCCTGCGCTCGGGGTGCCCATCACGCTCGAGCACGCGGAGCTCGATCTCGAGCAAGACGTGCTGCCGGGACGCACGTTCGATCTCGTGCTGATGGGCCTGAGCCTCAACGAGCTCTGGCAGGACGCGCCCGACGCGATCGCGCGCCGCGCCAACCTGCTGACGCGCCTGATGGAGCGCGTCGCGGCCGACGGATCGCTGATCGTGATCGAGCCCGCGCTCGCGACCACGACGCGTGAGCTGATGCAGGTCCGCGACGCGGTGGTCGCGGAGGGCGCGCACGTGTTCGCACCGTGCCCGGCCGCCACGGCCCGCTGCCCGCTGCTCGCGCGCGAGCGCGACTGGTGCCACGAGGAGCTACCGCTGTCGCTGCCGCCTGCGCTCGCTTCGCTCGCCAAGGAGGCGGGCCTGCGCTTCGAGGGCCTGAGCTACAGCTACCTCACGCTGACCCATGGGCGGCCCGCGCTGAACGAAGCGCTGGGCGCCAACGCGCGGGTCGTCGGCGGACCGATCGTCAGCAAGGGGCGGCGCGAGCTGCACCTCTGCATGGACGGCGAGCACCGGCGGCTCAACGTGCTCGATCGCGACGCGGGCTCTGTCGATCGGCACCTGTCGCGCGGCGCGGTGCTCGACGTGCAGGTGGTCGAGGCGCGCGAGGTGATGCGCGCCGGCCGCGACGCGACGGTGCAGACCAAGCGCTCGCTCGCAGTGGATTGTCGGGGCGGCCGCGAGTAGTCTCGCGCGCCCTATGACCGACGCCGCCACCAAGCAGACGCCATTGCACGCCGCTCACCTCGCGCTCGGCGCGAAGATGGTCCCCTACGCGGGCTGGTCGATGCCCGTGCAGTACGCGGGCTTGGTGCCCGAGCACAAGGCGGTGCGGAGTGCCGCGGGCCTCTTCGACGTCTCGCACATGGGCGAGATGATCATCGAGGGCGATCGCGCTGCGCAGGCGATCGACGCGCTCGTGACCGGCGACATCCCCGCGATGCCGGTGGGCAAGGCGCTCTACACGGTGTGCTGCAACGAGAAGGGCACGATCCTCGACGACCTCATCGTCTACCGCCTCGGCGAGCGCCGCTTCCTCGTGGTGATGAACGCGTCGAACCGCGAGAAGATCGCGGCGCACTTCGCGAAGCACACGAAGGCGTTCGAGGTGTCGTTCGAAGACGCGAGCGATCGCTACGCGCTGCTCGCGCTGCAGGGCCCGAAGGCGGCCGAGATCGTCGCCGCGGCGGGCGCGGATCCCAGCATCCCTGCGCTCGCTTCCTTCGCGCTCACCGAGGCCAAGGTGGCTGGGCTCGACGTGATCGCGGCGCGCACCGGCTACACGGCCGAGGACGGCTTCGAGCTCTTCTGCGCGAATGGCGATGCGCCCGCGCTGTGGGACGCGCTGATGAAGGCGGGCGCGCCGCTGGGCCTCCTTCCGGCCGGGCTCGGAGCGCGCGACACGCTGCGCCTCGAGGGGCGCCTGTCGCTCTACGGCAACGAGATCGACGAGACGACCAACCCGCTCGAGGCCGGCCTCGGCTGGGTGGTGAAGCTCGACAAGCCCGGCGACTTCTTGGGCAAGGACGCGCTGAAGGCGATCCGGGACGCGGGCCTGACCCGCAAGATCGTCGGCCTGCAGATGACTGGCCGCGGCATCGCCCGCCACGGCTACCCGCTGGTTTCGGCGGACGCCGAGCCCGGCAGTGCGCCCATCGGGATCGTGACGAGCGGCAGCCCCGCGCCGAGCCTCGACAAGAACATCGCCCTCGGATATCTGCCGGCCGCGCTGAGCGCCGTCGGCACCAAGGTCGGCGTGGAGATCCGCGGCAAGGTGATCGAAGCCGAGGTCGTCAAGACGCCGTTCTACAAGCGCGCCCGCTGAGCCAACACCAGAGAGCCCCAAGGAGCCATCGATGTCGAAGTTCCCGTCCGACCTGAAGTACACCAAGGACCACGAGTGGGCGAAGGTCGAGGGCGACCTCGTGCGCGTGGGCATCACCAGCTACGCGGTCGAGCAGCTCGGCGACGTCACGCTGGTGGATCTGCCCAAGGTGGGCGCAGAGCTCGAAGCGCACGCGCAGTTCGGTGCGATCGAGTCGGTCAAGGCGGTCTCGGAGCTCTTCGCGCCGATCGCCGGCGTGGTGGTCGAGGTGAACGGCGCGCTCGACAACAGCCCGGAGCTGGTGAACGAGGGGCCGCACGACAAGGGCTGGATGATCGTCATCAAGCCCACTGGCGATCTCGGCGAGCTGATGGA
>CAYZQM010000332.1:4030-4887 GCA_964480175.1 uncultured Sandaracinaceae bacterium
CGGCCGCCTACGAAGAGCTGGTCGACGGTCTCGATCACTGAGCTGGCCTGGGGCTCCGCCCCAGACCCGGCCATGGCGCGAGCGGGCTTCGCCCTGCGCCATGCTGCGCGCGGGGCCCCAGCCCCGCTTGCCTCGTGCTCGCTCGCGTATGCATCTCTAGCCCGCGGCGCCGACCGGTTGACCGAAGTCACGGCGGGGCGGCGCGGGACGCGTCAATAAGCCCGGCCTTCGAGGTTCGACATGCGCTACCTGCCCCACACCGACGACGATCTCCGCGACATGCTCCAGGCCATCGGCGCGCCGTCCCTCGACGCGCTCTTCGGCGACATCCCGCCCGAGGTCCGGCTGAAGCGGACGCTCGCGCTCGAGCCCGCGCTCGACGAGGCCTCGCTCATGGGCCACCTCGAGGGGCTCGCGAGCAAGAACGAGTCGGCGCGCATGCTCTCGTTCCTCGGCGCCGGTCTCTACGATCACCACATCCCGCCCGCGGTCGATCAGCTGCTCTTGCGCAGCGAGTTCTACACGGCGTACACGCCGTACCAGCCCGAGGTGGCGCAGGGCACGCTGCAGTCGATCTTCGAGTTCCAGACGATGGTCGCAGAGCTCTTCGGCATGGAGGTGGCGAACGCCTCGATGTACGACGGCGCGAGCGGCGCGGCCGAGGCCGTCACCATGGCGCGTCGGGTGAGCGGTCGGCAGCACGTCGTGGTGAGCGCGGGCCTGCACCCCGAGTACCTCGAGACCATCCGCACGTACCTGCACAACATCGACGACGGCGCGGACCTGCTCTCGGTGGTCCCGGTCGGCAGCGACGGACGCACTGACCTGGGTGCGCTGGAGAAGGCGCTCCGCGACGA
>CAYZQM010000333.1:0-4604 GCA_964480175.1 uncultured Sandaracinaceae bacterium
CGCGGCGTGGTGTCGGTGCAGCGGCACGCGCCGCCGGTGCACACGAGCCCGGTCTCGCAGAGGGCAGAGCCGCCTTCGTCGATCGCGCCGTCGCAGTCGTCGTCGATCGCGTTGCACTCCTCGGGGCCCGCGGTGCACGAGCAGATCGGGTCGGGCAGCTCGGTCGCGCAGCGCCACCCGCCGGTGCAGTCGACGTCGCCGACGCAGAACGCGGTGCACCGCCGCGCCCCGAGCCCGACGAGGCCCCCGAGCGGACCGCACACGAAGCTGCGGCACTCGTCGTCCTCGACGCACGGCGAGCCCATCGGCGCGCCCTCGAGCTCGTGGCTGAGCGCGCACGAGGCGCTCGACATCGCGACCGCCAGCACCACGATCCATCCTGCCGTTGCTCGCATCGCCCCCCGCTCCGCCGCCACGCGACCACGCGTGGGTCGACGCCGGACGGGGCATTTTCCAACGCGGCTGACGCTGGCGCGCCGGCGCGCGGTGCGTAGCTCCATCGTCACCCGAGGAGGTCTCCGTGTCCCAGGTCGGCTCGTTCATGACCCCGCATCCCTACACGATCGGCGCCGAGCAGCCGATCGCCGCGGCCGCCGAGCGCATGCGCGAGCACGGCATCCGCCACCTGCCGGTGCTCCACGGCGGCCGCCTGGTCGGCATGCTCAGCGATCGCGACGTGCGCCTCGTCGAGGTCGTCGCCAAGGCGGAGCACGTGCGCGTCGAGGACGCGATGAGCCCCGAGCCGCGCTGCGTCCGCGCCGAGACGCCGCTCCGCGACGTGCTGGTCGACATGCACGAGCACAAGCTCGGCTCGGTCGTCGTCACGGACGACAACGAGCGGATCCTCGGCATCTTCACCGCGACCGACGCGATCCGCCTCCTCGCCGAGCGGGTGTGAACGTTCCGCGAACGGATCAGAGGGCGGCGGGCTGCGTCTGCATCGAGTGCGCGTGCTGCCGCGCGATCGCGAGCAGCTCGCGCATCGTCGGTCCCACGCCGTCGTTCTCCGGATGCCCGAACGCGCGATCCATGTCGCGCACGATCCGCGGCAGCGCCCTTCGCCGCATCGAGCGCTCGTCCGAGCTCGCCGCGTCGTAGTCGAGGCGCACCTCGTCGAAGGTCAGCCCCCAGTCGAGGAAGCTCGTGCGCTCGAGCAGCTCGCCCGCCTTCTCGGGCCCCACCGCCTTGAGCGCGCGCAGCGTCAGCTCCGCGACGACCTCGCGCGCGCCCGCGAAGTTCTTCTTCATCTGCGCGTACGTGTCGTCCGGCCCGCGGCGGTTCTGCAGATCGAGGTGGAGGTCGGCCAGCGTCGACGGGAACTGCGGCAGCGGCACGAAGTCGCCCTTCGCCGTCCCCGGCGCGAGGTGCGCCCACGCCTTGAGCATCGCCTGCGACTTCACGCTGAGCGCGGCGAAGTCTCGCGCGAGGTCGCGGAACTTGCGGTGCTCGGCGGGCGAGACCTTGTAGATCTCGTTGAAGAAGAACTGACAGACGAAGGACCAGTAGTGGAAGTTGTCCCAGTAGAGCTTCGCCGGGAGCACGCCGGGCGAGCCGTTGATGTGGCTGTGCCGGCGGAAGGTCGCGGTCGTCACCTCGGTGAACCCGAGGAAGAACTCGTCGTAGTCGCGCGCTCGCTCCGCCAGCTCCGATGCGTCCGCCTCGCCGCGCCGCGCCCGCACGTCGGTGCGCACGAGCTCGGTCGCCAGCACGTTCGCGAGCGCGATGAAGTCGCTGCCCGGCGAGTACAGCGGGTCGACGAACACCGCCGCCTCGCCGACGCACGCCCAGCGATCCGCCGAGAAGACCTTCTCGCTGGTGTACGCGTAGCGGCGCAGCACCTTGAAGTCGTCCATCTCGATCCCGCGGATCTTCTCGAACAGCACGGGCTCGTGCTTCTCGATCCACTTCATCGCGCTCTCGGGGCGCGCGAAGGTCTCGAACGGATGGTGCTCCTCGCCCGCGACGATGCCGATCGAGTGGTACCCGGTCGACAGCGGGATCAGCCACATTCAGTACCCGACGCCGCAGAGGTGGCACGTCGAGAGCCACCGGTTGTGATCGACGTCCCGCGCGTGCCACGCGCGATCGCTCTCGGGCACCAGCGAGCCGACCTCGAGCTTGCCGGTGACGCGGAACCACGCCGCGCTGTGGTGGTGCCCGCTGTCGCGCGTGAGGCCGAGCTTCTTCTGGATCAGCCGGCGCCGCCCGCTGGCGTCGATCACCCAGCGCGCGGCGAGCGTCTCCTTGCGATCGCCCCCCGCCGAGATGCTCACGACGTGCGGCTCGTCGCTGCCCTTCGGCGCGAGCTCGAGCCCGTACACGTGCCAGCCCTCGAGCAGCGTCGCGCCGTCCTCCTCGACGAAGCCGCGCAGGTCGTTCTCGAAGCGCCCGCGATCGAGCTGATAGCTCGGCACCACCGGGTGCTCGCTCGGGCCGATCTCGCGGCGCATCGCGAGCGGGCCCTGCGTGTCGCCGGTGAAGTAGCGCAGCCCGTTCTTCACGAGCTGTCGCTCGAGCAGGTACTCGCGCAGGCCGAGCACGTGGTCGAAGAAGTGCGCCCCGATCTCGACGCTCGACTCGCCGACCTTGTGGCACGCGTCGGGGAGGGGACGCCGCTCCGGCTCCACGATCGCCACGCTCAGCTCGGGGAGCTCCCGCCGGAGGTGCCTGCCGAGGGTGAGGCCCGCGAGGCCTCCACCACAGATCACGACGTCGTAGCGCTTCATCGACACCGGCTCCAACGACCCCGAAACGGGGCGGGGAGCATATCTCCGCGCTGGAGCGGGCGCACCTCGCCGTGCGCGCCGTTCCAGCCAGGGCGGAATGGCTGGCGTCCGGAACCGAAGGCCAATATCCTAGGCGCCCTTTCCGGGGAAGAAAGGCCCTTCTTCCGCCGTAGCGTGAGCACAGGGGCGCTGCGTCTCCACTCGACGGCGCGCTCGGAGGTCCAAAGCAGTTCGCAACCCCCAGATGACGGTCCTCGCGATGCGACCGCGCGGCCCGGCCATGAATGGCCTGACCCGACCCGACGTCCTCGCGGACCGCGGCCCATACCGTTCCCTCCGGACGCCCGCGCGGCGCTCCGGGCATTGCGCCGCATGGACCGCCCGCGCGCCCGCCTCGCCGAATCCCGAGTGATGGCCGAACACCGAGAGATGAACGTGTCCGACGCTCCCACCCTCAGCCGCGACGAGATCTACGCGAAGATCGTCGAGATCCTCAGCGACTCGTTCGAGCTCGACCCCAAGAAGATCAGCCGCGAGTCGACGCTCTACGACGAGCTGGACCTCGACAGCATCGACGCCATCGACATCTTCACGCAGCTCCGCGAGATGACGGGGCGCCGCCCCGATCCCGCGGACGCGCGGCAGGTGCGGACCGTCGACGAGCTGATCGACTTCGTGCTCGCCGAGATCGAGAAGGTGAAGGCGGGCGTCCCCGACGGTCCGGCGCAGACCGCCGCGGACGCGCCGCGGGCGCCGGGCGAACGCGAGGGCGAGGCCAAGTGAGCGGCACCCGCCGGGTCGTCGTCACCGGGCTGGGCGTCGACTCGCCGATCGGCAATTCCGCCGAGGAGGTCACGCGGTCCCTGCGCACCGGCCGCCACGGCATCGCGCCGATGCCGCAGTGGGGGCACATCCCGGATCTGCAGACGCGCATCGGCGGCGTCGTGACCGGGCTCGATCTGATGGCGCACTTCCCGCGCCGCAAGCGACGCACGATGGGCATGGTCGCGCTCTTCGCGACGCACGCCACCGAGCAGGCGCTCGCGCAGGCGAAGCTCCCGCAGGAGGTGCTCAGCGGTGGGCGCTGCGGCATCGCGTACGGCTCGACGACCGGCAGCAGCAAGGAGCTCGAGGACTTCTGCGGGCCGCTCTTCACGAAGCACTCGATGCGCGGCCTCGACTCGAGCGCGTACCTCAAGTTCATGACGCACACCTGCGCCGCGAACCTGGCGTCGTTCTTCGAGATCCGGGGGCGCGTGATCCCGGCGATCAGCGCGTGCACGAGCGGCTCGCAGTCGATCGGCTTCGCGTACGAGGCGATCAAGTACGGCATGCAGGACGTGATGATCGCGGGTGGGGCGGAGGAGCTGCACTACGCGACGGCGGTCACGTTCGACCTCTTGATGGCGACGAGCATCCGCTACAACGAGCGGCCGGATCTGTCGCCGCGGCCCTTCGACGTGAAGCGCGACGGGCTGGTGATCGGCGAGGGCGCGGGGACGCTGGTGCTCGAGGAGTACGAGCACGCGCGCGCGCGCGGCGCGAAGATCCTCGGCGAGATCGCGGGCTTCGGCACGAACTGCGACGGCATGCACGTGACCTCGCCGAGCGAGGTCGGGATGCGCGGCGCGATGGAGCTCGCGCTCGCCGACGGGCGCGTGCACCCGACCGACATCGACTACGTCAACGCGCACGGCACCGGCACCGAGGTGGGCGACATCGCGGAGAGCAACGCGACGTACGCCGTCTTCAAGCGCGAGGTGCCGATCTCGACGATGAAGAGCTACACCGGGCACACGCTCGGCGCGTGCGGCGCGATGGAGGCGGTGTTCTGCCTGCTCATGATGAGCGAGGGCTTCGTCGTCTCGGCGCTCAGCA
>CAYZQM010000334.1:0-2505 GCA_964480175.1 uncultured Sandaracinaceae bacterium
GGGGTAGCCTGCGACGGTGAGCGTCTCTTGCGAGGCGACGGTCGCGTCGGGGTACTGCGCGACGACCCTAGGAAGCACGACCTGGGTGCAGAACTCGGCGCCGACCCGGGCGCCCCGCGGCAAGCCGCCCGGCAGGAGCACCACCCGCGCGGACGGCATCAGCCGATCTACGAACGCCGGATCGTAGAGGTCGAACTCGTTCACGACGGCCTGCAGCGCGCGACGCAGGGCGTCGACCAAGTCGGCGTCGATGGCGTGCCGGGTGCCTTCACTCGCGAACACCATCTCGTCGGCGTTCGACCAGTACCACCCATCGGGCATCGCGATGCCGAGGCGGAAGCTGGGGATCACCACCCACCCGGTCTCCGCAGACACGGTGAGCGCGGGGCTCGCCGAGTCGCTCGCGATCATCTCCTCGGACAGCGTCGGCGGCCGCGCGTTGGACCGCACCCGCGCCGCGGTGGCGACCGCGGTGGTGGCGGACGCCCTGCTCTCGCCCCCGCTGCTCGCCGGCTCCCGCGTCTCCGCTCGCTCGGACGCCCCACCCCCACAGCCGCCCACGATCGCGATCGAAACGATGCTCTTCATGCGCGCGGCGCTACCACCGGCGCGCCCCGCGGGCAAAGCAAGCGACCCGGGACGATCTTCGTCACGTTCGTCACGTTCGTCAGCGAGCCGCGCCCCCGGGCAGCGACCCGGGACGATCTTCGTCACGTTCGTCACGTTCGTCAGCGAGCCCGCTCCCCGAGCTCGCGAAGGGTGACGTGTCGTCCCGCGCGCTGCAGCCGCAGCGAAACCCGATTTTGTGCTCGCCGTCCGTGCCAGCGCGGGGGCTATCATCGCGCCGCCGGCCTCTCGGGGTGACCGCCGAGGCCTCGCGCGAAGGGATGCCCGAGCTCACCAAAGCCCAACTCAACGCGACCTCAACGCTCGTCGCGCTCCCGCAGGCGCGCATCCTCGACCTCGCGCGCCTCTTCGGCGTCCGATTGCGCGCAGGCGTCCACAACAAGCCCAAGCTCGCCGCGCTGCTGGGCGCGCAGCTCGAGGGGCGGCTGCACACCATCCTCCGCGAGCTCGGCCGCGACGAGCTGCAGCTCATCTGCCGCGCGCACGGTGTGCCCGATGCCGGCAGCGCGCGCCGCGATCTGATCGAGCGCTTGCTGCTCGTCGCCGGCGTCGATCCCAAGCGCACCGCGCCGCCGCCGCCCAGCCACCACCGCGAGGGCCTGCCGCAGCCCGGCCAAGTGGTGCGCGCGCGTCACCGCCAGTGGCTCGTCGAACACGTCGCGCCGGGCGAAGGCAACGAGTCGGCGCTCATCGATCTGGTGTGCCTCGACGACGACGACCCCGGTCGTGCGCTGCAGGTGCTCTGGGATCTCGAGCTGGGCGCCGAGGTGATCGATCCCGAGACCTCGTCCGCGCTCTCCAAGACCGCGCGCCTCGATCCCCCCGAGCACTTCGGCGCGTACCTGCACACCCTCCGCTGGAACGCGGTCTCGGCCGCGGACGCCACCCGCTTTCAGGCGCCGTTCCGCGCGGGCATCAAGCACATGGCGCATCAGCTCACCCCGCTGATGAAGGCGCTCGAGCTCCCGCGCGCCAACCTCTTCATCGCGGATGACGTGGGCCTCGGCAAGACCATCGAGGCGGGCCTGGTCATGCAGGAGCTCATCCTGCGCCAGCAGGCCGACTTCATCCTCATCGCGTGCCCCGCGTCCATCTGCCTTCAGTGGAAGGACGAGATGCGCCGCCGCTTCGGCCTGCACTTCGAGGTGATGAGCCGGAACTTCATCGCGCAGCGCCGCCAGGCGCGCGGCTTCGGTGTCCCGGTGTGGGCCACCCACAACCGCTTCATCATCTCGCACGCCGTCCTGCGTCGCCCCGAGTACCGCGAGCCCCTGCTCCGCCACCTCGGCCCCCGCATGAAGAAGAGCCTGCTCGTGCTCGACGAAGCGCACGTGGCCGCGCCCGCCTCGCGCAGCCGCTACGCGGTGGACAGCGAGGTCACCCGCACCGTCCGTGAGCTCGCGCCCCGCTTCGACAACCGCCTCTTTCTCTCCGCCACCCCGCACAACGGCCACTCCAACAGCTTCAGCGCCCTGCTCGAGATCCTCGATCGCAACCGCTTCCCCCGCGGCGTCCCGGTGCGCGGCAAAGAGGATCTGGCGCCCATCATGGTGCGCCGCCTCAAGCGCGATCTGCGCGCGCTCGGCATCGAACAATTCCCCGAGCGCGTCTTGGTGCAACACCGGCTCGATCACGACGGCAAGGCGTGGATAGGCCACACCCTGCGATCCGACGGCAAGACCAGCGAGCCCACCGATCTCGGGCAGGCGCTGCCCCTCGACCTCACGCTCGCGCACACCCTCGCTCGCTACACCGAGCTGTGCGCGCCCAAGAAGGGCGTCGGTCGATTGCCCTTCATTCGCCTGCAGCAGCGCCTGCTCTCGAGCCCCGAGGCCTTCGCGAAGAGCCTCACCGTGCACGTCGCGGCGGTCGACGAGC
>CAYZQM010000334.1:2515-4492 GCA_964480175.1 uncultured Sandaracinaceae bacterium
CCCATCGTTCGCTCCGCGACGCCCCTGCTCGATCTCGCCTCGGACGACACTGCGGATCCCGAGACCCACGGCCCCACCGACGAGGCGCTGCAGGCCGAGGACGACGCCGCCTTGGCCAAGGAGAGCAGCGCGCTCCCCACGCCCACCGAAGAGGCCCGCGCGCTCCTCTCGGACCTGCGCACCCAGGCAGAGAAGGCCCGCCGGCTGCCCGACGCCAAGGTCCGCGCATTGCTCGCCTGGCTGCGCGAGCACTGCAATCCATCGATCGGTGACCCCACCCAGATCGCGCCCTGGACCGACACCCGAGTCCTGATCTTCACCGAATGGGCCGACACCAAGCGCTACTTGAGCGAGTTGCTCAACGAGGCCGTCGCCCACACCGGCGCAGCCGAGGATCGCATCACCACCTTCTCCGGCGGCATGGGCGACGAGGCCCGGGAGGAGGTGCAGCGCCGCTTCAACGCGCCCCCGTCCGAAGAGCCGCTGCGCATCCTCATCGCCACCGACGCCGCGCGCGAGGGCATCAACCTCCAGGCCTTCTGCGCGGACGTCTTTCACATCGATCTCCCCTGGAACCCCGCCCGCCTCGAGCAGCGCAACGGCCGCATCGACCGCACCCTGCAGCCTGCGTCCGAGGTGCGCTGCCACTACTTCGTCTACCCCGAGCGCCCCGAAGACAAGGTGCTCGAGACGCTGGTCCGCAAGGTCGACGTGGTGCAGCGCGAGCTCGGCTCGCTCGGCGCCGTGCTCCTCGATGACCTCGAGGACGCGCTCAAGGACGGTATCCAGTCCTCCACCGCCGCGCGCATCGAGCAGGTGGGCCAAGGCAAAGACACCCAGGCGGTCGAGGCCGAGCTCGAGGCGTCTCGCAAAGACAAGTCGCTCCTCCTCGACGAGATCGGCCGCGCCACCCGGCGCTACGAGCAATCCCAGAAGGCGCTCGAGGTCAGCCCCGACTCGCTCCGCGGTGTCTTCGACGTCGGCCTGCGCCTGGCGGGGACACCGGGTCTTCAGGCAGAAGGTTCCATCGACGGCCGTCCCGCGTTCAGCCTCCCCGCGCTCGACCGCTCCTGGGCCGTCACCCTCGATTCCATCCGCCGCCCCCGCCGACGAGACGAGTCGCTCTGGGAGTGGCGCAAGGATCCTCCGCGCGCCGTCACCTTCACCCCGCTCGCGCAGCTCTCCAGCGAGGTCGAGCAGCTGCACCTCGCGCACCCCGTCGTGCGCCGCGTCCTGGACCGCTTCTTGGCCCAGGGCTTCAGCGCCCACGATCTCTCGCGCACCTCCGCCATCGTCTCGCCCGACTCGGTCATTCGCGTGTTGGTCTATGCGCGACTGACCCTCTTCGGGCCCTCGGCCGCGCGCCTGCACGACGAGCTGGTCGCCCTCGCCGCGCCCTGGAATGGCGATGTCGCCACCGCACATGCCATCGAGCCCTACCGCGACGCGGCCACCACGTCGCAAGCCGTGCAGTCGATCGAGAAGCTCCTCGCCGATCCCGACACCAAGGCACCGAACGCCACCATCGCGGCGAACGTGGCCTCCGCCACCGAGGCGCTCTTCGCCGCGCTCTGGCGTCCCTTGCACGACGAGGCCGACGCCCGCGCCGCCAAGGCCAAGAGCGGCCTGGCCGCCCGCGCCCGCAAGGAGGCTGATGATCTCCGCGCGCTGCTCGCGCGCCGCAAGAAGGATCTCTCGCTCGGCATCCAGGACCTGCGCCAAGGAGACATGTACGCCCAGCTCAGCGGCAGCGACGCGGCGACCCTCAAGGATCAGCGCCGTCAGCTCGAGCTCGATCTCGCGGAGATGCAGCGCCGCGAGAAACAGATGGAGATCGATCTCGACGCCGAGCCCCAGGCCATCGCCGAGCTCTACGAGGTCCGCATGACCCGCCTCACCCCGGTCGGCCTGGTGGTCGCCTGGCCGGAGGCGATGACGTGAGTCGCGCGCCCAAATCCCAAGCTCGCTACGCCGGGC
>CAYZQM010000335.1:0-1590 GCA_964480175.1 uncultured Sandaracinaceae bacterium
CCTCACGCCCCCGCCCGCACCCTCACGCCGCCTTCGCCCTCGCCCTCACGCCCGCCCTTTTGCGCCGCTCCCGGCATCGTGCGAGACCTTCGCCCCCGCAACGTCGCCCAAGGAGCTGTGTTTGAGCGCCGCCTCGCAGACGGCAGCGAGCGCGATCGATCCGATCGCGCTGTCGCCCCAGGGCCCGCCGAGCGAGGCCGAGCCCACCAAGAAGCCCGCCCGCTGGGTGGCGCTCGATCTGCTGCGCTTCGTCGCCGTCCTGATGATGGTGCAGGGGCACACGTTTACGACGCTCTTGAGCCAGAGCTACAACAGCGAGCGCTGGCACCGGCACCACGACTTCGTGCACGGGTACACGGCGCCGATGTTCCTCTTCGGCTCGGGGCTGGCGTTCGGGTTCACCACGTTTCGGGGCTGGGAGAAGCAGACCCGCCCGGGTCCCGCGCTCAACAAGCGGATCCGGCGCTACCTGACCCTCATCCTGATCGGCTACTTCCTGCACCTGCCCGCGTTCTTCCCGAGCGACTGGCGCTGGGTGACCGACGCGCACTGGCGCAGCTTCGCGCAGGTCGACGTGCTCCAGCACATCGGCGTCTCGCTCGGTCTGCTTCAGCTCGGCGCGATCGTCCTCAAGAAGCCGGAGCGCTTGGTCGCCGTGGTGTGCACGCTCTTTCTGATCGTCGTGCTCGGCGCGCCGATCTTGGCGGCGATCCCGGTGGGCGATCACCTCCCGCTCTGGCTCGCGGGCTACGTCAACGGTCACTCGGGCTCGATGTTCTCGCTGGTGCCGTGGGCCGCGTTCACGTGGGCGGGCCTGCTGACGGCGTACGCCGCGCGTCGTCACCCGCGTCCGTCGGACACGCTCCTGCTCCGGATGGCGATCGCGACGGCGTTGGTGCTGCTCGTGCCGATCGCGATCAACCGCACCGGCTTTCAGCCCTACGGCGATCACCAGTTCTGGCGCACCAACCCGTACTACTTCTTCTTCCGCCTCGGCAACGTGATGCTGGTGCTGACCGCGCTGATGGCCCTCGAGCGCGCGATCGATCGCTTCCGGCTCGCGCGCTTCGCCGCCATCGACCAGGTGGTGCGCCTCGCCGAGACCGTGGGCCAAGAGACGCTGATCGTGTACGTCGCGCACCTGATGGTGCTGCACGGCTCGGTGGTCACCGTCGGCCTGCAGCGAACCTACGCCCACGCGCTCAACCTGAACGAGGCCATCGGCGTCACCGTCGCGCTGACGGGGGCCATGATCGTGCTCGCCGTCCTGAACGCGCGCTTCAAGCGCTACCGCGAGGCGCGCGCACGCCGCCTCGCCGCCGCCTGAGGCGGCTAGGTGTCGCGCTCACGAGCGCCGCGCACGGTGGCACGCGCAGCGAGTCCGGCCAGCATGGCCCCGACCACCATCACGAACGCGCCCACGCTGCTGACCCGCTGGTCGGCGGTGAACGCCTCGTCGTAGGCGGGATAGCGCGCCGGCATGCCAGACGCGCCGAGCGCGAAGAACCCCCACCCGAACGTGGCGCCGCCCGCGAGGACGAGCCCGAGGCCCGACAGCGCCAAGCGGGGCCGCTGCCAGACCCGAGGATG
>CAYZQM010000335.1:1600-1926 GCA_964480175.1 uncultured Sandaracinaceae bacterium
GATGCAGGGCGCCGCTCGGCGCGAGCGTGTCGTGCAGCGCGACGGAGCCGCCGATCACGAGACGATCGATGCCCCAGGCCGGGCCGGCGAGCAGCACGGCGGCGATGGCCGCGGCCGCGTCGGGTCGCTGGCTCAGCCGGGCGCCGGCGAGCGCGACCGAGAGCACGATCGGCACCCCCAGGCCCGAGAGCGACGCGAGCAGCATCGCGTGCTCGGGCGCGTCGAGCCACCCGAGCGACGGGGCGAGCGCGAGCAGGCAGAGGCCGATCCCCAGCGCCCCGCGGGCGAGGGGCCCAAGAGCGCCGAAGCCGCCGTGCTCCTGACCC
>CAYZQM010000335.1:1936-4479 GCA_964480175.1 uncultured Sandaracinaceae bacterium
CCGCCGCGAGCGCGACCACCGTGAGCGCGGTGACCAGCTCGCCATGCACCGGCACCACGGCGATGGCCGCGACCACGAACAGCAGGCCGACGCCGAGCGCCGCGACGCCGAAGAGCGCGAGCGCCGCCGTCGCGAGGTCGATTCGCCCGCCCGCCACCACCGCGACGAGCGCGCCCACCCCGAGCACCAGCGGCGTGGGATCGACGACGCGGTAGCCATCCTCGGGGAAGGTGAAGAACGCCGCGGCGGGGATCACGACGGCGAGCAGCAGGGCGCAGAACAGCGCGAGCACCAGGATCACGGATGGCGGCCGGGTGTCGAAAGCGCGCACGATCCGCGGACCGAACAGGAGCGCCACCAGCACGGCGATCCCCGCGTCGCCGATCAGCGTGTGCAGGAGCGCCGCGTCGCCCATCCATCCGCGGGGAAGCGCCCCGTCCGGAGCGAGCGCGTGGATGCGCAGCGCTAGACCGCTCGCCACCAAGAGCGCGACCGCCGGCATCGCGAGCACGCCGGCGGCACGCACCATGCGGCCTTGCTCGGCCGCGGTCATCCGCGCGACGCTCGGTGGGACCCGACGACGACCGAGCACTGGTGTGAGCCGTGACGCACCACGGGCACAGGATACGCGGCATGCGGTCCGTCCATCCTTCGTTCGGCACGCGTTCGGTCCCGCGTTCGGCACCGTGCGTTCGGCCCCGTGCGTTCGGATCGCCCTGACCGACGCCGCGGCTCGCTGGTCTCTCCGCCGGGCACGTGACACGACGCGGGCCGTGTCGGACTCCTTGGTCGGCCGCGTGATCGGCAGCTACCGGATCGAGCGTCTGCTCGGGCAAGGGGGCATGGGCGCGGTGTACGTCGGACGCCATGCGCGCACCGGCCGGGCGTACGCGATCAAGGTGCTGCTCGCCGCGCACGCCTCGCAGACCGACGCGCTGAAGCGCTTTCGTCGCGAGGCCGAGGCGCTCGGCGCCGTCGGTCACGCGCACATCGTCGCGATCCACGACTACGACGAGACGCCCGACGGCCTCTGGTTCCTCGTGATGGATCTGCTCGAGGGCGAGGACCTCGCGCAGCACCTGAGCCGCCGCGGTCCGCTGCCCTACCGGGAGGCGATCGTATTGCTCGATCCGATCCTCTCGGCGATCGCGGCCGCGCATCGGGTCGGCATGATCCATCGCGATCTGAAGCCATCGAACGTCTTCTTGGCGCGGCTGCCCGGAGAAGAGCGCGATCGTCCGATGCTGCTCGACTTCGGGCTCGCGCGCGCGCTCGACGAGAACACGGGCGCCAAGGTCACGGCGACCGGAACGGTGCTCGGTACGCCGAGCTACATGTCGCCCGAGCAGGCGCAGGGTCAGCCCCTCGACGGGCGGAGCGACCTGTGGGCGCTCGCGATCATCCTCTTCGAGCTCATCAGCGGTCGGCCGCCGTTCGAGGGGCCGACGCTCACGAGCATCTTGGTCGCGGTGCTCACGGCGCCCCGTCCGCACCTGAGGGACCGCGGCATCGACGTGCCCGAGGCGCTCGAGCACATCCTCGATCGCGCGCTGCAGAAGAGCCCAGGTGATCGCTACCCCGACGTCGAGACGTTCCGCGAAGCGCTCGCACAGCTCGCGGGGCTCGCGCGGCGCACCGAGCCGCACGCGCCGCTCGCGACGGCGCCGACGCAGGCGATGACGACGCAGCCCGGGCCCGCCCCGAGCGTGCGGCCTGCGGCCCGCGTGTCGGCCGAGAGCTACGCGCCCACCGTCGCTGCGCAGGCCGCGCCGAGCGGGCCCCTGCCGATCACCGCCGCCGTGCCCGCGCGCGCGAGCGGTCGACCGACCGCGCTCTTGGTGACCGCGCTGGTCGCGAGCGTGGTGGTCTTCGGGGGCGGCATCGCGGCGCTCGCGATGGTGCTCTCGTCGGCGCGCGAGCGCGCCATCCCGACCCCGCCTCCAGTCACCTCGACGTCGGTGTCGAGCCCGATCGACGCGGGCCTCGACGCGAGCGAGGCGCCGCTGGACGGGGGTCACGACGCCGCCGTCGATGGCCGCACGACGGACGCTTCCCGCGTCGTCGTCGCCGAGCGCACCCGTCCGGAGCGAGCCCGCGATCGCGCTGCGCGCGACGACCGATCGACGGCGAGCACCCCGGAGGAAGCGGCGACGAGCGGCGCCGGAGACGGCGAGGCCGCACCGAGCGGTCCGCCCCCTGCGCTGGTGCGCGCGACCGAGCGCATGGGCGAGGGCGACTTCGCGGGCTGCCTGCGCGAGCTCGAGCACGCAGGCCACAGCGCGCCGATCTTGGGCGCACGGATGAACTGCGCGCTCCGCACCGGGCGACGCAGCGATCTCGAGGAAGCGTGCGCGCTTCTGCATCAGCATCAGCCGCGTCACGCGTACACGTCGACGTGCGACTCGCTGCTGCGGGTGACGCCCTAGGGAGGGTGAGGGCGGGCGTGAGGGCGCGGGCGAGGGTGAGCGTGGGCGCGAGGGCGAGGGCGAGGGTGGGCGTGAGGGCGTGGGCGGGGGCGCGGGTGAGGGTGGGGGTGGGGGCGG
>CAYZQM010000336.1:0-4448 GCA_964480175.1 uncultured Sandaracinaceae bacterium
TCCTCCTCTCGAGGCATCACCTCGACTCGTCGGAGCGCTTCGCGTCGCAGGCGAGCACGCTCGCGCACGCCGTCGACGACGAGGGCCACGTGGCCGATGGCGACGTGCTCGTGGTCCGCGGCCTCGGCGGCACGCACTTCATCCCCTTCGCGCTCGAGGTCGGCGCACTGCCGCGGCGGTTCGCGCTCCTGGCGACGACGCAGCACGTGCTGATGATCCGCACCGGCGAGCGCACCGTCGAGCTGCTGACCGCGCGCGACGTCGGCCTCTTCGCGTGGGGCGAGGGCAACATCTACCTCGACGCCGGTTTCCTGGTGCAGCCGGGCGATGTCTTCGAGGCGCCGGGCATGCACATCACCGTGCTGGAGGTGACGGAAGGGCGCACGCACGCGGTGCGCGTCGACTTCGACGAGCCGCTCGAGACGCGGCTCTGGATGAACGAGCTGCGGCACGAGTACGTGCCGGCCGACATCCCGCCGATCGGCTTCGGCGCGCCGTTCGACGCCTCGCCCATCGAGCTCGGTCCCGCGGACTGAGCCTCGCTGACGACGTCAGGCCGCGACCTTGTCGCGGACCCAGAGCGAGGGCTTCTCGATCAGCACGTGCATCAGGTACCCGATGACGAACGAGGCCGTGGTGACGCCGAGCAGGGACACCGGCCACACCCACGCCATCGACGCGCCGTCCTCGTGCAGCCTCGCGGCGATCGGCACGAGCACGTGATCGATCAGCGGGATGTGCACCAGGTACACGCCGTAGCCGAGCGTCGCGAGGCGCCGGAAGATGGGGTGTCCCAAGAAGCGCTGGAGCGGGCCCTCGCCGTGCAGGATCAGGGGCACCGCGCCCAAGTACATCAAGCTGGTGAGCGAGCCCCAGGCGAAGACGTGCATCAGCTGCGTCGGGTTCGAGATGAGCCACAGCAGCGTGAGGCAGGGGATGCCGAGCAGCGCGCGGTGCAGCGGCGCCTTCAGCCACGCGGCGATGCGCGCGCCGTAGCGCATCTCCATGAACGCCAAGAGGATGCCCGCGACGATCACGTCGAACCGGGTGTAGGTGCGGAAGTACACCGCCTCGTAGAGATCGAAGTCGTCCCACGGCGAGCCCGCCGCGTAGATGCTGAGCCGCACCACGAGCGCGGTGCTCGCGATCACGCCGAGCGCGATCATGCGCGCTCGGTCCGTTCCCAGCCGGTAGAGCACGAACATCAGCAGCGGCACGGTCAGATAGAACTGCTCTTCGAGCGCGAGCGACCAGCCCCAGAACATCACGATCTCGTGCCGCGCGAGCGGCATGAAGTTCGTGAGGTACACGTACTCGTACGGCAGGTGCTCGATCTGCTGCGGCGTCAGCGGCAGCCAGAGCGCCAGCCCCGTGAGGACGACGTAGTAGGAGGGGAACGTGCGGAAGATGCGCCGCAGATAGAAGCGTCGGAGGTTCTGCGTCCCCGACACCTCGAGCGATCGGATGAGGATCGAACCGATCAGAAAGCCCGAGAGCAGGAAGAACAGATCCATCCCGTAGAAGATCGACAGCGACGCCTCCCGGAACGTGTCGTTCAGCGGGATGCCCTGTTCGCCGGAGAAGATCCACGTCACGTGGTACTGGATGACGCTGACGATCGCGAGGACCCGCATCCCGTGCAGCGCGGGGTAGCGATTGTCGAGCAGCTCCAGCGAAAGGAAGCGACGCAGCGGGCTTCTGCTGTCGGCGTCGCGCTTCTCCACCTGGGACATCGGGGCGCGCAGTAGAGCACGAGCAGGCTGGGTGCGGGGTGGCCTCGGCGCGCGGGCCCCCTCTATACTCGGCGCGTGTCAGGGCCCCCGGAGATCGGCGACGTCGTCGCGGAGAAGTACGCGATCGAGGGCGTCCTCGGGCAGGGCGGCATGGGGACGGTCTTCGCTGCGCGTCACGTGCTGACCGACCGCAGGGTCGCGCTGAAGTGGATGGTGCCCGACACCAAGAACGATCCGCTCGGACCCGAGCGATTCCTGCGCGAGGCGCGCGCGATGGGTCGCATCGATCACCCGCGGGTCGTCGGCGTGATGGACGTCGGGCAAGACGGCCCCGCGACCTTCATCGTGATGGAGCGCCTGCGGGGCGACTCGCTTCGCGCGCGGATGAGCGCGCTCGGTCCCGTCGCGCCCGCCCTCGCGGTGCAGCTGCTCTTGCCCGCGATGGAGGGCCTCGCCGCGGCGCACCGCTTGGGGATCGTGCATCGCGATCTGAAGCCCGAGAACCTGTTCCTCGTGAAGGACGGAGACGTCGAGTCGACGAAGGTGCTCGACTTCGGGATCAGCAAGTTCCAGGTCGATCCCGGTGACGGCTCGGGCTCGGTGACCCAGAGCGGCGTCACGATGGGGACGCCGAGCTACATGTCGCCAGAGCAGGTGCGTGGCAGCCGCGACGTCGATGGTCGCACCGACGTGTGGGCGATCGGGGTGATCCTGCACGAGCTGCTCGCAGGCACGCCGCCGTTTCGCGCGGAGAGCTACGGCGCGCTGCTGATCGCGATCGCGACGGAGGCGCCGTCCCCGTTGCCCGACGCGGTGCCCGAGGCGCTGCGGGAGATCGTCGAGCGCACGCTGCACAAGGATCCCGATCGGCGCTTCCCCACGGTCGAAGCGCTCGCGGAAGCGTTGTTGCCGTTCGGCGGATCGGGGGCGTCGTTTCGAGCGACCGACGCGGAGTCGTTCGCGCCGCCGATGCCGACGCCGATCCCGAGACGCTCGCCGCAGGTCTCCGCCGCGATCACGTCGTCGCCCACGCGCGGCGCGCTGCCCCAGCACCTCGCGGTCACGCGCGCCGCGGGCGCGCCACATCGAACCGATCCGCCGAGCGACCCGACGAACGAGAGCGGCGCGCCCTCGGTCGCGCCGCGCACCCGACCGCCGCTGTGGCCCGTGATCGGCGCGCTCGCGATCATCGGCGTGGTGACCGCGTTGGCCCTGGCCTCGAGCGTCCCCGATGCGACGCCCGCTGCGGCGGCCCCCGCCTCGCCGAGCGTCGCTCCCTCCGAGCCCGTGGCCGTGCCGGTCGAGCCTGCTGCGCCGCTCGCTCCCGAGCCGCCGCCCGCGGTCGAAGAGCGGGCTGAGCTGGTCGCGCCGACCGACGTCGCCGAGGTGTCCGCGCCCGGGGCCCGCAGCGAGTCGCGGAGGCCGCGTCGTCCCGCCACGTCGACCGCAGGCGACGACGCCGACGAGACCGAGTCCCCCGAGGTCCACGGTCGCTCGGGGACGCTCTCGCGCGACGACTTCTGACGCGCGCGCTCGATCGCGCCGAGGTTGCGGTGAGAGCGGACGCCGAGTCGGTCGGGAGACAACCGGCGGCGAGTTCGGTATACGGCGAGGGTGCGTCTCTGGATCGCGCTCGCTTGCTTGCTCACCCTCTCCAGCTCCGCGCTCGCGCAAGAGGAGGAGCCCGAGGGCTACCAGGCCGCCGTCGACGCGGCGCTCACCGAGTTCTCCGCGGGGCGCTGGGCCGAAGCGCAGGCGCTCTTCGTGCGGGCCCACACCATCTTCCCCAACGCACGCACGCTCCGCGGCATCGGCATGGCCGCCTTCGAGCTCGGCTACTACGTGGCCGCGGTGGATGCGCTCGAGGGCGCGCTCTCGCACGAGGTCCGACCGCTCACCGACGAGCAGCGCGAGCAAGTGCGTGAGCTCTTGGCGCGCGCTCGGCTCTTCGTCGGACGCTTCGTCGTACCCGCGGCGCCGGAGGGCGCGCGCCTCTACGTGGACGGGGAAGGCGCTTCGGCTGCAGGCTGGCCCGCGTCGCCCGCGCCGATCCTCCTCGCCGTCGGCGAGCACGCCGTCACCATCCGCTCTTCCGCGGGTCGCGTCGCGACGGCGCGGGTGCGGGTCGTGGGAGGCGAAGACCGTCCGCTCGACATCGATCTGCTGGCGCTCGCGCCGCCGCCCGAGCGCACCGCGGACCGCCTCGCGCCTCCGACCGTCGCTCCTCCGGTGGTCGCGCCAGAGGCGGCGCCGAGCGGCGAAGATCCCGCGCCCTGGATCGTGCTCGGCGGCGGGCTCGTGGTCGCGGTGGTGGGCGCCGTCCTGCTGGGCTTCGGTCTCGCCGACGTGAGCACCGTCGAGAACGCGCCGCGCGACACGCGGTGGCCTACGGTCGCCGGGGCCTACGAGCGAGCGCCCATCCTCACGGGGCTCGGCGGCACGCTGCTCGGCGTCGGGCCGGCGGGCGCGGGCGGCGGGCTCGCGTGGGGCCTCACAGCGTCGACGTCGTCGTCCGAGACGCGGGCGTCGCTCTCGATCGGAGGACGCTTCTGATGCGGACGCTCTGGCTCGTCGGTCTCGCGGCGCTCGCGGGTGCGTGCAGCCCTCGCGTTCCGGACGGCGACGGGCACTTCCGCTGCGGCATGCGGGACGAGTGCCCGCCGACCGCGCGGTTCTGCCACTCGGACCGACGCTGCTACCCGATGCCCGAGCAAG
>CAYZQM010000337.1:0-4395 GCA_964480175.1 uncultured Sandaracinaceae bacterium
GCCCGCGCGGCCGCCATACACCGCGCGGGAGCCGGTGTGGGGATGCGCCGCCGCCCACTCGAACATGTGCGCGCGAAGGGAGCGATCGGCGAGCGCGAGGTCGAAGAGCTGCTGGCCCGTCGCGATGCGGCGGCCGAGCGATGAAAAGCGGCCCACCCGGATCTTCGGCGCAGCGCGATGATCGAAAGGCCACGGCAAGACGAGCGGCCGATCGAGCCCGAAGAGCTCGGCGACGCGCAGCAGATCCAGCCCGTCGCGCAGCGCCCGCCGGTGCACGACGCGATGCTCGATGAGGTGCTGCTCGTTGTGCACCAAGTCGAGCACGAGCGCGCGCTCGAGGTCGGGCGTGACCCCGCCCAGAGCGCGCTCGGCCTCGTAGCGCCGCCACGCCTCGCACATGAACTCGGGCGTTCGCGGCGAGCACAGGCCGTCGGTCCGGCCCATCAGGTGGGCACAGACGTGGTGCCAGGCGTCGTGGAAGATGAGGTAGTTCGCGCGCTCGAGCATCACGAAGAGCGTGCGCATCGAAGCCTGGAGCTGGGCGTCGCGGGTGCGATCGAGCGCGAGCGCGAGGTCCGTCATCATGCATCCCGCGTTGCGCGACACGAGGTGCGCCATCAGCAGCCACGGCAAGTCGGTGCCGCGCGCCCGCGTGAACGCGTAGAGCTCCAAGTAGCTCTCGGTGCGGGCGACGTTGTCGACGTTGCGGGCGTCGAGCTCGGCCGCGGCGCGCTCGAGGTTCATCGCCGCATGCTGCCACGGCCCGCGCGGAGCTCACCAGCGCAGCCGGATCGCGTACGAGGTCGGCGTGCGCTGGCTGGCGATCTCGGCGGCCCACACTCCGCTCGCGAAGGGGCGCGCGCCGTCCAAGAAGCCGCCGACGATGGTGCCGCGGTGGGTCGACGACGTGGCCATGGGCGCGCCGAGCACGTCGATCCGCGCCTCGCGCGGGCCGGTGCGGTAGATGCCGACGGCGCCGCCTCGGAAGTTGCGGGCGAAGATCTTCGCGGCGCGCTTCAGCGGCACGAGCGGCGAGAGACCCACGCGCCCCGCGAGCGACGCGACGGTGCTCAGCACGGTGCCGTTGATGTTGCGGGAGACGTTGGCTCCGAACTCGATCTCCCTCGCGGGGCTGAGCTCGAGCGTGTCGAGCGCCCCGTAGTGCGTCATCACCAGCGCCATCGGCACCCACTCGGTCGCCTGGACCGCGAGCACGCTGGCGCGCGCGTCGTCGGGCAGCGCGGCGAAGTAGCGCGACTCGAGCCCCTGCTCGCGCAGCCAGCGCCTGCCGGCGACGAAGTTGGTGCCACGCATCGCGTCCATCAGCGACGGCGAGGCGAGATCCCCCTCGTAGTCCAAGAGTTCGTCAGCCACGGGGCCGGACTATAGACGGTTGGGCGGGTGACGTGGAAACCCCGCTTCAGCGGAAGAGGGCTCGGAGCTCGGCGAGCCAGAGGCCCTCGGGGCCCGCGGCCTCGAGCGGCTCGCCGGTCTCGAGGCTGTCGAGCAGGGCGCTCAGCTCGGGGCCCAGATCCTCGTGCTGCGGATCCTTGCGCCGCTCGTCGAGCACCGCCGCGATCACCGCGTGAGGCAGCGAGCGGGTGACGCCCTTCCAGGTCTCGGCGCGCGCCGCGAGCATGGGATCGGGAACGCACGGCAGCTCGTCATGGTGCGCGACGCCCGTGTCGTTGATGGCCTGCATCACCCGCTCGGTGCGCTCCTTGTACGGGAGCTTGGCGAGCTCCTCCGGGAGGATGGGCGCGCCGAGATCGTAGTCCTGCCTCCCGAGGCCCACGGGGAACTCGAGGCGCGTCTCGACCTCTTGCTGGGGCAGGCCGCGAGAGAAGCGCACCGGCACGATCGGCGCGCCGAGGGTGAGCGCGAGATCGACGAACACACCGCTCATCTTCTCGACCGGCTTGCCGCCCGCCGTCTGCCGGGTGCCCTCGACGTGGATCATCACGCTCTGGCCTTCGGGCCGCTTCATGCTCTCGCCGAGCTCGCCGATGATGCGCGGCAGGCTCGAGGGATCTTGGCGATCGAAGAACGCGATCACGCTGGGCGCCTTCCCCAGCTCGGGCCAGGCGAAGCTGTGCTCGATGAGCTTGCCGAGCCAGCTCTCCTTGTGCTCCTGCTTGGCGAGCGTGGTGGTCGGGGTCCCGACGAGGGCGGAGGCCGCGATGCCGAAGAGCAGCGACTCGATGCCGACCTGGTGGTTGCCCAAGAAGAGCACCGAGCGTCCGTGGATCTTGGCCAGACCATCGGGATCGGCGACGCGGAGGCGGCCCATGAAGCGCTCGATCAGCGCGAGGTGCAGCTCTTCACCGGGCCACTTGCCCAGCGGGCGCCCGCCCATCGAGGCGCCCAGCAGTTTGCGCCAGAAGCTGCGCACCGGCGCGACGTCGAGCACCGCGGGTCCTCGCGAGCGCACGCTCACGCCCGCCTCGTCGCGCACCACGCTCAGATCGTGGCGCACGAGCGGCTCGGTCAGCGCGAACGCGTGATCGCCGCGCACCCGCACGTGCCGCGGATGGCAGTGCATCTGCTGCGCGACGTGATCACGCTGCGCGATCTCGGAGGGAAGATCGGCGCTCGCCGGCAGGTGATAGACGCGCTCGAGCGTGCCGGGCAGCCAGTTGGACACTGCGACGTCGCGCAGGAGCAGGCGCGTCGTGCCCTCGTCACCGTCCTCCTGGCTCAGCGCCACACCAGCGCGATACGTGCCCTGGAGGAACGCCGCGCGATCGGCCGGCGCAGCGGTCCCGATCGGTCCCTTGGGCAAGAGCACCTCGACCAAGATCAGATCCATCACCGCGCGCCCGTGCGCCTCGTCGATCAGGACCACGCGGCTCTTGGCCTGCCCGTGCTCGTCCTTGCCCAGGTAGCGGACCTCGGCGCGCGCCCTGCCTTCGGGCATGTGCTGCGCGATGCGCGCCGACTCGATGCGCCGGGGATAGGCGGCGCGATCGGCGGGCAGCGTGGGATCCCAGCCGTGCAGGTGGTCGTGCGGGATCGCGTGCAGCGCGGCGTCGAGGATCACCACGCGACGCGCCGACGGATCACTCGGGGCGCGGCTGCAGTCGAGCTGCGCGCTCGCGCCGGTCTCGCCCAGCGTGAGCTCGGTGACCAGCTGAAACGCTGGGCCGTGAAAGAGTGCGCCGCTCGCGTAGGGATCGGGCTGCACGATCCCCGACGTGATCGGCAACGCCTCGCCGCCGATCTCGTGCGAATGACTCGACAGGCGCACCCGCGCGCTCGCGACGCTCTCGAAGCGCGAGAGACGGGGATCGCGCGCCTCGCGGAACGACTCGATCGCCAGGGTGATGCCGTCGTCGTCGGCCTCGAGCACCCGCGGGCGCAGCCGCGCGGTGCTGCCCTCGGGCAGGCTCACCCAGCGCTCGATCGAGAGCCACTCGATCTCGCCGACCACCTTGCCGCGCGACGCGGCGTGGGCGGCCGCGAAGCGCTCGATGCGATCGAGGAAGAACGTCGCCGGGAGCGCGGGCAGCACCCAGGTGGGCGCGTGATCGGCGAGCCACGGCTGGCGGACGAGGTCGAGCACCTCGACGCCTTCGCCGTCCGCCCTGGCTGAGGCCGTTGCGGAGGCCGATGTGGTGATCGACGGCGCGCTCGATGCGCCGCGCGCGGACGACACCTCGTCGGGCTTGGGCGGCAACGGCGCGAGATCATCCTCGACGATCCGCATCGCCAGGCCCTTGCAGTCGTAGATGCGCTTGCCGTCGACCCAGAGGCTCGCGTCGGCGACGGCGAACGCGCCGCGATCGTCCTTGCCGGTCTCGGTGATCTCGAGGGTGCAGGAGATCACCTCGTTCTTGGGGACCACCTGCCCGCGGTACTTCCACACGTGTGGGCGCTCCAGACCCACGGGCTCGAAGCGCGGCGAGCGGAAGCCCTCGTGCAGATCCAAGAGGCGCATCGCGCTCTGCAGGAGCTGGCACATCGCCTCGACCCCGAGCGAGCCCGGCTGCACCGGGTCCTGGAAGAAGTGCGCCTTGAAGAACCACTCGTCGGGGTTCACGTCCTTCTCCGCGCGGAAGGCGCCGAGACCCTTGGCGCCGCCCGTGCGGTCGATGTGCACGATGCGATCGATCATGCAGAGGAACGGCGCCGCGAGCCTAGGGGCGGTGGTGCGCAGCGCGTGCTCGGGCTCGCCCTTCAGCTGGACTTGTTCCGTCGTGGGCGCTGCGTCGAACAGCGCCTTCTGCGCGTCGCTCACCGGCAGGCCCGCTTGGTTCTCGAACGCCGCGGTGGGGAAGAAGCCGAAGACGGTGTCGAGCGTGTAGACCTTCTGTCCGCCGATGGTGCACTCGACGTCGAACGCGACGATGATCATCGTGCCCGACTTGCTGTAGCTCTTGAGCTTGGCCTTGGTCT
>CAYZQM010000338.1:0-4283 GCA_964480175.1 uncultured Sandaracinaceae bacterium
CGGCCGTGAGTCGGGCTCGGATGCGTGGAAGACGTACATGCGGCGGCAGACCTCCACCGTGAACTACGGCACTGACTTGCCGCTCGCGCAGGGCGTCGAGTTCCTCTGATCACGGCGACGCCCAACCCATCCCCATGACCCTGCTCTCCGATCGCTGGCCGAACCTGCGCGCGCTGCCGAAGGTCGCGCTCGCCGACGTGCCGACCCCGCTCGAGCCGATGGCGCGCCTGGGCGACGCGGTCGGCGCGGAGATCTGGGTCAAGCGCGACGATCGCACCGGCGCCCGCTACGGCGGCAACAAGGTGCGCAAGCTCGAGCACCTGCTCGGCCAGGCGCGTGAGCTCCACGCGGACGCGATCGTCACCATCGGCGCGATCGGCTCGCACCACGTGCTCGCGACGGCGCTCTACGGACGCGCGCAAGGCTTCGAGGTGCACGCGCTGATGACGGGTCAGCCGCGCAGCCCGCACGCGGAAGACAACGCGCGCGCCGTGCTGAACGCGGGTGCGCGCTTGCACGCGGTGCGCTCGTACGCGCTCGTGCCCGCCGCGCTCACCGCGCTGGTCGCCAAGCTTCGGCTGACCCGCAAGCGGGTGTTCGTGATCCCGATCGGCGGCTCGGATGCGACGGGCGCGCTGGGCTACGTGGAGGCGGGGCTCGAGCTCGCGCAGCAGCTGGTCACGGACCTTCCGGGCAAGGACCCCACCGCGATCTACGTGGCGCTCGGCAGCGGGGGCACCGCCGCGGGACTCGCCGTGGGCTTGGCCGCCGCCGGTGTGACGCTGCCCATCATCGCGGTGCGGGTGACCCCGAAGGGGATCGTCGGCCGACCGCTCTTGAGCGCGCTCGCGCACCAGGCGGTGAACGATCTGCGGGCGCGCGCCGATCGCTTCCCTCGCATCGCGCACCTCGCGATGGACAACCTCGTGATCGACGAGGGCGAGCTGGGCGACGGCTACGGCATGCCCACGGGTCGCGCCGAGGAGGCGATGCGCCTGGCAAGCGCGGAGTCGGCGCTGCACCTCGACGCGACGTACACCGCCAAGACGATGGCGGCGCTGATCCGCGACGCGCGAGGTCCCCGCAAGGGGCAGCGCCTGCTCTACGTGCACACGCTCTCGAGCGCGCCGATGGCGCCGCTGCTCGAGGGCGCGCCGCCGCTGCCCAGGGACCTCGAGCGCCTGCTCAAGTAGCAGCGCTCAGCGCGCGAAGGTCCGGAGCGGCGCGCCGACGATCACCCCGAGCCCGCCGTCGCGCGCCAGGCCGTGGGTGGTGCGCTCGCAGATCGTCGTCTCCGGCATGTCGTAGTCGCAGCCTTCGTGCGCCAGCTCGCCGTCGCGCTCGGTGCCCACCGCGCGCACCACGATCTCGTCCCAGACGACGCGTCGCTCGCAGCTCCCGAACCAGCCGGCGTCGCAGTCGGGATCGACCTGCTCGGTGCGCGAGTCGTACTCGACGAGGATCGCGCCGTCTCCCTCGGGGAGCGCGTCGAGCACCACGCCCTCGTAGAGCACGCGGAGCGCGTCCCCCTCGATCACGAGCACGTCCTGGTAGCCCATCGCGAGCACACCGCGCGAGGTCGGCCGAAAGCGCGAGACCCCGCCCCGCACGGTGCCCACGTGGCGCAGGGTGCCCTCGTACCAGCGGTAGACGCCCTCGTCGCGATCGGTGACGTACACCGAGCCGTCGGGCGCGACGCCGATCGCCGGGCTGTAGCCGCCGATGTTGGGCACCTCGGTCACGCACTCGGTCCCGGCGCCGGTGATGTGGCAGAGCTCGTAGCCCTCCTCGATCCCGAGGTGCCACACGACGTACCAGAGGTCGTGCGCCGCGGTGCCCGCGAACGCGAACTCCACCGACTGCGCGGGGTACGTCTCGGCCGGCACGTCGCCCGGGGGCTGCACGCGCAAGGTGTCGCCCACCAGCATCGCGACGCTGTCGTCGGCCAGCACGCGGAGCGTGCTCACCTCGAGCCCCTCGAAGGTGCGGTCTTGGACGGGCTCGACCGCGCCGTCGCGCAGCCGCATCACCCGGCCGCTCGACGGCTCGTACCAGGTCGCCTCGTCGTGGGTGGTGTCGATCACCGCGTCCGCGGGGACGGCGCTCGCGAGGGGCGTCGGCGTAGGCGAGGTGCGCTGTGGCAAGCCGTCACCGCAGCCGACGAGGAGGAGCAGCGCGAGCCAGGACGAGTGCGAGTTCTTCATGCGACCGATGCAGCAGCGGACATGCCAGCCCGCACCGACCCGATCGGCAGCGATCTGCGGGCGATCGCCCGCCTCCGTGCAGCGCGCTGCACGCCGCGATCGCGCGCCGTGTGCAGCCGGCTTCACGCGATCCCGTCCGCACGGAGGGCCACTCGCGGCGTACCCTCTTCGGATGCTCGCTCGGTCTCGACTGGCGCTCGTGTCCATGTCTCTGGTGCTCGCCGGATGCGGCGAGACCCAGCCGAGCGACGCGGGCCTCGACGCACTGCTCGCCGATGCACCCCGCATCGACGCCGGCCCACCGGACTCGGGCGCGCGCTGCGATCGCGATGCAGGCGCCGTCGAGATCACTGCGTGCAACGGCCACCCCGAGCTCTGCGACCGTCGTTACGACGAGGTGGCGTACGCGACGACCCACAACGCGATGTCGAGCGAGGAGGACGGCTGGCGCTTGCCCAACCAGCGCTACCGGCTGTGGCGCCAGCTCGAGGACGGCGTGCGCGGCTTCATGCTCGACGTGCACCCAGCGGACGACGGGACGCCGCTGCTCTGCCACGGCTACTGCTCGCTGGGCGCGCGCCCGTTGGTCGACGGCCTCGACGACCTGCGCCTCTTCCTCGAGTGCCATCCGACCGAGGTGGTGACGATCATCTTCGAGAGCTACGTGCCCGAGGCGGCGATCGAGGGCGCGTTCCGGGAGAGCGGGCTCCTCCGCTTGGTGCGCGCGCAGCCGCTCGACTCGGCTTGGCCCACGCTGCGCGAGCTCATCGCCGAGGACGAGCGCGTGATCGTGTTCACCGCCGATCGCGCCGCGCGCCTGCCGTGGCACCTCTACAGCTACGACTACGCGTGGGAGAACCCCTACGCCGCCGAGACGCCGGGCGAGCTCTCGTGCGCCGAGGATCGAGGCGATCGCAGCGCGCCGCTCTGGATCTTCAACCACTTCCTCACCGCGCCGTTCGCGAGCGCGGAGCTCTCGGAGATGGTGAACCACGATCCGTTCTTTCAGGAGCGGGTGGCGGCCTGCCGAGAGGAAGCGAGCGGCGATCTACCGAACTTCGTGACGGTCGACTTCTACGACGTCGGCGACGTGCTCGCGGTCGTCGATGCGCTCAACGATCTGTGAGCTCCGCCCGCTCGACCTCGGAGCGCTCAGAGGGTCAGAGCGTCCGGTAGCTGAGCACTTTGCCGGACCGTCCCATCATCCCGATGGTCACGTCGGCCACGGTCGCGTCGATCTCGACCTCGACCCGCAGGCCGTTCTGCTTCAGCGCCTCGGGCGCATCCAAGAGCTCCCAGCTCTCACCGGCGTCGCTGATGACGGCCCACAGGCCGCCTTCGATCCCCACCTTGCGCATGACGCCCGTGACTCTGGTGCTCATCTGGTCTCCTCTTTCTCGGCCGCGGGCTTTCTCGTGGTCGACCGCGCTGCGTACTTGAGCACCAACCGAAGGCTCTGGCACGATGTTCCGCGTGCTGACGCGGCAGACCCTTTCGACGTGGCTCGAGGACATGGGCTGGGACGCGACCGAGCGCGACGCGACCACCCTGCAGTGCTCGCACAAGACGAGCGAGGGCAAGTTCCGCATCTTCATCCGCTTGATGGACAACTGGGTGATGGCGTCCGTCGTCCCGTTCCTCGAGACGAAGGGCGACAACTCCTTCGAGCTCGCGCGCTGGTTGCTCCGCCAGAACCGCGACATGAACCAAGCGAAGTTCGCGTACGACGAGGACGGCGACGTGGTGATGACGGTCGAGCTGCCCACCGAGTCGCTCGACAAGGGCGAGCTGCAGGGCGCGCTCGCCGCGCTGCTCGACAGCGCGGTGAAGAACCGCCGCATCCTGCGCCTCGCGAGCGGGGTCCCGACGCCGCTCCAGCCCCTCTGATCTCCGCTTGAGCGAGCCCAGCACGACCTGGACCCCGCGGCGCGTGATCGGCGCGCTGTGGACCCTGACCCGGCCCTTCGGGATGCTGCTCGTCGCGCTGCTGCCGCTCATCGGCTTCGGCTTCGCGTACTGGGATCACGGCTGCGTCGCGCCCGGGCTCTCGGCGGTCCCGAGCCTGCTCTTTCTGATGGC
>CAYZQM010000339.1:0-4204 GCA_964480175.1 uncultured Sandaracinaceae bacterium
CGATCCCATCCTTCGTCGCGCCGAGCGAGCGCGCCGCGCGATGAACGACGGCGACCTCGAGACGCTCGAGCGGACCACCTCGGAGGCCCGCGCCGGCGCGCGTCGCGCGGGCGTCGCGACCTCGACCCGCGACGACGAGACGCCGCCTCCCGTCGTGTTGCCGGACCTCGACATCCCGTCGCGTGGCGACGGCGTCGCGCGCGACTGATCGTCCGCGGCGCGCGCCGAGCACGGTCGTGTTCGACGCGTGATCCCGTTGGCCCGTCTCGTGCGATGCTCCGGCGTCCATGGACCGGCCGGGCACGATCATCGCGGGTCGCTACGAGCTCCTCGAGCTCGTAGCGCACGGCGGCATGGCGACCGTGTGGCGCGCCGCACTGAAGGGCCCCGCGAGCTTCGAGATCGAGGTCGCGCTCAAGCGCATGCTCCCCTCGCTCGCGGAGGATCCCGAGTTCGTCACGATGTTCGTCGAGGAGGCGAAGATCGCCGCGCTGCTCTCGCATCCCAACGTGACCCGGGTGCACGAGCTGGGGCGCGACGAGCAGGGCTTCTTCTTGGTGATGGAGTGGGTCGACGGAATCGATCTCTCGCGCCTGGTGCGCAGCAGCATCGCGCGAGGCGAGTACCTGCCGTGGTGGATGCCGGTGCAGGTCGTCGCGGACGCGCTGATGGGGCTGGAGAGCGCGCACGCGCGCCTCGATGCGCGTGGTCAGCCCGCGCCCGTCTTTCATCGCGACGTCGATCCCAAGAACGTCCTCGTGGGCACCAACGGGATCGCGAAGCTCACCGACTTCGGCCTCGCGTTCGCCGTCGATCGGGTGCGCCTGACCCAGCCGGGGATCTTGAAGGGCAAGCTCAGCTACGTCGCGCCGGAGCTGCTCGAGGGGGCGGAGCCCTCGGTGCTCACCGATCTGTACTCGATGGGCGTCGTGCTCTGGGAGGCGCTGACCGGCGAGACGCTCTTCCTCGGGCGGAGCGACATCGAGACGCTGGAGAACGTGCAGCGCGGCATCATCCCGCCGCTCGCGCAGTACCGCACCGACCTGCCTCCCTCGCTCGAGCCGCTCCTGCTCGACGTGCTCTCGCGCGACACGCGGCAGCGGGTGCGCAGCGCAGGCGAGCTCTCGGAGCTGCTCGCGGACGTGATCTTCGGCGAGGGGATCCGTCCCAGCGCAGCCGAGCTGGGCAAGGTGGTGCGGCGCACCCTCGCGGACGCGGCAGCGCAGAACACGGTCGTCGATCCCGCGACGACCGCCGCGCTCTTGGCGCCGCCCCAGCGCCCACCGACCCACACGCCCGAGATCCCGCTGGTCCGCCGCAAGCGCTGACAGTCTGTCATCGCGCCGAACGGCCCTCCGCGATCACGTGCCAACGTGACGGGTCGGGGCGATCGCATGTGCCCGAATTTTCGAGCGATCCCTGGCTCTTGCGGGGGTTCTGGGCTAGGCACGGCCGTTGCTCGGACGGCCTCCGGCGGTGGCCCCGCAGACGGCCTTTTTCCAGGCATCTGCGGCACCCAGGATCGAGCGACCCACGACATGGCGACGGCGAACGGCAAGGACGGAGGCAGGAACCGAGCACGGACGGCGATCGTGCTCGCGGGGCTCGCGGGGACCGCGTTCTTCCTGGCCGCGGGCATCACCCAGCTGGTCGCCGCTGCCACCCTCGATCCGCTGCTCGTCGCGGCGCCCCGCTCGCCTGCCGACGACGGTGTCGCGACGGTGAGCACCCGGCGCAACCGGGTGGCCGACGGAACCGCGATCCTGCGTCGCAACCTCTTCGACTCGACGGTCGGCCCGATGGAGTGGGAGCTGCCGGAGCCGGTGGTCGAGGACATCGGCGGACCCGACGAGGTGACCGAGCCGGTCGTGGTCGATCCGACCGGTGAGCACCCGCGCTGCGAGGGCGCGGTGCGCGTCGTCGCGAGCTACGTCCGCGCGAACGCGCCCGACCAGTCGTTCGCCGCGATCACCAACGCCGCGGGCACCGCGCTCCTCTACCGCGAGGGCATGGCGGTCGACGATCGCACGGTGCTCCGCATCGAGCGCATGCGCGTGGTGATGCAGCCGAACGCCGGCGCGCTCTGCGATCTCATCCTCTTCGATCCGGGATCGACCGGTGTGGCCACCGCGCGCCCGGCGGTCGTCGCCGCGGCCGAGCCGCCGGCTCCCAGCGGCGACACGGGCGTGACCGGCATCGAGGCCGCGGATCTCGACGCGAACATCACCGCGGTCTCCGACACCAGCTGGACCATCACCCGCTCGCTCGTCGATCGCCTGCTCGCGAACCAAGCGGCGCTGATGAGCGCGGCGCGGATGATCCCGCACGAGGAGGACGGCCGCGTGGTGGGCATGAAGGTCTACGGCATCCGCCGCGCGAGCTTGCTCGGTCGCCTGGGCATCCAGAACGGCGACATGCTCCGCACCATCAACGGCTACGACCTGAGCGAGCCCAACTCCGCGCTCGAGGCCTACACCAACCTCCGCTCGGCCGACCACCTCACGCTGAGCGTGGTGCGGCGCGGCGCAGCGACGACGCTCGACTACTCCATCCGCTGATCTGATTTCTGCCCCTTCGTGGGCTGCGCGCCCGTCACGGCGCCCCGAGGACCAACGTGAAGCTTCGCACCGCACTCCTTCTTCTGCTCCCTTCGGCCTCGGTGATGGTCTCGGGCCTGGCGATGTCGCTCGCGACCGCGCAGGACCGACCGGTCATCACCTTGCCCACGCCCGGCGGCGCTGGCGCCGGCGGCGATGGCGCCAGCAAGGTCGAGCCGTTCCGCACGGGTCTCGAAGAGACCGACACCCGCACGACGCCGCCCGGCGCGCGGGTCTCGTTCAACCTCGAGGACGCCGATCTGCCCGACCTGGTGCGCATCGTCTCCCGCATCACCGGCAAGCGCTTCATCCTCCCGAGCAAGGCGCGCTCGATCAAGGCCACCGTCTACTCGCCCTCCGACGTGACCGCGGCCGAGGCGTACCAGGCGTTCCTCTCGATCCTCTCGCTCAACGGACTGTCGCTCGAGCCGTCGGGTCGGTACTACAAGATCATCGAGACCTCGGGCGCGGAGTCGCACGGCTTCCCGATGTACGAGGACGGCGAGGCGATGCCCGCCGACGATCGCTTCGTCACCCGCATGCACCGGGTCGACAACGTCTCCGCCGAAGACGTCGCGACGCTGCTCACCCACTTCAAGACGGCCGAGGGCGCGATCACCGCGTACGCGCCGACGAACACGCTCATCATCACGGACACTGCGGCGAACGTCAGACGCATGCTGCGGATCGTCTCGCAGATCGACATCCCTCGAACCGGCGAGCAGATATGGGTCGAGCCGATCCACTACGCGGTCGCCACCGAGCTCGCCGAGCGCTTGCGCGAGGTGTATCCGGTCGAGGACGGGAGCAGTGGCGCGGCCGCGACCCCCGCGCCCACGGGGAGAAGGCGCGGCGCAGCGAAGGCGCCCGCGACGCGCGAGGGCGAGGCCGATGCGGCCGCGGCGCCGACGTCGTCGACGGTGGGCTCCTCGAGCGGCGGGGAGGCCCGCGTGCGCAACATCATCGCGGACGAGCGGACCAACGCACTGATCATCATGGCGACCGAGCGCGCGTACTTGCAGCTGCTCGAGCTCATCCGGGTGCTGGACGTCGCGGTCGAGGGCGAAGGCTCGGTGCACGTCTACGAGCTGCAGTACGCCGACGCAGAGAACATGGCCGAGGTGCTCGGCAGCTTGATCGAAGGCAGCAGCGGCAGCAGCAGCAGCAGTGGAGGCGCCGCCGCGACCAAGCGCGCCGCGTCGGCCACGGCTGGCGAGGGCGCGGACGCCGTCGCGGGCAGCTTCTCGGGCGGCGACATCAGCATCGCGGCCTACAAGGAGACCAACGCGCTGATCGTCACCGCGTCCGCCACCGACTACGCGGCGCTCAGACGGGTGATCGCCGAGCTCGACGTCGCGCCCAGACAGGTCTTCATCGAGGCCGTCATCATGGAGCTGCAGATCCAGCGCAGCTCGCGCCTCGGGGTCAGCTACCACGGCGGCATCCCCGAGCCGAACGTCGACGGCAGCGCCGGTCTCTCGGTGCTGGGCTTCGGCGCGGCGAACTCGATCGGCTTCCCGGCGAGCGCGCTCGCGGGCGACACGCTCACGGGTCTCGCGCTCGGCGTGCGCGGTCCGAACCTGCCGACCATCCCCGGCATCGGCCTC
>CAYZQM010000340.1:0-4153 GCA_964480175.1 uncultured Sandaracinaceae bacterium
GGCAAGATGGTCAAGGGCATGGGCGGCGCGATGGATCTCGTCGCCGGCGTCAAGCGCGTGGTCGTCGTGATGGAGCACGTGAGCAAAGGCGGCGAGAGCAAGGTGCTGAAGGCCTGCAAGCTCCCGCTCACCGGCAAGAAGGTCGTGCACCGCATCATCAGCGACCTCGCCGTGATGGACGTGACCGCGGATGGACTGCGCCTCGTCGAGCTCGCCCCTGGCGTGAGCGCGAAGGAAGTGCAGGACAAGACCGAGGCGAACTTGATCGCCAGCCCCGACACCAAGACGATGAGCCTGCCATGAAGATCGGACGCAACGATCCCTGCCACTGCGGCTCGGGCGAGAAGTACAAGCGCTGTCACCTGCCCAAGGACGAAGCGGCGCGCTCCGAGCAGCTCGCCGCCGAGGCCGCCGCGCGCGCCGCAGCGGCCGAGGCTGCGGAAGGCGACGACGGGGACGCCAAGGCCGAGACCAAGAAGGCGATCGAGGCGCCGAAGGCCGCGCCCGCGATCAAGGCCGCGCGCGGCGCCCAGCCGATGCGTCCCCGCAAGCGCGCGGTGTGATCCGGACGATGCGCCTCCGATGAGCGAGCCGACCCACAGCGTGCTCGGCGTGCTGAAGTGGGCGAACGCCCCCGCGGAGGTGACGGCTTGGGCCGCGCGCGAGTCGTTCGGCCGCGAGGGCATCGACACCATCGAGGCCGACCTCGAGAGGATCCTCGGCGCAGCGCCCAGCAACCGAGCGGCGGTCTGGCTCCTCGCCGTCGTGGGCTTCGAGGCACCGGTCCTCGCGACGGCGATCGGGATGCTCATCGAGTCGCGCCTCCCCGCGCTCGCCGAGCCCCGGCTCGAGCGTGCCCTCGAGGTGGGCCTCGACAACCTGCTCGACCCGACCCTCGGCGACGAGTCCCTGGTCCAGGCGAAGCTGTGCGAGCTGCTCGCGGCCGATCCGTCGGGTCGCGCGGGCGCGGGCGGCTACCGCTCGATCGACGGACGGCTCGTCGCGGCCTGCCGCGCGACGAGCGTGTTCTTGCGGGCCGCCGAGTCGATCGGCGGTCACAGCGCACGAATGGAGGCCGAGCGTCTGGCACGCGCCCGGCAGACCGCGAGCTTCGTCGGGATCGGGGTGAGCGCGATGGTCGCGCACCAACACGCGCAGCCCGCGTCGCTCGGGCGCCCGCTCTCGCCCAGCGCAGCGCCACCGCACGAGCTCGTCTTCGCCACCGAGCACCTCGCCCTGGCGCTCACCGAGATGGAGGCGTTCGATCGGGCGAACGTCCTGCGCGAGGAGCTCATCGACCACCTGGCGGACGAGTGAGCGGACCCGTGAGCGGCTGGAGCGGCGCGTGAGCGCGGTGCGCGAAGCGATCGCGGCGCCGCGACGCGGGGTGGTCGGGTTCTTCGCGGGGCTCGCCATCCCGTTCCGCGGCGCGAGGCTGGTGTACGTCGAGCACCCCGATCTGATCCGCTTCTGGATCGTCCCGATCTTGGTGACCATCGCCGCGCTGGTGATGAGCGTCGCCGCGGTCTTCCACTACGACGACGCGCTGGTGTCGGCCGTGTGGAGCGCGCCGCCCGAGAGCGATGGATGGGACACGTGGTTCCTCGGCGCAGCGCACACGGTGTTCGGCTGGCTCGTCGATCTGCTCCTCTTGCTCCTCGCGCTCTTGGTGACGCTGCTCGTCAGCAGCTTGGTCGCCGCGCCCTTCAACGCGCGCTTGGCTGAGGTGATCGACGAGCGCCTCACGAACACCGCGCCGCCGCCGTTCGCGCTCGGGCGCGTGCTCGGCGACTTGCTGCGCACGGCGGTGATCGAGACCGCGTTCGCCATCATCAACGTCGTGCTCTTCGTCGCGGGACTCGCGCTGCCCGTCGCCGGTCCGGTCCTCTTCGCGCTGGGGATGATCGCGTGGGCGCTCTACTTCGCCATCGCCTACGTCGACGTCCCGCTGGCCTCACGCGGTCGCTCGCTCGGCGAGCGGATGTCGTTCGTCGCGCAGCACCCGATGGCCGTGCTCGGCTTCGGCACGGGCGTGGGGCTCTTCTTGATGGTGCCGCTCGTCAACTTGCTCTTCATGCCCGCGGCCGTGGCGGGCGGGGTGATGCTGGTGCATCGGACCGAGCAGCGCGCGAGCTGACCGGTCCGCGAGCCCGCGCTCAGCCCGCGAGCACCTGCGCGCTGGCTTCCGCTCGCTCGGGCGGGACCATCCGAACGACGAGGTTCCCGGGCTTGTGCCAGGTCTCCGCGATGCGGTGTGCATCGGCGATCTCCTCGAACGCCAAGGTCTTGCCCACCACCGGGCGGTAGCCCCCCTCGCGATGCAGCGCGACCAAGCGCTCCATCTCACGCCGTCCGTCGGCGGTCGTCGAGCCGGTGATCCACACCAGCCCCCGCCGAGGACGCAGCGCGGCGCCGAGGTTCTCGATCAGCGTCGCGGTCACCGGCATCAGCCGACCTCCGGGGCGGAGCATCCCGAGCGCGCGCTTGCGAGGCACGCTGCCCATCACGTCCAGGATCCCATCGAAGCGCCCTTCGAGCGTCTCGGTGCGGTAGTCGACGACCTCGTCTGCGCCGAGCGATCGAGCCAGCGGATGGTTGGCCTTCGACGCGACCGCGGTCACCGACAGCCCGAGGTGCTTGGCGATCGAGATGGCGGCGCTGCCGACCGAGCCGGTGGCCCCGACGATCGCGAGGTGCTCGCCACGCGCCATCTGCGCCTTGTCGATCAGGAAGTCCTGCGCGGTGAGGCCGCCGAAGAAGAACGCCGCGCCCTCCTCGAAGCTGAGCGTCGAGGGCAGCGGCAGCACCCGGCCGTTCGCTGGCAGCACGACGTACTCGGCGTGGGCCCCGCCCCCGAATCCCATGCTCCCGAACACCCGATCACCGACCTTCAGATCGGTGACGCCGGCGCCGAGCGCGTCGACGACGCCAGCGAAGCCGAGCCCGGGAACGGGCGAGCGAGGCCCCGAGAAGCCGTTGGCCATGCGCACCAGCCAGCCGAACCCGGTGGGGACCTTGGCGCTGCGGAGCCGGACGTCGGCTGCGGTGATCGGCGAGGCGTGCACCCGCACCCGCACTTCGCCCGCGCGGGGCGCGGGACGGGGAACGGGCTCGATGTGGATCACCTCGGGGCCTCCGTAGGTCTTCACGAGGGCGGCGCGCATGCTCGACGTGTTGCTCATGGAGGCGCCCTACGCCTGGTCCCTCGGGTTATTTCACGGGGCCCGCGCGGCGCGTCGATGCCGGCCTCGTGCTAGGCCTTCGACCCCCATGGCGCAGAAGATTCAGATCATCGATCCGAGCACCCTCCCCTCGCACTTCGAGCCCAAGAGCGCCGAGGTCCGGTGGGACGAGACGTGGCAGAAGCTCGAGGCCTACCGCTGGGATCCGAGCAAGAGCCGCGCGGACAACTTCGTGGTCGATACCCCTCCTCCGACCGTCAGCGGCTCGCTGCACCTGGGCCACGTCTTCTCGTACACCCAGACCGACGTGCTCGCGCGTCAGCAGCGCATGAGCGGCAAGAACGTGTTCTACCCGATGGGCTGGGACGACAACGGTCTGCCCACCGAGCGTCGGGTGCAGGTCTATTTCCACGTGCGCTGCGACGCGAACGTGCCCTACGAGCCCGGCTTGTCGCTCGAGCCGGCGACCGACGAGCAGCGCAAGAAGGATCGGCCGCGCCTGGTCTCGCGGCAGAACTTCATCGAGCTCTGTCACATCGTGACCGGGCAGGATGAGAAGGTCTTCGAGGGCCTGTTCCGCCGCCTCGCGCTGAGCGTGGATTGGTCCCAGACGTACGCGACGATCGACGATCGCTGCCGTCACCTGGCGCAGCTCTCGTTCCTCGATCTCTTCGAGAAGAAGCGGGCCTACACCCTCGAAGCGCCGACGATGTGGGACGTGGATTTCCAGACCGCCGTCGCGCAGGCCGAGGTCGCCGACAAGGAGCGCCCCGGTGCCTACCACCACCTCGAGTTCGGCGTGGAGGGCTCGGACGAGTCGTTCGTGATCGCGACGACCCGCCCCGAGCTCTTGCCCGCGTGCGTCGCGGTGTGCGCCCACCCGGACGACGCGCGGTACAAGCACCTCTTCGGCAAGAACGCGGTGACCCCGCTCTTCTTCGCGCCGGTGCGCATCTTCGCGAGCGAGCTCG
>CAYZQM010000341.1:0-4132 GCA_964480175.1 uncultured Sandaracinaceae bacterium
CGGTGACCGACTCACGCGTCGCTTCGTTGCCCGACATGCACGCGCCGCCCGTCTCGAAGTCGAGCAGCGCGACCTCCCCGTTCTGCCAGGTGCCGTCGTCGTCCAGCGCGACGGGCAGCTCGCGCCCGTCCTCGGTCACCAAGCGCACGTCGTGCACGTAGAAGCGAAAGTCCATCGCGGTGAACGAGGTCCCGGTCGAACCCATCGCGTCGTACGTCTCGCCGCAGGCGAAGGGTCTGTCGCCGACCCTCCCCGCGAACGTCAGCGCGATGGGCTGTCCCATGGGCTCGGCGCCGCAGCCGATCGCGCAGCACAGAGAGAGCGTCGGGAGGATCGAGGTCCATCGCAGAGGGGGGCGCAGCACGGTGCTCGAGGGTACGCGCTCGGTGCGCCGCGCGTTACCCCTCGATGCATGCGATCGCCTCTGCCTCGCCGCGCGCGTTTGCTACAGTCGCGTCCGCGTGAGCACGGTGCTCGATCTCGGCGAAGGCGCGATCTTCGCCCAGCAGTTCAAGGTGATCCGCCCCCTGGCCAAGGGCGGCATGGGCGCCGTGTACGTGGTGGAGCAACTGGGCACCAAGCGCGAGCGCGCGCTCAAGCTCATGCACCCGATGCTGGTCGCCGACGAGCGCAGCCGCGATCGCTTCGAGCGCGAGGCGCAGGTCTCCGCGAAGATCGACAGCGACCACGTCGTGGAGGTGATCGCCGCGGGCGTGGAGCCGACGACGGGCACGCCGTGGCTCTGCATGGAGCTGCTCAAGGGCGAAGAGCTCGGCGCGCGCATGGCGAAGGGGCCGCTGCGCCCCGACGAGGTGCTCGAGGTGGTCAAGCAGCTGGGCCACGCGCTCGGCGCCGCGCACGCGGCCGGCATCGTGCATCGCGATCTGAAGCCCGAGAACCTCTTCCTCGCGACCGCGCGCCGCGAGGGCATCCCCTTCACCCTCAAGGTGCTCGACTTCGGCGTGGCCGCGCTGGTGCACGAAGCGAGCGGCAAGAGCACGGCGACCCAAGGCGTCGGCTCGCCGCTGTGGATGGCGCCCGAGCAGACCAACGTGGGCAACGTCCGCCCGGCGACGGATGTGTGGGCGCTCGGCTTGCTCGCGTACCACTTCCTCACCGGCAGCTTCTACTGGAGGTCCGCGAGCACCGAGGGATCGACGCTCACCGCGCTCCTGGTCGAGGTCATGGTCGAGCCGCTGGTGCCGGCGAGCCAGCGTGCCGCGGAGCAAGGGCGCGCACAGATGCTGCCGCGCGGCTTCGACGCGTGGTTCGCGCGCTGCGTCGATCGCGATCCGACGAAGCGCTTCCCGGAAGCGAGCGCCGCCCTCACAGAGCTCGTGGCGGTGTTGGGCGGCAACACGCTCTCGATGGCGCCAGGCACCCAACCCCACGCATTCGCGGTCACGATGGCCGCGCCGCCGACCGCGCCTCAAGGCGGCGCGACCGGTCCTCGAGCAGAGTCGCCTGCTGCGTCGGCGTTTCCCGCGACGTCCCCTGCGTTGATGGCGACGGGGCGCCAAGCGACGACGCCGAACGTCGCGGCATCGGTGCCCGTCACCCCCGCCGTCGCGCCAGCACCAGCACCACGCAGCATCTGGCCCTGGGTGCTCGGCCTGTGCGCGATCGCGCTCCTGGTCTGCGGTGGAGGCGCGACCTACGCCGTGATCCAAGCGGGCGAGGCCGCGAGCGCGATCGCCGCGGGCCTTCCCTCCCCGCACGTGGACGTGACCAGCGAAGACGGCACGCGCGTGGAGATCATGGATGGCCGCACGATCATCACGCTGGCCGACGGCGGTGTGATCGGCGCCGCCGCGCCGACCCCCAGTGCAGGATCCGAAGCAGCGAGCGACGGACCATCGGAGCCCGCAGCGGCCGCAGAAGCAGGCGCCGATACCGAGGCGGACACGGAAGCCGCCGCAACCACGGACGACGTCGAGCCGCCCACCATCACGGGCAGCGTGGTCGAAGACGAGCCCGCGCGACCGCGGCGTCCCCGCGGCCCGCGGGTGAGCACCAGCCCCGTCGCGCGCCAGCTCCGGGCGCGGCTCAGTCGCTGCGTCGAGGGCAACATCGCGGGCGAGCCGCGCGCGCCCTGGACGTTCACCCTCCGCTTCAACCACTTCGGCATGGCCAACGGCGCCCGCATCGAGGGCCCCTCCGCCGACCTCGGCGCGGGCTACCGCATCTTCCGCGGCTGCGTGCAGGCGGACATCGCGGGCTTCGACTCCGGCGGCGATCCCGGCCCCTTCACCCTGATGCTGCCTTGAGGCGCGCTCACGCGAGGACGTCGTGACCGAGCCCAAGCAGCCTGCGCCCGAGCCGAGGAACGCGATCACCGCTCCGTCGGCCGTCGTCCCCAAAGGCATCGGTGAGCCCGAGCGCCTCGGGCCCTACGCGCTCCTCGAGCGCCTGGGCGCGGGCGGCATGGCGGTGGTCTACCGAGGCGAGCGACACGGGGAGGCGGGCTTCAAGAAGAAGGTCGCGCTGAAGCGCATCCTGCCGCAGTACCGCCGCGACCCCTCGCTGCTCGAGCGCTTCGCTGCCGAGGCCCGCACCAACGCGCGCCTCGATCATCCGAACTTGGTGCAGGTGCTCGACTTCGGGATCGAGCCCGAGCCCTACCTCGTGCTCGAGTTCATCGACGGAGTCTCGCTCTCGCAGGTGATGCAGCGCCTGCTGGAGAAGAAAGAGAAGCTCGAGCTCGCCGCCGCGCTCTTCATCGTCTCCGAGGCCGCGCTGGGCCTGGATCACGCGCACCGCAAGCGCGACGAGGCCGGCACGCCTCTGGGCATCGTGCACCGCGACGTCTCTCCGCAGAACGTGCTGCTCTCGAACGAGGGCGCGGTGAAGGTCAGCGACTTCGGCTTGGTGAAGGCCGCAGACAACGTGCTCAAGACCGCGAGCGGCGTCTCGATCGGCAAGATCAGCTACATGGCCCCCGAGCAGGCGGCGGGCGATCCGGTCGACGCGCGCGCCGACGTGTTCGCGCTCGGCGTGACCCTCTGGGAGCTGCTGACGCTGGAGTCGCTGATCCCGCCGAACGATCCGGCGCGCGCCGCGCAGATCCTCAGAGACGGTCTGTTCCGCAAGCCGAGCGAGCTCCGGCCCGACGTCCCGCCCGAGGTCGACGCCGTCGTGATGCAGTGCCTGGCGCTCGATCCCAACGAGCGTATGCCCACCATGCAGCAGCTCTCGCTCGAGCTGCGCGAGATCGTGCACTCGGCCGCCGCGGGCTATGGCCGCGAGCAGCTCGCGCGCCTCTTGGTGTGGCTCTTCCCCGAGAAGCGCTGGGCGCTCGCCGCGCCCGATCGACCCGCCGCGCAGCCCACCGACGACGAGCGCGCCTCGATCGTTCCGGTCACGCCCGCGACCACCGCGATGCAGCGCGAGTCCATCGCCGCGGCGCCCCCGCAGATCGAGGCGGTCGAGCGCACGCTCGCGGCCCCCGAGCGCAAGAGCTCGGTCGCGCCGCAGCCACCCGCGAGCCCGCCCTTGCCCCGCTGGCTGGTCGTCGTCGCGGTGGTCGGCGTGGGCAGCTCGCTGCTCCTCTTGATCGCGCTCGCCGCCGTGCTCGGCGCCTTCAGCTACGTCACCTCCCAGCTCCGCGGCGATGCGTTCGAGCTCGGCACCCTGACCCCGGGCGTGCGCGTGTGGCAGGGCCCACGCGAGCTGCCGCCGCTGCCGCTCTCGCTCACGGAAGACGAGCTGACCGGCGAGCCGCTCATCGCGATCGCGCCAGGCTACTCGCCCGAGGTGCTGCGCGCAGAGCGCTTGCTCGAGCTCATGCGCGGACCGCACCCGAGCTACCTCTTCGAGCTCGATCTGGAGCAGGTGCCCGATCAGATGGTGTACGTCCGCTACGACGGACAGGGGATAGCGCACCTGCCGAGCGGCGAAGACCTCGGCCCCGTCCCCGGCGTCGTGCGCATCGAGACGCTGCCGGGACATCCGCCCGCGACCACGCTGGCCATCTGGGACGACCTGGGACACGAGGCGTTCACGCTCGATCTGACGCGCTGCGAGCCGACGACGGTGTGCGTGCTCTCCGCGGGCGCGGTCAGTCCGCTGAACTGAGGGCCCGCTAAGAACAACCGCTGCATTCGGCCGCGCGGGAGCCCCGCATTCGTCGTTG
>CAYZQM010000342.1:0-3785 GCA_964480175.1 uncultured Sandaracinaceae bacterium
CCGCGGCGACGAGCGCGAGCGCCAGCGCCGGGATCGGTCCGAGCGTCAGCGCGTCGGTCTGCTGGCGCAGCGCGCGGTGCCCGTAGGTGAGCAGCAGCACCACCGCGCCGAGCCAGTGCGCTGGCAGCAGCATCGCGGTCGCGAGCGCGATCATGTAGTAGCTGAACCAGCCGATCTCGAGGCCCATCGCCTCGGCCCCGAGATGAAACGCGATCGCCGCGACCCATCCGATGAGCCCCACCCCGCGCGCCGCGCCGGTCAGGAGCGCGTCCCGCGAGCCGGTGCCCCAGCGCTGGCTCGACCACACGAGCGCGCCCACGCCCAACACCGTCGGCAGGCCGAGCAGCGCCGCGTGGCCCAGGGCGTAGAGCAGCGTCGCGCCGCCGAGCGCGAGCACGGCGCCCGCACCGAGCGCCCAGCCGCGCAGTCGATCGCCGCGTCCCTCCGCGCTGAGATCGAGGTCCGCGAGCGGCACCATCGCGTACGCCGCGCTCACCACGATCTGGATCGCGATGGTGGTGCAGCCGAGGAACGGCCAGACGTCTTCGCCCGTGACGCCCAGCGACGCGAGCTGTTCGATCGCCGATTCCAGTCCCTGGCCTTCGTGGGTGAGCGCAGAGAGCGCCGCGCCGTTGCGCCACTCGGGCTCGAGCTTCGAGACCGCCGTGTACGCGTAGACCGTGGCGGGCACGATGCTCAGGAGCCGGAACGTCCACGCGTGCGTTCGCGGCACGAGCCCATGCGGCAGGGTCCCCAGCGGCGTCGTGGCCAGCGCACCGCGCGCTTTGTCGGCGCGCATCGCGTTCGGCGGACCGAAGAGCTCGGTCGCATCGCGCGGAGGGATCACCGCGACGGCCAGCAAGAGCCAGGAGATCAGGTAGTGGTGCTGGTAGCTGTCGTGCATCGAAGATGCCCAGCCCCACAGGTAGAGGACCGCGATCGCGACGGTCAGGGCGATCGGCGGTCGCCGCATCGTCGCCGCCGCCGCCGCGCCCGTCGAGACGAGCGCGAGCATCGCGACGTACGCGCTCGCCGTCGGGATCGGGAGCACGTCCAGGATCGCGAAGTGGGCGACGTTGAAGCCCGCCGTGCCGTAGCGCCACGCCGAGGTGGGTGCTCCACACGTCGAACGCGAGGATGAAGAGCAGCACCCGCGTCGCGAGGTAGGGCCGCAGCGCCGCGATGGGACCGAACGCCCACGTCGCTACGAGCGACTCGCTCGCGCTCGATGGCGCGGGCGCGTCGGGCTCGACGGCGGCGACCTCATCCTCGTGGGGACGTGAGGTGGGCGCCGCGCCTTCGCGCGCGCGTCCCTTCTTTCGCTTCGCGCTCACGGCTCGTCGCCCTCCGTGATGGTCCCGCGCGCGCAGTCCATCTCCCGCACGATCGGCGGCAAGAGCTCGTGGTTCACGTCGCGGCAGCGCGTGGTCACCCGCACTTCGCTCCGCTCGCCCTCCGCGGCGCAGCGCCAGCGCAGAAAGCGGTTCACCACCGCGGGCCGGTTGCGCTGGAGCAGCGAGTGCCACGGCGCGGGCAGGATCCCGGGCGCGCGGGGATCGCGCCCCAGCACCGTCAGCGCGTGGCCGTCTTCGGTGACCTCCGCGCTGCACTCCTGGACCCGCACCTGCGAGAACATCCGCCACGCGAAGCGCTCGTCGTAGAGATCGTCGCCGAGGTAGTAGCGCAGCGGGATCGCGATCGAGATCAGCGTGACGAGCCCGAGCGCCCACCCCGCACGCGTTCGCGTCGGCCCATCGGGCGGGGGATCGAGATCGGGCTGCTCGGCGCTCACGACACGCGCCATCGCACCCGAAGGGCAGGGCTGTCAATCGCCTCTCGAATGCGTCAGCAAGCGGTTGACGATCGGGAGGGTCGCGCTAGTTCACAGGCCCTTTCGGAAGGCCCCGTCACCGATGCAATCGCAGGTTCAAGAGATCGATCCCGTCACCGTCGAAGTCAAAGTCGAAGTCCCCTGGGATCGCATCCAAAAGGGCCTCGACGACACCTTCGGGCGCCTGCAGCGCACTGCGAAGGTCAAGGGCTTCCGCCCCGGCAAGGCGCCCAAGAGCGTGGTCGTCCAGCTCTTCAGCAAGGAAGTGAAGAGCGACGTCGCCAACACCTTGATGGAAGAGGGCCTGGTCGCCGCGGTGAAGCAGCACGAGCTGCCCGTCGTGTCGAACGCGATGGTCGAGACGATCCCCGCGATCGAGAACGGCAAGCCGCTGGCGTTCACCGCGAAGTTCGAGGTGCGCCCCAAGATCGAGAAGCTCGAGACGGCGCTCTCGATCGCCAAGGTCGTGCACTCGGTCGGGGACGCGGAGGTCGGCGCGGAGCTCGAGCGCCTGCGCGGCGAGCACGCGGTGATGGAGCCGGTCGAGCCGGCGCGGCCCGCGGCCAAGGGGGACACCGCGGTCATCGACTTCGTGGTGACCGTCGACGGCACCAAGAACGACGGCGACAGCGGCACCGATCGCCGCATCAGCCTGGGGGACGGTCGGGTGCTCCCCGAGCTCGAGACCGGTCTGCTCGGGATGAGCGCGGGCGAGAGCAAGGCCATCACCGTCACCCGCCCAGCGGACGACGGGAACAAGGAGCTCGCGGGCAAGGTCGTGGTCTTCGACGTGACGCTCAAGGAGCTGCAGGCCCGCCGCCTGCCCGCGCTGGACGACGACTTCGCGAAGGACGTCGGCGAGTACGAGTCGCTCGCGGATCTGAAGAGCAAGGTGAAGGGGCGCCTCGAGGAGCAGGCGAAGGGCCGCACCGAGAACGATCTGCGCGAGGCGATCGTGGACGCGTTCGTGAAGGCGAACCCGGTCCCGGTGCCCCCGTCGCTGATCGATCAGCAGTTCCGCTCGATGGCGCAGGAGTACCTGCAGATCTTCCAGATGATGGGGCAGGAGCCGCGCATCGACGACGACCTGATCAAGAACATGCGCGAGCGCGCCGAAGAGAAGGTGCGCGCCGCGCTCTTGCTCGGCGACCTGGCGCGCCGTGAGTCGATCGAGGCGACCGCCGAGGAGATCGACGGCAAGCTCCTCGAGATCGCGACCAAGAGCGGCAAGCACATTGCGAAGGTGAAGGCCGAGCACCAGGGAGAGAAGCGCGAGGCGCTGGAGACCTCGGTCCTCGAGGCCAAGCTCATCCAGCACCTGGTCAGCAAGGCGAAGATCACCGAGAAGACCCCGGCGCAGGCCGAGGCGGACGCGAAGGCCGCGGCCGAGGCGCAGTCGAAGGAAGCCAAGTCGAAAGAGGCGAAGTCGAGCGAGAAGTCGAGCGAGGCGAACGCCGAGACGACCGAGCCCGAGGCGAAGGCGAAGAAGGCCACGAAGAAGGCAGAGACCAAGGCGGACGCCGAGCCCGAGCAGCTCGCCCTGTTGCAGTCGGAGGAGTCGCCTGGCGACGCGCCGAAGAAGACCGCGAAGAAGGCCACCAAGAAGGCCCAGGAGAAGAGCGAATGAGCCAGATTCACCCCGCGATGGCGACCTACTACCCGACGATCGTCGAGACGACGCACCGCGGCGAGCAGCGCTGGGACCTCTTCTCCCGGCTGCTCAAGGACCGGATCGTCTTCCTCGGCAGCGAGGTGAACGACGAGGTCGCGAACGTGATCATCGCGCAGCTCCTGGTGCTCGAGGGCGAGGACCCCGACAAGGAGATCACGATGTACATCAACAGCCCCGGCGGGGTGATCACCGCGGGCTTGGCGATCTACGACACCATGCAGTACGTGCGCTGCCCCGTGAGCACGGTGTGCCTGGGTCAGGCGGCGTCGATGGGCGCGGTGC
>CAYZQM010000343.1:0-2490 GCA_964480175.1 uncultured Sandaracinaceae bacterium
CAAACTCCCTCCTCGCGCCTACCCTTTGGGGCTCCGGCGCGCCCTCGGTGCCGACGCAGTCGTTCTTGCGCAGGCCCTGATGCGGAGCGTCGTGGCCTCGACTCTGGGCTTTCGGTACCATCGCCCGCCCATGGCCCACCTGGAATTCGAGAAGCCCATCGTCGAGCTGGAAGAGCGCATCCGCGAGCTCCGGGTCTACGGCGTCGGCGACGTCGGCTTCGAAGCCGAGCTCAAGCGCCTCGAGGAGCGCGCGCAGCGGCTGCAGAAGGAGATCTACGCCGAGCTGACCATCTGGCAGAAGGTGCAGCTCTCGCGTCACCCGGAGCGCCCCTACTTCCTCGACTACCTCGATCGAATCTTCGACGACGCGATCGAGCTGCACGGGGATCGCGCGTTCTCCGACGACGCGGCCGTGGTCGCGGGCTTCGCGCGGCTCGATGGCCAGCCCGTCGCGGTCATCGGCCACCAGAAGGGTCGCACCACCAAGGAGAAGGTGCGCCGCAACTTCGGGATGGCGCACCCCGAGGGCTACCGGAAGGCGATGCGGGTGATGGAGCTCGCCGCGCGCTTCGGCCGCCCGATCCTCACGTTCATCGACACGCCGGGCGCCTATCCCGGCATCGGCGCCGAGGAGCGCGGGCAGAGCGAGGCGATCGGGCAGTCGCTCCTCGTGATGTCGCAGCTCCGGGTGCCGGTGATCGCGACCGTGATCGGCGAGGGCGGCTCCGGCGGCGCGCTCGCGCTCGGCGTCGCGAACCGGGTGCTCATGCTGGAGTTCGCGACGTACTCGGTCATCACCCCCGAGGGATGCGCGTCGATCCTCTGGCGCGATGGTGCGCGCGCGCCCGACGCCGCGCTGCAGCTCAAGCCCGCGTCCAGCGACGCGCTGCGCCTCGGCGTGGTCGACGAGATCGTCGATGAGCCCGCGGGCGGCGCCCACCGCGATCCCGACGACGCCGCGCGCCGTCTCGGGACCTCGCTTCGTCGTCACCTCGGCGAGCTCAAGCGCCTGACGCCCGAACAGCTGATCGACGATCGCTACGAGAAGTTCCGCAAGATGGGCGTGGTGCGCGAGGACCTCGCTTCGTGAGCTCGGCGTACGGCGCACCGCCGCAGGGCCACGCCGGCGGGTCGATGCCGTCGCCCTACCGGGTGCGCAAGATCATCGGCGCGCTCCTCTACCTGGGCGGGCAAGGGCTCGGCGGGCTCCTCTGCCTCTTCTTCTTCATCCTCTTGCCGCTGGTGGAGGCCGACCCCGGCGGCGCGTTCTTCGCGATGGGCATCGGCGCGGTGATCGCGTTCCCCGCGATGGCGATGTACCTGACGTTCCCCCGCCTGCTCGATCGCTACGATCCGGAGCCGTGGTATGCGCTCTTGCTCGCGCTCGCGTGGGGGGCGCTCGCGGCGTGCGGCTTCGCGGTGCTGATCAACACGGCGGTCTCGCTCACGGCCGAGGGCATCCTCGGTCCGGGCGCCGGCGACGTCGTGGGCGCCGTGATCTCCGCGCCCCTCGTCGAGGAGTTCTTCAAGGGGATCATGGTCCTCGGGATCTTCTTCTTCCTGAAGGACGAATTCGACGGCGTGGTCGACGGGATCATCTACGCGACGTTCACCGCCATCGGCTTCGCCGCGACCGAGAACGTCATCTACTACGCGCGCGCGCTGCAGGAGGCCGACGTCTCCGGGCTCGCGGTCACGGTGGTGCTGCGTGGCTTCCTCTCGCCCTGGGGCCACCCGCTCTACACCTCGATGACGGGCATCGGGATCGGCCTGGCGCGCGAGGCGGAGAACACGTTCGTGCGGGTCATCGCGCCGTTCGCGGGCTACGCGGCCGCGGTCTTCCTGCACGCGCTGTGGAACGGGGCGGCGACCGTCGCCGATCTCGCGGCGCTCCTGATGCTGCCGCTCTGGTTCCTCTTCGTCGCCGCATTCGTGATCATGGTGATCGTGCTCGTGCGTCGGCGGGGCAAGATCATCCGCGAGCACCTGCTCGACGAGGTCGCGCTGAGGAACATCTCGAGCGCCGAGCTCGACATGGTGACCTCGGCGTTCGGGGGGCTCGTCGCGTTCTTCAAGAAGGGCCGCAAGGGCACCGAGTTCATCCGCGCGATCGCGCGCCTCGGCATCTCCAAGTGGCACACCGGCCGCGCGATGCGCGGCAAGAACATGACCGTCAGCATGGACTTCATCATCCCGTTGCGGACCCGGATCAAAGAGCTGCGCGAGCAGGGCGCGAGCCCCGCGTGATCGGAGCCTGACGTGAACGAAGGCCGCGTGAAGGACGAGAGCCCGAGGCCCCCGAGGCGTCGGCGGGGCGCGCTGAACAAGACGGCGCGCAGGCTCTCGGCGGGCGCGCAGAACGCGCTCGAGATCATGCGCCTCGGGCGGCTCGGCGCGCCGTACGCGGCGCCCTACGAGATCCATCACCGCGACCGCACCCACGCGCTGCGCCACTACCATACGGCCGGTGAGGCCGACGCGCGCGCGCGC
>CAYZQM010000343.1:2579-3503 GCA_964480175.1 uncultured Sandaracinaceae bacterium
GCGGCTGATGCCGGTGCTCTTGATCCCGCCGCTGATGGTGACCTCCGAGGTCTACGACATCGCCCCCGAGCTCTCGGCGGTGCAGCTCCTGGGCGCGGCCGGCATCGACGTGTGGCTCGTCGACTTCGGCGCGCCCGAGCGCGCCGACGGCGGGATGGACCGCACCCTCGACGACCACGTGCGCGCGATCGATGAGTCGATCGATCGCATCCTCGCCGCCACCGGCAAGACGGACGTGCACCTCGCGGGCTACTCGCAGGGCGGCATGTTCGCCTACCAGGTCGCGGCGTTCCGGCGCAGCAACAACGTCGCGTCGCTCATCACGTTCGGCTCGCCCGTCGACATCCAGCGCTCGCTCCCGGGGGTGCCCGCCGAGGTCACCAAGCGCCTCATCTCGGGCGCCGCGCGCGCGCTCGAGCGGCCGCTCGAGGCGATCGACGGACTGCCGGGCTTCATCACCAGCACGGGCTTCAAGCTCCTCTCGGTCCGCAAGGAGGTGCAGCAGCTGGTGGAGTTCGTGGGCAACCTGCACGACCGCCAGGCGCTCGAGCGGCGCGAGTCGCGCCGGCGCTTCTTGGCAGGTGAGGGCTTCGTGGCCTGGCCCGGTCCGGCGTTCCGCAAGTTCGTCGACGAGTTCATCGTCGGCAACCGCATGGCGCAGGGCGGGTTCGTGATCGACGGACGCACCGTGACGCTCGCGGACATCACCTGCCCGATCCTCTACTTCGTGGGGACCAGCGACGAGATCGCGCGCGCCGCCGCGGTGCGCGCGATCAAGCGCGCGTCACCGCGGGCCGAGCAGTACGAGGTCGCGGTGCGCGCCGGCCACTTCGGTCTCGTCGTGGGCAGCCGCGCCGTCGCCCGCACCTGGCCGACGGTGATCGACTTCGTGAAGTGGAAGGCGGGCGCGGCCGACAAGCCGCC
>CAYZQM010000343.1:3528-3776 GCA_964480175.1 uncultured Sandaracinaceae bacterium
GAACGACGACATCGAGGACATCGACGACGCCGAGTTCGACGAGCTCCCGATCGACATCGACGTCTTCTACGACGCGGCGACCACGGCGGTGGACGCGGTGATGCGACGCGCGGGCGACGTGGCGGGCCACGTGACCCAGCTGGTCGACAACCTGCGCTGGCAGGTCCCGCGCCTCGCCAAGCTGCGCAAGGTCACCCCCGACACCCGCATCGGCGTGGGCAAGGCGCTCGCGGAGCAGGCGCACGCGA
>CAYZQM010000344.1:0-3701 GCA_964480175.1 uncultured Sandaracinaceae bacterium
TCCGCGCGCGATGTTCGCGTCCGTCGACCAAGCCTTGGGGCTTGGGCTGTTCAGCATCGTGGGCGTCGCTGGCATCGCGCTCGGCGTCACCGGCATCGTGCTCTCGTTCATGGGGCCCTCCGCGAGCGCGCGGTGGATCCCCGATCCGTAGGGATCTGGGGCGCGTCGGGCGGGCATCTCGTACAACGCGGCGATGCTCGCGCTCTTCGCTGCGTTTCTTTGTGTGCTGGCCAACGGGTTCTTCGTGGCCGCCGAGTTCGCGCTCGCGAAGGTGCGGCCGACGTCGCTCGAGGCGCTCGCGAAGGACGGCGACAAGGCGGCCAAGCGCGCGTTCGAGATCACCAAGCACCTCGACGCGTACCTCTCGGCGACGCAGCTCGGGATCACCCTCGCGTCGCTCGCGCTCGGCTGGCTCGGCGAGCCCGCGATGGAGCAGCTCTTGGCGCCGGTCTTCGAGTGGGCCGGCCTCGATCATCGGACCAGCGAGGGCATCGCGGTGGGCTTGGGCTTGGCGGTCATCTCCGCGCTGCACATCGTGATCGGCGAGCTGGTGCCCAAGTCGCTCGCCATCCAGCGCCCCGAGGACGTCTCCAAGCGCAGCGCGTGGCTCTTGCGCGCGTTCTTCATCGCCACCTACCCCGCGCTCTGGATCCTCAACAACACTTCGAACCTCACGCTGCGCTTGATGGGCCTGCCCGCGCCCGATCACGCCGAGGGCGCGCTCTCCCTCGAGGAGCTGCGCCTGGTGATCCAGCGCTCGTTCGGCGAGGTGGATCACAAGAAGCGCGAGCTGCTCGAGCGGGTGCTCAAGGCCACCGATCGCCCGGTGCGCGCCGCGATGGTGCCGCGGGTCGACATGGAGATCATCGCGCTGAACGCGGACTACGACGCGCTCTTGCGGAAGGTGCAGAAGCACGGCTTCAGCCGCTTCCCCGTCAGCCCCGATGGCGACCCGGATCACATCACCGGCTACGTCTACGCCAAGGACCTGCTCTTGGTGCAGCGCGATCGCGTCGCGAGCAGCATCGAGAGCCTGCGCCGCGACATCGTGGTGGTCCCCGAGTCGCGGACCGTCGGCGAGGTGCTCGACGAGCTGCAGCACAGCGCGATCCCGATCGCGCTGGTGGTCGACGAGTACGGCGGCACCGAGGGCTTGGTGACGCTGGACGATCTGGTGGGCGAGATCATCGGCGAGGTACGCGACGAGCTCCGCAGCTCCCCGAGCTTCGAGCTCGAGGCGGGCGACGACGGAAGCGTCATCGCGCACGGGGGCGTGCCGCTCGACGATCTCGATCTCGACGGCGCGCGCTTCGAAGAGCACGAGGGCGCCGAGACGGTCGGCCGCTACATCCTCGCCGCGCTCGGGCGCCTGCCCGCGCCCGGTGACGTGCTGCCGCTCGGTGGCTGGGACGTGCTGGTGGAAGACGTCCGCGCCCGTCGGGTGCATCGGGTGCGCTTCCGCAAGCTCGCGCAGCCGCCGGCCACCTCCTAGGCCCCTCGGGAGGACCGAGCCGCTCGGGTGGTAGAACCGCGCGATGGATCGCCTCGGCTCCGTCCCGAACCCCGTCGCCTTCGTCACCGCCCGCCAGCTGACCGCGTTCGACGCGCACGATGGCCGGCTGCTCTACGCCACCCCGCTCGAGCTCCCACCGGCCAAGGGCCAGGTGCACCTGGTCCGCTACCAGGACGACTGGGTGGTCGCGTTCGGGAAGACCGTCGTCTTCGTCCACGCGGACACGGGCACCGTCCAGCGGCGCCTCGATCTCACGTTCATCGTGCGCACCGCGCTCGCGCACGATGGCGCGCTGCTCTTCGCGGGCGAGGGCGGCACGGCCTGCTACCGCGACGGCGCGATGCGCTGGAGCTCGCGCCACGACTGGGCCCAAGCGACCGTCTCCGATGGCGACGGCGCGGTGATCGCGCGGATGCCGATGTTCACCAACCAGCACATCGCCATCGGCTTCGGCAGCGCGGTCGCGCAGCCTGGAGAGATCTGACGCGCTCGAACCGAGCGCCGACCGATCAGGCGTGCGCGTCGCTCGAAGGGCTCACCACGGCGTAGTGCTCGCCCTTGGCGTCCAGCTGGCAGATCACGTCGCCCGCGCGCGCCGCGGTGCCCAGCTCGCGCAGCGCGGTCTTCCTCGGGCGGTAGCCGTCCGTGAGCGGGATCGACGGAACGATGCGCAAGAAGCGGGGCCGCTTGCTCGCGGGAAGCGCGCGCTCGATCTCGGCGCTCAGCTTGTCGAGCTCGAGCGGCGCCGAGAGGACCAGCGCGGCGATCAGCTGCGCGCGCTTGCCCTCGACCCCGTACGCGATCGCGCGCGCCACGCCGGCGCACGTGACGAGCGCGTCCTCGACCTCGACGGTGGTGACCACGCCACGCTCGGTGCGCACGACGTCGGCGAGGCGATCGACGAACCAGAAGTCACCGCCTTCGTCGGCGCGCATCAGATCGCCGGTCACGAACCACGCGTCGCCCGCGTCGAAGACGCCGCGCAGGATGCGCGCGCCGGGCTCGTCCTCGGCGCCGGTCGCGCTCGCGTAGCCGTCGAAGCCCGCCATCGGGTGCGAGGGATCGATCTGCGCGACCAGCACGCCGGGCTCGCCACGGCCCGCGACCATCAGATGACCTCGCTCGTCGCGCAAGAAGTCGCCCGCGCCGTCGTTCGCCTCGAAGTCCCACGACAAGAGCGCCAGGTCCGCGCTGCCGGGCAGCGACTTACCGAGCGAGCCGATCTTCTTGCCCGACGGGTTCGCGAGCACCGCGTTGCCCTCGGTCGAGGCGTAGAACTCGAGCACGCTCGCGCGCGGGAAGCGCTCGAGCAGGCGCCGCCACACGTCCAGGCGCATGCCGCTGCCGGCGAAGAGGCGCACCGGCAGCGAGCCGTCCAAGGGTCCGCGCGGCGCGTCCACCACCTCGCGCAGCATCTCGCCCGCGTAGAACACCACGCTCGCCCCGTAGCGGTGCACGTCGCTGCCGAAGGTCGCGACGTCGAAGCGCGGCGCGAGCGCGAGGCGCGATCCGCCGACCAGCGCGCCGCCCACCGCGACCAGCATGCCCGCCGCGTGGTGCAGCGGGAGACAGCAGTAGACGGTGTCCGACGACGTGAGCGCGCAGCCCGCCGCCGCGCCGAGCGCCGAGAACGCCCAGCGCCGGTTGGTGATGCGCGCGGGGCGCGGCACCTCGCGGCGGCCGGCCGTGAAGATGATCATCGCGAGATCGCTCGCGCGCGCGTCGTCGGGCACGAAGTCCGAGGGGAGCGTCACCGTGTCGGGATCGATCGCCTCCATGTCGAGCACGCCCTCGGGTAGCGCGCGCTTCTGCCCGAAGCCGCCGAGCGAGAGCACCGGTCCCTTGAACGCGGCGCGCGCCTCGGCGGCGTTGTCGGGATCGGTGATGAGGAACTGCATCCCCGAGAGCGCGACCGCCTGCTCGAGCGTGACGCGGGTGCTCTCGGGGCTGAGCAGCACGGCGACCGCGCCGAGCCGGTTCAGCGCCGCGACCAGCGTGAGGTACGAGGGCCGCGTCTCCATCAAGACGCCCACCCGGTTGCCGCTCCGGATCCCGCAGTGCACCAGGCCCTTCACGACGTGATCGACCCGCTGGTTGGCGTCGCGGTACGTGAACGCGCGGCCCTTGTAGAGGAAGAACGTCGCGTCGGGGATCGCGTGCGCCTGCTCCGCGAGCGCGGGGTCCGGGC
>CAYZQM010000345.1:0-3693 GCA_964480175.1 uncultured Sandaracinaceae bacterium
CTCGCAGGCCCGCGACAGGTACAGGCGCACCTCGCGGCGCTCGTGCAGCACGAACGACGTGAACATCGCGCTGCGGACGCGCGCGGTCCCGCCCGTGCGGCCCGTCGCTTCGATACCGACGACGCCGAGCGGCCCGCCGCGGTGCACCACGCCGAGGCTCACGGGCAGCGAGACGGTCGCGAGATCGACGTTCACCGTCTCCACGTTGCCGCTCGGCGAGGTGACCGTGATGTCGACGGCGTCGAGCGCATCGGGCGCCGCGTAGTCGGTGTCGACCACGACGATCAACTCCGAGAGCGGCTGCTGACAACCCCCCTGCGTGAGCGCGAGCAGCGCGATGGCGCCTGCCAGCTTGTGCTTCACGGCCTCACCTCCAGGACCCCTGCGTTGCCCATGAACGGGGTCGGCTCACCCGAGAGCGTGAGCCCGAGCACGAGACCGAGCACGCCGCCGAGCACGAGCACACCGCCTCCGACGCCGAGGCCGATCAGCAAGGGATCCGGCCCGTCGTCGACCGGTGGCGGCGGCTCCACGGGGACCTCGAGGACCTCGTCGATCGGCTCGGGCGGAGGCGGAGGTGGCAAAGGCGGCACGTCGAGCACGACCGGGCGGCGCTCGCCCTCCGACAGCTCGACGTCGGCGCTGACGGCGATCTCGCCTTCTCTCATCGCGGCCACCCGATGCGCGCCCGGATCGACCGGGACCGCGCTGTCGAGCAGCACTTGGGGCACCGTCATCGTATCGACCTGCACGGTGACCCCGTCGGTCGCGCCCTGGAGTCTCACCTCGAGCCACGCCACCCGCGGCTCGAGGGTCGTGAGTGTTTCTTGCGCCGATGCGCGCACGGACTCGTTCGCCGCGCGGTCCAACAGCACCCCACGCAAGAGCTCGGTGGCCTCCACCACGCGCCCCAGATGCCCCAGCGCGACCGCGAGGTTCAGCGCGATGACCGACGAGGGACGCAGCGCCAGCGCAGCGCGGAACCGGTCTGCCGCGAGCGTCCAATCGCTGGCGTCGGTGGCCGCGACGCCTTCCGAGAAGAGCGCGCGCGCGGCAGCGGCGCTGGTCGCGTCGCTGGCTTGGGCGTGCGCAGCATGGGGCGCACCCAAGTCGAAACAGAGGAACAGGACGGCGATCGGCAGCAAGCGCATGGTCAAAAAGGCCGGTCGGACGGTACCATGCCGGAGCCGTGCCGCAGCGCGAAGCCAAGGAAGAGACCATCCTCGCGGGCAAGTACCGCCTGGATGAGGTCATCGGCACCGGCGGGATGGGCACGGTGTACCGCGGCACGCACATCGTCCTGCATCGCCCGGTCGCTGTGAAGCTGCTGCACGTCGAGGGCTCGGGCGCGGGTCTCGCGGAGCGCTTCCTCCGCGAGGCGCAGGTCGCCGCAGCGATCCGGCATCCGAACGTGGTCGACATCATCGACTTCGGCACCGCGAGCGACGGCCGCCCCTTCATGGTGATGGAGTACCTCGAGGGCGAGTCGCTCGGCGATCGCATGCTGCGGAAGGCGCCGCTGAGTGAGGTCGAGCAGATCGAGATCATGGCGCAGGTGCTCCTGGGCCTCGACGCCGTCCACCGCGCGGGGATCCTGCATCGCGATCTCAAGCCGGCGAACATCTTCCTGAGCCCGCACGACGACGGCACGCTGTACGCGCGCCTGCTCGACTTCGGCATCTCGTACTCGGTCGACCCCGAGTCGAAGCTGCGCCGCGGCCGCTTCGGCACCGACGACCGAATGATCATCGGCACCCCGCAATACCTCTCGCCCGAGCAAGCGGAGGGGCGTCCCGATCTCGATGCGCGCGCGGACGTGTGGGCGATCGGCGTGATCCTCTACGAGCTGTTGACCAACGGGCGGCTCCCGTACGACGACGAGAACCCGGGCGCGGTGCTCTTCAAGGTGATGAGCGGCGGACACGTCGCGCTGCCGCAGCTTCGCCCCGACCTGCCCGACGTGGCCCGGGTGGTGGAGGCGGCGCTGAGCCACGATCGCGAAGCGCGGCCCGCGAGCGCGCGCGACTTTCGCAGACAGCTGCTCGCGGCCGCTGGCGTGGCGGGCGATCTCTCCGGCTCGTACGCCCGCCTTCGGTTGTCGAGCAGCGGCATCCTCACGGCGGTGGGACGGGACAGCGAGCGGCGGCTGCGGGCCGACCGTCCCACCGAGCCTCAGCTCGAGATGCCGCGCGACCCTGCGCTCGCAGCGAGCCGCATGTGGATCGGCGTCGGCGCCTTGCTCCTCCTCCTGGCCTTGGGTCTCGCGGGCTACTGGCTCCAGTCGGGCACGAGCGAGCGCGCTTCGATGCCCCCGGCACGTTCCGGCGACGGTCCGTCCGCGATCACGGCGCACACCGGCCCGCTCGCGCCAGCACCTCGCCTGACCACGACGCCGGTCGTCGAAGCGCCCGCCGAGCCAGAGCCGACGCCCGAGATCGCGGCGAGCGTCCCCGCCGAGGTCGAGAGCGAGCACACCGCGACGGACCGGACGAGAGCACCATCCGAGGCCCGCGCGCGGACCACCGCGCCGGCCGAGGAGACGCCACCCGCCGAAGAGACGCCGCGAACCGGCATCGTCCGCGATCTGGACTTCTGATCGCGGGCGCGCTGACCGCGCTCACTCGTCGGGCATGTGGCGGTAGTCGCCGAGGCCGATGGTGTCCCACTCGTCCATCTCGGCGCGCGCCACGACGCCGATGCGTCGCAAGGCCTCGTTGATGGTGCAGGTGTCGATCACCCGCGCGCCCTCGGCGTACACGGTCGCCGACTGCTCGCCGACGCCGCCGACGTACTCGGTCTCGAGGTACACCAGCGCGCCATGCGCACTCAGCTGCGCGAGCGCCGCGGGCACGCCCCACCCGAGGCGCCCGAAGCGACCGTCCGCGTCGCCTTCGCCGTAGCGCGCAGACAGCGCGGTGAGCGCCGCCTCGGTGACCGGCACGAAGCCCATGCCGACGTCCAGCGGGCGCACGGGGTCGGGGAAGCCGCAGCCCGCCGCGTGCGCGAGCACCTCTTTCGACGCGACGACACCTTGGATCTGGTGGCTCATGGGAGCGGCAGTGTACCCACGGCACCACGCGGCGCACCGTGCGATCGCGGTCGGTGCCGGGCGCGCCGCGCACGATGGCGGGCTGATCGGCTCGCCGATCTTGGACTGGCGCGGGACCCCGCGATCGTGGGAAGAAGCCCCGCCGCTCGCGCGCCGGCAGCCCCACTGCCCGCCGCCAACGAAGTGCGCCCCGCTCGACGACTCGGGCGCTGCGCCCTACGAGCGGATGATCTTCGACAGCAAGGAGACGTGATGAGCGAACAGAGCCCGGGTCAGCGATTTCGTGCAGCCCTGAAGGAGGAGCGCCCGCTCCAGGTGGTGGGGACGATCAACGCGAACCACGCGCTCCTCGCGCAGCGCGCGGGCTTCAAGGCCATCTACCTGTCGGGCGGCGGCTTGGCGGCGGGCACGCTCGGCATCCCCGATCTGGGCATCACGGGTCTGGAAGATCTGCTCATCGACATCCGCCGGGTCACCGACGTGTGCCCCTTGCCGCTGATGGTCGACGTCGACACCGGCTTCGGCCCGAGCGCGTTCAACGTCGCGCGCACCACCCGCTCGGTGATCAAGGCCGGCGCGGCCGCGATGCACATCGAGGATCAGATCGGCGCCAAGCGCTGCGGCCACCGCCCCAACAAGGAGAT
>CAYZQM010000346.1:0-3614 GCA_964480175.1 uncultured Sandaracinaceae bacterium
GTGCATCGAGAAGGAGAAGTGCATCTAAGGAAGGCAGGAAGGCAGGAACGAGAAGTCTGATTCTCTCCTTCCTCCATTCCTGAGTTCCTCAGCGGCAACTCTCGATCGACTCGCGCATCGAACGGGACGCGAGCGACCCGATCGACGGCAGCCGCGTCAGCCAGCGCCGCCGATCTTGCACCCCTCGAGCGTTCGCCCTCGATCAGCGGCCGTCGATCCGGATGTGCTCGAGGATCGTCCCGCCGGTGCCGACGACCAGCACGCTGCGCGAGCCGGCGCGGAGGCCGCGGAGGTGCTCGTAGCTGGTGCCCAGCTCGACGGAGGACCACGTGCCGTCGGACGCGCGCGTGACGGCGACGCCGTCGTCTCCCACCGCGAGGATCGAACCGTCGGGGCTCGGGCCCACTGCGTTCAGGTTCGGCGCGCCCTCGCGCGCGCTCCGCTCGAGGGTGCACGCGCTGCCTTCGATGCGGACGATCAGGCCCGCGTCGCCCACCGCGTACGCGACCCCGCCGTCCCGGTGCACGCTGCGCAGCACCACGTCGCCGATCCCGCAGTCGATGCGCTCGCCAAGCCGTCCGCCCACGATCGGCGCGACCAAGCCGCGCTCGCCCACCACGATGGCGTCGCCCGCCGTCCCCGCGAGCGACCAGAGATCGACGCCCTCACCGTCGGGCATCGAGCGCAAGCGCAGCGACTCGAGCGGGCCGTACGCGATGGTGCCGCCGCTGCCGACGATCAGCACCTGTCCTTGGTCGGCGAGCACGTCGCGCAGCGAGCTGGCGGTATCGGGAAACGGCAAGAGCTCGGCCTGCTGGTAGTCGATGCGCACCAGCGCGCCCGCGTCGCCCACCGCGATCAGCTCGCGCTCGTTGAGCGCCGCGAGCGCCGCGAGGCCCGCGTCCGTCGGCGACTCGCCTTGCACGAACGCGTCGCGGGTCTCGCGCACGATGCGTCCCCACTCACCGACCGCGACCAGCGCGCCTCCGATCGCCGCGACGTCGCGCAGCGATCCGACCGGGCCCGCGACGCGCGTGGTGACGTGATCGACGTCGAGCGTCGTGAGGTGCCCGCCCGCGCCCGCGATCCAGGTCACGGCGTCGTCGGCGCCCGACGCTGCGTTCAGCGGCTGTTCGAAGCCCGTCTCGAGGCGGACCGTGCGATCGCCCGACGCGAGGTACACCGCGCCGTCGCTCGCGGTCAGCACCGCGCGTCCCCGATCACAGCCGATCGAGGTGAGCGTCGCGCGGGTCTCGCCGACGACGCGCAGCGTCTGCCAGGTGCCGCCCCGGCGCCGCGCCAAGAAGCCGCGCTCGCCCGCCGCGTAGAGCTCGCCTCGCTCGCAGCCGCCGATGGCGCGCAGGTTCGCGGTCGCGGTGTTCTCCCGCACGAAGCGGCCGCTCCGCAGATCGGTGAAGCGCAGGACCTCGCCACCGCCGCCCACGACGAAGACCTCGCTGCGCCGCACGTGCGCGGCGGTGAACCCGGTGCTCGTCCCGACGTCGAGCGTCACGATGCGATCCCCGATCACCCGGAGCACGAGGCCGCCGTCCCCGACGACCAGCGCCTCGGTGGCGCTGACCGGGGTCACCGCGCGCAATGTGTTGGTGCTGCCCGCGTCGAGCGCGACCGGGCCCGTCGCCGTGAGCCGCACCAGCGTGCCGTTCGCACCGACCGCGAGCGCTTGATCGCCGCCGGTCCAGGCGATGCCATAGAGCGGCTCGCTCACGCCGGTGCGCCACACCACGAGGCTGGTGTCGTTCACGTAGCGCGCAGCGACGCCGTGCTCGCCCGCGAGCGCGATCATCCCGGGACCGCCGACGCTCACGGCGAACCACGTCGGCATCCCGCGGGGCACCGGGTTGCGCCAGCCCCATCCGCCCGATCCGTCGCCTCGCCCGAAAGGCCGCAAGAGCGGCGCCGCCGGCTCGGGCAGCGGCACGACCTCGATGTCGTCCTCGGGGTCGTGCACGGACTCGTCCGGCCCCGCGACCGCGTAGATCACGACGCCCACGGTGAGCAGCGCCATGAGCCCGACGACCCACGGCAAGACGCTGTTCGACTTCGGCTTCAAGCGCTCCTCCGCTGCGTCTGCCTCGGGATCGTCGACGGGCTCCGGCGCCATCCGTCGTGCGCTCGGGCCGAGCACCGTCGGACTGAGGGCGGGGTCGTGCCGGTCGGTGCTCAAGAGCCGCGGCTTGCTGGCGACGGGCGCGGGTGCGCCGGTCATCGCCGGCGCCGCGTCGAGCGTGGTGTAGCGGCGCAGCTCGTTGCCGAGCGCGGCGCAGTCGGCGGGCCGCTGCGCGGGATCCTTGCTGAGCGTTCGATCGATCAGGTCCGCGAGCCCCTCGGGGAGATCGGCGCGCCACGTCGAGGCGGGCGGCGGCGGCTCGGTGCAGATCTTGAGGACCAGCATCGGATACGACTCGTCGTCGAACGGGTAGTGCCCCGTCAGCATGCGGTAGAGCATCACGCCGATCGCGTAGATGTCCGCGCGCTGATCGACGGTCTTGAGCCCCTGCGCCTGCTCGGGCGCCATGTAGTACGGCGTGCCCAGCGCAGTCCCGGTGCGGGTCTTGGAGTCGACCCCGGCCTCGCGGATCTTGCTGACCCCGAAGTCGACGACCTTCACCCGATCCATCGCGGTCGCGGGCTGCGACCCCTCCACCAAGAACACGTTCTCGGGCTTCAGGTCGCGGTGCACGATGCCGTGCAGGTGCGCGGCCGCCATGCCCTCGCAGACCTGCAAGAGGATGCGGCAGGCCCTGCCGATCGAGAGCGGCCCCTCGGCCTTGAGCAAGCGAGAGAGATCGCGCCCCTCGAGGAACTCGAGCACCAGGTACAGAAAGCCCCCGGGCAGCTCGCCGAGATCGACGACCTCGACGATGTTGGGGTGCCCGATCTTGGTGGTCGCCATCGCCTCGCGCCGGAAGCGGCTGACCATCTCCTCGTCGTTCGCGAGGTGCGCATGCAGCGTCTTGATCGCGACGCGGCGGCCCAGCGCCATCTGCTCGGCCTCGTAGACCGCGCCCATCCCGCCCTCGGCGATCTTGCGGACCACGCGGTAGCGCCCATCGAGCACCGAGCCCACCAGCGCTTCGGCCTTCGCTTCGTTCGGCGTTTCCAACGCGCGCGAGCATACCCGCAGCGTCGCCGTGCGGGGGCGAGAGCGGTAGCGCCGCACCACTGACGGGGGTAACCCACCGCGCTTGCCCGACTCCCCCGAGCCCAAGCCCACCGGCGCTGCCCGCATGGGCCGCAACCTGGCGATCGCGCTCTACTGGGTCTTCACCCTCTGGGTCTGCATCTCGGCGTTGATCTCGGTCCTTCCCCAGGTCTTCTGGCCCGGGGAGGCGGCCTCCGCGGCGGCCGCGATCGCCCCTGAAACGTGCGGAGAACGCCTGCGAACCCTGCACGCCGAGCTGCTGACCGGGGCCTCGGACTCGGTGGCCTCGATGTCCGATCCGCCGAGAATGGACCGCGCCGACTGGCTCGAAGCGTGGGACGGGCGCTATCGTGCGCTCGAGACGCCCTGCTCGGGGCGTCCTTCCTATCCCCTCCTTCTGCGCCTCCGCTACGCCATCGAAGACGATCTTCGCTGGGTCGAAGGTGAC
>CAYZQM010000347.1:0-3463 GCA_964480175.1 uncultured Sandaracinaceae bacterium
CTCGAGCTCGGCGTGGTCGGGCTGATGAACGTGCAGTTCGCGGTGCGCGGCAGCGCGGTCTACGTGCTCGAGGTGAACCCGCGGGCCTCGCGCACGGTACCGTTCATCAGCAAGGCCATCGGTGTTCCGATCGCCAAGCTCGGCGCGAAGGTGATGGCGGGCAAGACGCTGAGCGAGCTCGGCTTCACCAAGGAGGTGGTCTCAAGCCACGTCGCGGTGAAGGAGTCGGTGTTCCCCTTCACCAAGTTCCCCGGCGTCGACACCATCCTCGGCCCCGAGATGCGCTCGACGGGTGAGGTGATGGGCATCTCGCAGAGCTTCGCCCAGGCCTTCCTCAAGGCCGAACTCGCGGCGGGCACGAAGCTGCCGCAGAGCGGGCGCGTGTTCTTGAGCGTGCGCGACGACGACAAGCCCGCGGCGTCCGAGATCGCGCACCGCCTGATCGAGCTGGGCTTCAGCATCCTCGCGACGCAGGGCACGGCCGACGCGCTCGCGCGCTATGGCGTCGCGTGTGAGCGAGTGAACAAGGTGCGGGAAGGGCGGCCGCACGTGGTCGATCGGCTGCGCGACGGGGACGTCGCCATCGTGATCAACACCACCGAGGGCGCGCAGGCGATCCGCGACAGCTACTCGCTCCGCCGGCAGACGCTGCTCTCGGGCGTGCCGTACTTCACCACCATCGCTGCGGCGGCGGCCGCGACGGACGCGCTCGCGGCCCGGCAGCGCGCGGCGCTCACCGTGTGCTCGCTCCAGGAGTACCACCAGACCGTCTCGAAGGAGTCGAGTCCGGGTGGCGTGACGGCGGGATGATGGGCGCGCTCCCGCGCTGGGGAGCGTTGCTGTGCGCCTTCCTCTGCGCGCTCCTGGCGTCGTTCTCGCCGCTGCGCGGGACGCGCGCGCAGGACGATGGGCTGTCGAGCCTCGAGCTGCGCCTGCCGGGGCCCGATGGCAGCGAGGAGATCGTCTGGGTGGGCTGGCCGCGGGACGCGCGCGGTCCGCTGCCCGTGCTCGTCGCGCTGCACGGTGCGGGCGAAGCGCGGCGGGGAAGGGGGCGCGGTCACCTCGGCTGGCCCCGCGACTACGCGCTCGGGGATGCGTTCGCGGCGCTGCTGCGCGGGCGTCTCCGGAGCAGCGACTACGGCGAGATGGTGGGCGAGGCGCATCTGCGTCGCCGCAACCGCGCGCTCCGATCGCGTGCGTTCGCAGGCATGGTCGTGGTCGCGCCGTACACGCCGAACCTGCTGCCCGAGCCGGTTCACGCGCCGTCGATCGTCGCCTACGGCGACTGGATCGCGGGGGCGCTCTTGGCTGCGGTGCGCGAGCGCGTCGAGGTCGCGTCGTCGAGCGTCGCAGGCATCGACGGAGTCTCGCTCGGCGGTCGCATGGCGTTGGAGGTGGGCCTCACCCACCGCGATGCGTTCGCCAGCGTCGGCGCGATCCAGCCCGCCATCCGAGGTCACGTGCCCGAGATCGCCGCGCTGCTCGACGCGGAGCGCGCGCCCGCGCTGCGCTTGCTGTCGTCGGAGGCGGATCCGTTCCTCACCGCGACGCGGGAGCTCTCCGAGGCGTGGACGAGTACGCCGCACGAGCTGCTCGTGCTGCCTGGTCCGCACGACTACTCGTTCAACCGTGGGCCCGGCTCGATCGAGCTCCTCTTCTTCCACGAGCGGGCGCTGGCGCGTCCCTGACGGGGGCGGGACCCGTTCTTGTACCGATCGGGCGCGGAGGTTAGAAAGGCCGGATGGACAAGGTTCCCATGACGCCCGCGGGGCACGCCGCCCTGCACGCCGAGCTCGCTGCGCTGAAGGCCGAGCGGCCCAAGGTCTCGCAGGCCATCGGCACCGCCGCCGCCGAGGGTGATCTCAAGGAGAACGCCGAGTACCACGCCCAGCGCGAGAAGCAGGGGATGATGGAGGCGAAGATCCGCAACATCGAGGACCAGCTCGCGCGCGCGGACGTGATCGATCCCAGCCAGCTCGGCGGCGACAAGGTGAAGTTCGGCGCGCGGGTCTCGCTCGAGGACGTCGACACCGGCAAGACCGTCGAGTACCTGCTGGTCGGCCCCGTCGAGGCGCAGATGGCCAAGGGCAACATCTCGGTGGAGTCGCCGCTGGCGCGCGCGCTGATCAACCGCGCCGAGGGCGACGAGGTCACCGTCAACGTCCCGGGCGGCGAGCGCACCTACGCGATCACCAAGGTCAGCTGGTCGTGAGCCTCCGCGAGATCACGCTCCGTCAGAGCTTCGCCGCGAGCCCCGAGCGGGTGTGGAGCGCGATCACGGATCACGAGGGGATGACCAAGTGGGCCGGCGCCGAGGTGCGCCTCGTGGCGAACGGCGACGCGAGCGGCGTCGGCGCGGTGCGCCGCATGAAGATCGGGGCGCTGCGGATCGACGAAGAGGTGGTCTACGCCGACGCGCCCCGACGGCTCGTCTACCGCATCGTCCGAGGGCTGCCGGTGAACTTCCACCGCGGCGAGATGTTGCTCGAGCCGAACGGGGATCGCACCGAGCTGACGTGGCGCATCCTGATGGGCTCGAGCGTCCCCGGCCTGGTGCGCAGCACGGGTCTGTTGCTGAAGCCCGCGCTGTCCCGTGGTCTACGCGAGCTCGCCGGCCTGATCGGCGCCTGAGGTGTCCGCCGACGACGCGGATCATCGGCTCGTCTGAGAGCGAGCGCGCGTGATGAGCGCGCCCGACCACCGCGAGGTGTCCCCCCTGAGGAGCCGAAGGCGACGATTTGGGGGGACAGCCCGCCCGCAGGCCGAAGGCCGAGGACCGGGCGGAGGGGGGCATCCACGGATTCAACTTTCTCGATCTCTCGATCTCGGCACCCACGAGGCGGAAGACGAGAAGAGGTCAGCGCCAGTCCAGGATGACCTTGCCGCTCTGGCCGCTGCGCATCGTCTCGAAGGCCTCCTGGTAGGCGTCCACCTTGAAGTGGTTGGTGAGCACGGGGGTCACGTCGAGACCGCTCTCGAGCATCGAGATCATCTTGTACCAGGTCTCGAACATCTCCCGACCGTAGATGCCCTTGAGGATCAGGCCCTTGAAGATCACCTGGTTCCAGTCGATGGCGACGCCTTCGGGCGGGATGCCGAGGATGGCGACGTGTCCGCCGTGGTTCATCACGTCGAGCATGTCGCGGAACGCGCTGCCGTTGCCGCTCATCTCGAGGCCCACGTCGAAGCCCTCGCTCATGCCGAGGTCCTTCATCACCTCGCGCAGCGACGTCGTCTTCGGGCTCACCGCGCGCGTGGCGCCCATCTTCCTGGCGAGCCCGAGCCGGTACTCGTTCACGTCGGTGATCACGACGTGCCGCGCGCCGACGTGCTTGGCGATGGCGACCGCCATGCATCCGATGGGGCCCGCGCCGGTGATGAGCACGTCCTCGCCGACGAGATCGAACGAGAGCGCGGTGTGCGCCGCGTTGCCCAGCGGATCGAGGAACGACGCGACGTCGTC
>CAYZQM010000348.1:0-3275 GCA_964480175.1 uncultured Sandaracinaceae bacterium
GGCTGCGACACGATGAACGACATCTTCATGTACATGTGCTTCAGCAAGACGCCGGCGCTGTCCATGACCGGCGACTGCCGTCCCTTCAGCGACGACGCCGACGGCACGATGCTCGGCGAGGGCCTGGGCATGGTCGCGCTCAAGCGCCTCAAGGACGCCGAGGCCGCGGGCGATCACATCTACGCCGTCATCCAGGGCGTGGGCAGCGGCAGCGATGGCAAGGCGCTCAGCGTCTATGCGCCCCTCAGCAAGGGCCAGGCGAAGGCCGTGCGCCGCGCCTACTCCGCCGCCGGCTTCGGCCCCGACACCGTCGAGCTCATCGAGGCGCACGGCACGGGCACCAAGGCGGGCGACGCCGCGGAGTTCGACGGCCTCAAGATGGTCTTCGACGAGAGCGGTCGGCAGGATCGCAACTGGTGCGCGCTCGGCTCGGTGAAGTCGCAGATCGGCCACACCAAGAGCGCCGCTGGCGCCGCCAGCCTGGTGAAGGCGGTCCTCGCGCTGCACCACAAGGTGCTCCCGCCCACCATCAAGGTCCGCAAGCCGAACCCCAAGATGGAGATCGACAAGAGCGCGTTCTACCTGAACACCGAAGCGCGCCCCTGGATCCGCCCCGAGAACCACCCGCGCCGCGCCGGCGTCTCGTCGTTCGGCTTCGGCGGCACGAACTTCCACGTGGTGCTCGAGGAGTACACGGGGATAGGGGAACGCGCCCCCCGTCAGCGCAGCGCCCCGACCGAGCTCGTCGTCGTCGTCGAGAACGATCACAGAGCGCTCAGCGCGCGCCTGCGCGAGCTCGCCAAGGACGTCGACGAGTGCATCGCCGAAGATCGACCGGGCATGCTCGCGTTCCTCGCGCGCAGCACCCAAGAGGCCTTCACCGCCAAGACGGGCGCGCGCGCCGCGATCGTCGCCGAGAGCGAGGCCGATCTCGTCGCCAAGCTCCGCGCGGCCGCGGACTTGAGCGACAAGGGCGGCACGCACGCGCTCCCGAACGGCATCTTCGTCGAAGAGGGCGCGCACGAAGGTCAGGTCGCGTTCCTCTTCCCGGGCCAGGGCAGCCAGTACATCGGGATGGGCAAGGACATCGCGATGGGCAGCGACATCGGTCGCGCCGCTTGGGATCGCGCCTCGAACCTGTCGATGGGCGGCACCCGCCTCGATCAGATCGTCTTCCCCAAGCCGGTGTTCGAGGACGCGGAGCGCGAGGCGCAGAAGGCCGAGCTCACCAAGACCGAGTGGGCCCAGCCCGCGATCGGCGCGGCGTCGCTCTCGCTCTTTCAGAGCCTCACCGAGCTCGGCCTGCTGCCGTCGGCGGTCGCGGGTCACAGCTTCGGCGAGGTGATGGCGCTGCACGCTGCGGGCGCGATCTCGGCCGACGACATGCTCCGCATCGCGCGCCTGCGCGGCGAGCGGATGGCGGACGCGGCGAGCAAGACCGAGGGCGCGATGCTCGCGGTGATCGAGAGCGCCGAGCAGGTCCGCTCGCGCATCGCCGCGTGGGGCCTGCCCATCGTGGTGGCCAACGACAACGCGCCCGATCAGGCGGTGCTCTCGGGGCCCAAGGCCGCGATCGACGACGCCGCCAAGCGCCTGAAGGAGAGCAAGGTCACCTGCAAGAAGCTCGACGTCGCGACCGCGTTCCACAGCGACATCGTGCGCTCGGCGATCGGTCCCTTCGCCGAAGGGCTCGAGGGCATGCACGTCAGCGCGCCGAACGTCGCGGTCTACGCGAACGCGACGGCCGCCGCGTACCCGAGCGACCCCACCGCGGTGAAGCAGCTCCTCGCCGAGCAGCTCGGCGCGCCCGTTCGCTTCGTGGAGACCATCGAGGCGATGTACGCCGCGGGCGTCCGCACGTTCGTCGAGGTCGGCCCGAGCGCGGTGCTCACCGGCCTCGTCGGCAAGATCCTCAAGGGCAAGCCGCACCGGGCCATCGCGCTCGACAAGAAGGGCGGCCACGGCGAGACCGCGCTGCAGCTGGGCTTGGCGCGCCTCGCGGTCGCGGGTCTGCCGCTCCAGCTCGCCAAGCGCTGGGAGGCCTTCGAGACCACCGTCGATCCCCGCTCGATCGTGAAGCCGAAGCTGGTCTTGAAGCTCAACGGCTCCAACTACGACAAGCCCTACCCGCCCAAGGGCGGCCAGAAGGCGCTCCCCGGTCCCAACCCCGAGCGCGCGCCCGAAGTGGCCAAGCCCGCCGCGGTCGCGCCCGTCGCGAGCGCACCCGTCGCGAGCGCCAAGCCCGCGAGCGCACCCGCGGCGATGCCGACCCACGGCGCGCCCCGCACCTCCATCACCCTCCCCGCGCGCACCACCGCGCCGCTGTCTTCCACGTCCTCTGCCTCGGTGACCTCGATGTCGTCCAACAAGCCCGTCTCCGCTCCGTCCGTTCCCCATGGTTGGGTCAGCGCGTTCTCCGACGCCCAGCGCCAGACCGCAGAGGCCCACGCGAGCTTCAACCGCTCGATGGCCGACGCGCACGCGGCCTTCCTCCGCTCGGCCGAGGCCAGCTTCGACGCGCTCGCCCGCCTCGCGGGCGGCCCCTCCGTGACGAGCAGCGTCACCCCGCAGCTGGTGCAGACCCAAGTCGCGCCGATCGCGGCGCCGACCTACGCAGCACTCCCCGCGCCCGCGCCCGCTGCGCCCGTGGTCGCGCGCCCCGTGCCCGCTCCGGTCGCCGCGCCCGCGCGCCCCGTGCCCGCTCCGGTCGCCGCGCCCGCGCCCGTCGCCGCGGCTCCCGTCGCCGCCCCCTCCGTCGATCTGATGAAGACCATGCTCGAGGTGGTCGCGAACAAGACCGGCTATCCCGCCGAGATGATCGGGCTCGAGATGGAGCTCGAGGCCGACCTCGGCATCGACTCGATCAAGCGCGTCGAGATCCTCTCCGCCGTCCGTGAGCGCGCGCCGGGCCTGCCCGACCTCGATCCCAACGCGCTCGGTCAGCTCCGCACCGTCGGACAGATCGTCGATCACCTCAACGCCCACTTGCCCGCCTCGCAGACCGCCGCCGCGCCCGCCCCGCAGACCGCCGCTGCACCGGCCGCGTCGGCCTCGGTCGATCTGATGGCGGTGATGCTCGGCGTCGTCGCGCAGAAGACCGGCTACCCCGCCGAGATGATCGGCCTCGAGATGGAGCTCGAAGCCGACCTCGGCATCGACTCGATCAAGCGCGTCGAGATCCTCTCCGCCGTGCGCGAGCAGGCCCCCGGCCTGCCCGACCTCGATCCCAACGCGCTCGGTCAGCTCCGCACCGTCGGGCAGATCGTCGATCACCT
>CAYZQM010000349.1:0-449 GCA_964480175.1 uncultured Sandaracinaceae bacterium
GCGGGCCGTCCGTCAAGGTTCGCGAAGCGACCCGCACGGAGTTCCCCGGACCCACGCGCAGACACGCAGTGTCGAGCATGGGGAGGAGAACGAGTACGGGCGGCCGAAGGCCGACCTTTACGGACGGCCCGCCCGCCGGCACGCTGGTGGATCCCGAGCGAGCCCCCTGAGTGCAGGAGGAGACGCACGGGCGCCAGCGGTCCGAAGAGCGCCACCCGATCGCCGGCAACCGTCCCGCATCTCGGCCACGGAGAGGGCGACGATGAATCGCGCCCCTACATCCCTACTACCGTCGAGTCACCCGCGAACGCATCCCGCATCACACATCACGCATCCCGCATCCCGCATCCCGCATCCCGCATCCCGCATCCCGCATCCCGCATCACACATCACGCATCACGCATCACGCATCACGCATCACGCATCACGCATCACGCATCACGCATCAC
>CAYZQM010000349.1:549-3214 GCA_964480175.1 uncultured Sandaracinaceae bacterium
GCACCCCGCATCCCGCATCCAGCACCCCGCATCCCGCATCCCGCGAATCGCGCGAGACGAGATGGGAAGCGCGAGGGCCGTCGCCCGCGGCTCAGTCCGCGTGCAGCCCGGCGAGCGCTGCGCGGGCTCCTCGGTGTCGCCGATCGATGCTCAGCGCGCGCTCGTAGCAGCGGCGCGCGGCGGCGACGTCCCCGCCCGCGGCGTACCGATCGCCGAGGAGGACGAGGTTCGCAGGAGCGGTCGGGTGCAGGCGCACCAAGCGGCGCGCGAAGAGGGCGGCGGTCGCGTGGTCGTCCCGGTCGGCATTCACGAGCGAGAGACCGACCAGCGCGCGCGCGTTGACGGGGTCCAGCGCGAGCACCTCGCGATAGGCCTCCTCCGAGTCGTCCAGGCGGCTCCGCGAGCGCGCGCGGTACGCCTGCGCGAGCAGGCGATCGATGCGGCGTCGGGTGGTCCGACGACCTCCGGGATCGACGATGGGGGTGATCCCGAGGCGCGCGAGATCGAACTCGGCGTCGGTGCCCTCGATCGGATCGCCCGCGCCGATGGGCAGACGCACCCCGCCCACCGGAGCAGGCGGGGGGCTCGCGGCTTCAGTCGGTGTGGCCTCGGTCGGAGTGGCCTCGGTCGGGGCGCCCTCTGCAGGTGCGGCTTCGGTCGGCGCGGCTTCCGTTGCGACGTCCGTGGGTGCGGCCTCGATCGGTGCGACCTCGACGGCCGTCGGCGTGGGCTCGGTCGGTACCGCGGGCGCAGCGGCGCCTACCTCGGGTGGAGTCGGCGTCGCGGTCAGCACGACGCTCGGCGCCACGCTCGTGACGATCGGCTCGGTGGGTCGTTGGCTCCAGAACCACGCGCCGCCCGCGACGCCACCGCCCAGCAGCACCACCGCGGCGAGCGCCAGCGGCCATCGCGAGCGAGCGGGCGGAGGCGGCGCGGCGGGGTGCTCGTGGCTCGGCGCCGACGGCGTGTACGGGGCCATCTTCAGGATCGGCGTGGGCTCGCCCGGCAGATCGGTCGGCGCGGGCACGTCGCCCGTCGGGGTGTGCACCACCGGCTGGTGATCGAACGCGATCGCGAAGTCGCTGGTCTCGACAGGAGGCGTAGAGAGATCGTCGGGCAGCGGGATCCCAGCGTCCGTCGCCTCACCTGCGATCGGCGGCTCGCTGGGATGCTCGGGCAGCTCGATGCCCATGTCGGTGGCCTCGAGCGCGTCGTCTGGCGGCGCAGGCGGGCGCACCGTCGCCGGCGCGTCGTCGGGCTCCGCGGGGAGCGCGACGTCCGTCGGCGTCGGCACATCGGGCGCCACGTCGTCCAGCGCGGGCGCGGGGTGACCGACGAGCGTCGTCGCGACGTCGGGCTTGGGCTCTTCGCTCGGCTGCGACGCGGCCGTCGGTTGCGCGTCGCGCGCGACGACGACCGGCTGCGCATCGCGCGCGATGACGGCGACCGGCGACGGGAGCCCGACCAACGTCGCGTGACGCATGCGCGCGCGCCCGGGCGCGGGCGGAGGCGCGGCCAGCGGCGCAGCAGCGATCGGCGCGACGGGCGGATCGGCACTCGTGCGCTGTGTCGGCTGCGGTGTCGACGACAGCGGCAACGGCGTCGCAGCCGTGCTCGGTGTCATCGGGCTCGGTGGGATCGGCGACGTCGCGCTCGGCGCGCTGGGGCTCGCACCGCCCGCGCTCGACGACACCGCGCTCGACGACACCGCGCTCGACGACACTGCGCTCGACGACACTGCGCTCGACGACGGAGTGCTCGGCGTCGCGATCGCAGGGCGGAGCGGCGCAGGCGGCGCAGGTGGCTTGGCGGGCGCGCTCGCGACCGGAGCAGGGGGCCGCGATGCGAACGCGCTCGCCGCGGCGCTCGCGGGTGGGCGCACCGCAGTGAGCTGCAGCGTCTTGGCGAAGGGCTTCGCGCCGCCGGGCCTCGGCATCGGCTTGGCGAGCGGTAGCGGTGGCTTGGCCTCGCTCGAGCTGGCGTCGCTCGACCTCTCGCTCGACTTGGCCTCGCTCGATGGTGCGACCGGCGCTCGGGGCAGCGGGGCGCGCGGGGTCGGAGGCAGGCGGGGCCGCTCGATCACCGAGCGCTCGACCACCGAGCGCTCGACGCCCGGCGAAGGGAGCGGGATGCGCGCGCGCGAGCCCCGGCGCTCCGACGCGAGCTTGGCGATCTGCGCCGCCATGTCCTCGGGGCTCGCGCTCGGATCGATCGTGCTCGCGCCGCTCGCCGCCTCGCCGATGACCGCGACCGCCACGCCCGACGTCGCTGCGCGCTTGGCGAGCTGCGCGAGCACGGACGCGCCTCCATCAGGCGCCGCGGCCGCCGCGAGCGCGACGAGCTGGGGCGGCACGATGAACGCGTCGGTGATGTTGTCGGCCGACGTGAGCAGCTCGACCTGCACCGAGAGCGCCTCGAGCTGCGTCGCCAGCGCCTCCGCGAACGGCTCGCCCTCGGCGACCAGGAGCACCGTGACGTCGGGCGCGTTGGATCGGGACTTCGTCGTCATGCGGAGGTCGGAAGGCGGACCACGGGCCCGGATCCTAGAGCACGAGCGGTTCGATTCCACTCGGAATCAAACGGGCTCGGGCCCTCGGGGCAATACGAGCGCGGTCGGTCGGCTTGGGAGCGTCTCTGCACCGAGAAGCAGCCTCGCGGACAGGAC
>CAYZQM010000350.1:0-1945 GCA_964480175.1 uncultured Sandaracinaceae bacterium
CGGACGCTGTTCAAGCTGATGCGGTAGCGAGACTGGTGCGGCCCGCGGCGAACGCGTCGCGGGCCACATCGCCGTTGCCGCATCCGCTGCCGCGGCCGCATCCGCTTCCGCGACCGTGTCCGTTTCCGCGTCCGCGACCGTTTCCGCGTCCGCGCCCGTGTCCGTTTCCGCGACCGCGTCCGTTTCCGCGACCGCGACCGTTTCAGCGACCGCGCCCGTTCCCGCGACCGCGACCGTTTCAGCGACCGCGCCCGCTCTCGCGCGCCGCGTGCGACAGCCTGGTCGCCAGCGGATCTCCGCGAGCGCCCGCGCCCGCGCCCGCGCCCGCGCCCGTGCCCGCTCTCCTCAGAGTCGAGGAGCCCGCTCTCCTCAGACTGGAGGGGGCCACCCGCTCGAATAGCCTCGAGGGCCGACGCTACCGCGACCGTCTCGGCGACCGCGACCGCTCTCGCGCGCCGCGTGCGACGGCCTGGTCGCCAGCGGATCTCCGCGAGCCCCGCGCCCGTGCCCGCGCCCGCGCCCGTGCCCGCTCTCCTCAGACTCGAGCAGCCCCCTCAGACGGGAGGGGGCCACCCGCTCGAATAGCCTCGAGGGCCGATCCGTCGTAGGAGCCCGCCATGCACCGCTCTGCCCTCGTGCCCGCCTCGATCGCGACCTTCCTCGCTGCCTCTGCGCTGATCGGCGCGGCGCTGATCGAGGCCCCCGGCAGATCGGGCACCCATGCCGCAGAGCCGGGCTGGGCCCCGAGCGAGACGCTCGCCGCGCTCCTCGCTCCTGGCTCCGCCCTCGCGCGGGTCGGCGGGACGCCGCCTTCGTTCACGCTCCCGGCGGCGACGGGTGGGCCCTCGAGCGGCACGTTCCGCATGGGCTCGCACCTCAGCGCGCATCACCCGGTGGTGATCCTCTTCTGGGCGACGTGGTGCGTCCCCTGCCGCACCGAGATGCCGTTCTACCAAGGCCTCTACAGCCGCTACCACGATCGGGGCCTCGAGATCGTCGGCATCAGCATGGACGGAGCGAGCACGATCTCGCGGGTCGGTCCCGCGGCGCGCCGCCTCGGGGTCACGTTCGACGTCGTCACCGATCTCGACACCCGGGTGACCTCGCAGCTCAACCCGCGAAGGGCTGCGCCCTTCAGCATCTGGGTGAGCCGCGAAGGGCGCATCACGTGGGAGCGCGAGGGCTTCGCGCCGAGCGAGCAGAGCGTGATCGAGGCGGGCATCGCCGAGCTCGTCGGCAGCTGACCTGCGGCAGCCGAGACGGCTCCGCTCACGGCGGGTCGCTGTGCCGCCCCTCGGGTAGGAACCCGTACTTCTCGAGCTTGCGGTAGAGGCGCTTGCGATCCCATCCGAGCACGTGCGCGGCCTGCGTCTTGTTGCCCCGCACCGCCTCCATGACCTTCTCGAGGTAGCGCCGCTCGATCTCATCCATGTGCACCAGCTCGTCCGGCTGATCGGGCACGACGACGACGGTGCGGCGCTGGTGATCGCGGACCTTCGGCGGCAGGTCGTCGATCGTCAGCTCGTCGTGGCGCGTGAGCGCGACGGCGCGCTCGACGCAGTTCACCAGCTCGCGGACGTTGCCGGGCCAGGGATAGGAGAGCAGGCGCTCCGCCGCCTCGGGACGGATGCCGTGCACCTCCTTGTTGGAGCGCTTGGTCGCGAGCGCGAGGTAGTGCTGCGCGAGGGCGAGGACGTCGTTGCCGCGAGCACGCAGCGGCGGCACGTCGATGCTCACGACGTTGAGCCGGTAGTAGAGGTCCTCGCGGAAGGTGCGCTCTTCCACCATCTGCTCCAGATCCCGGTGCGTGGCCGCGACCACCCGCACGTCGATGGGCACCTCCGCGTCCGCGCCCACCGGGCGGATCACCCGCTCCTGCAGCGCGCGCAGCAGCTTGGGCTGCAGCGCGAGCGGCAGATCGCCGATCTCGTCGAGGAAGAGCGTG
>CAYZQM010000350.1:1955-2896 GCA_964480175.1 uncultured Sandaracinaceae bacterium
CTGCGGGAACAGAGCCTGGCGGGGACCGCGCGCGTCGGTGAACGCGCCGCGCATGTGACCGAAGAGCTCACTCTCGAGCAGGGACTCGGGGACCGCGGAGCAGTTGAGCGCGACGAAGGGGCGCGCGACGCGCCGCGACTGGCGATGCAGCGCGCGCGCGACGAGCTCCTTGCCCGCGCCCGTCTCGCCGGTGACGAGCACCGACACCTCGGCGTCGGCCACGCGCGCGATGAGATCGTAGACCCGCTGCATGGCGGGCGAGCGTCCGACGATGTCGTCGGAGGGCGAGGCGGTGTGCACTTCGGCGCGCAGTCGCCGCACCTCCTCGCGCAGCGCCTTGTGCTGGATCGCGCGCACCAGCCCCATGTGCAGCGCGTCGACCTCGAAGGGCTTGGTGATGAAGTCGTAGGCGCCCGCGCGGATGGCGCGGATCGCCACCTCCAGGCTCCCGAAGCCGGTCACCACGATCACCGGGAGCTCGGGGTTGGTCTCGGCGATGCGCTCGCACAGCGCGATGCCATCGAGGCCCTTCATCTGGATGTCGGTCACCACCGCATCGAACGTGTGCTCACCCTCGAGCAGCTCGAGCGCGCGATCGCCGCTCGTGACCACGCTCGCGCTCAGGCCCAGCTTCGCGAGGCCCCGCACGAGCGTCGTGCCCATGTTCTCGTCGTCGTCGACCAGAAGGACGCTGCTCTCACTCTTCATCTCGCTGCCTCCGTCGGGGGGGATGGTTCGCGCTCGTCGGTGCCGAGCGTGGTCTTGGTTCGAGCGCCCGCGGCCATCGGTGGCGGCACGATCGAGGCGCTCTTTCCTTCCAGGGGGAACACCAGCTCGAACTGCGCGCCGCGCGTCTCGACGTTGCGCACCTGCACGAAGCCGCCGTGGTCTTCGACGATGCCGTACACCACCGAGAGCCCCAGCCCCGTGCCTTCGCCGAC
>CAYZQM010000351.1:0-2893 GCA_964480175.1 uncultured Sandaracinaceae bacterium
AGCGCCGATCGTTTCGGCGGGTGGGCGGCAAGACCGAGGTCGCGGTCGACGTCCGGGTGATCGCCGCTACGAACCGCAACCTCCGCACCGAGATCAACGAGGGGCGCTTCCGGCTCGATCTGTTCTACCGGCTCGCGGTGCTCACGCTCGAGATCCCCGCGCTGCGAGAGCGACGCGACGATCTCATCCTCTTGCTCGATCACTTCCTCACCCAGCGGGGACACCTCGGGGGCGCGCGATCGATCTTGCCGCCCGACGTGATCGAGGCCGTGCTGAACCACGAGTGGCCCGGCAACGTGCGCGAGCTCCGCAACTTCGCCGAGGCGACGCTCGCGCTCGGCTCGATGGCCTCGGGCTCGCTGAACGCGGGCTCGCTGGAGGCGGTGGGCGAGCCCATGGACGCTGGCGCGCTGCCCCGCAGCGCCTCGCGCGTCGTCGACGTCGAGCCGGGGAGCATGCGCATCGACGATCTCTTCGACGTGCCGTTCAAGGAGGCGCGGCAGCGCGCGCTGGCCGCGTTCGAGGAGCGCTACCTCGCGCATCGGCTCGAGCGGGCGGGCGGCAACGTCTCGCAGCTCGCGCGCGAGACGGAGCTCGATCGCTCGTACCTCTTCTCGCTCCTGCGCCGCTCGGGCCTTCGCTGAGCGCGGGCGTTCGGGTCAGCACGGGCCTTCGGTGAGCACAGGGACTACAGCGCTTCGAGGCGCCCGCGCACGGTGTCGGCGTCCGCCGCGTTCGGCGCGATGCTGAGGTAGCGCTCGTACGCGGTGCGGGCCTCGGGGTTCAGGCCCATGCGCTCGGAGGCGAGGCCCAGACCCCGCCACGCCGCGGCGTTGCGCGGCGACGAGAGCGTGGCCTCGCGATAGAGATCGCGCGCCCGCGGGATCTCGCCGTGCAGCATCGCGCTGCGCGCGTCGCTCAGCAGCGTCGCGGTGCGTGCCGTCGCGGACTCGGTGGCCTCCGTGCCGCCAGGCCCCGTCTCCGCAGGCTCGCTCGGCCCTTCGGTTCGCGCCCCCCCGGTCGGCGTGATGGAGGCACCCGTCGAAGTCGCGCCCGTCGAGGCGCCGGACGCGCCCGACGTCGTGCCCGCTCCCGATGACGACGTCGGCTCGCCGCCCGTGCGCGGTCGACTCCGGCCGGTGCTCGGCGCGGTCGCGACCGTCGTCGACTCGCCGCTTGGCGGTGTCGGCTCGACGGGCGTCGGCTCGACAGGGGTCGGCTCGACGACGGCAGCCACGGCGGCGGGCAGCGGGGTCGGGATCACGAGCGGTGCCTCGGTCGGCGTCTCTTCGGTCGCGGCCGCGGTCGGCGTCGCGCCGCCGCCCATCGTCGCGTACCAGGCGCCTCCGCCGATCAAGAGGAGCAGCGCGACGAGCGCTGCCGCGATCATCGGACCGCGGTTGTTGGTCGGCGTGGCGGGCAGCGGATCGGTCGTCGGCGCCGGGGGCCGCACCGATCCCCGTCGCGTCGCCTTGGCGGGGAGCGCGACGCCGTCGAGCGCCGCGATCAGCTCGTCCGCGAGCGCGCGCGCCGAGGCGGGTCGATGCGCAGGCACGCGCTGCAGGCCCTTCGCGAGCGCAGCTTCGAGCGCGGGCGGGAACTCGCGTCCCGTGATGCTCGCGAGCGAGGGCGCGGGCTTGCTCACCTTGTCGAGCAGGATCGCCATCGGCAGGCCGTCGAAGGGGAGCGCGCCGCCGCTCAAGAGCTCGAACGCCATGACGGCGAGCGAGTAGATGTCGCCCTGCGGTCCGGCCAGATCTCCGCGCGCAGACTCGGGTGGCAAGTACGCGGCGGTGCCGATCACGTGGCCCACCTGGGTGAGGCGCGCGTTCTCCTTGCCCGAGGTGGCGAGGCCGAAGTCGACGAGCTTCACGGTCTCGCGCCCACCGGTGCCCTTGGCGAAGAACACGTTCGCTGGCTTCACGTCGCGGTGGACGATGCCCTCGCCGTGCAGCGCGTCGAGCGCGTCGGCCATCGAGCTCACCACCTTGCGGAGCAGCTCGTGCGAGAGCGGCCCACGGCTGAGCGCGGCGTCCAGGTCGTAGCCCTCGAGGAACTCCATCACCAGGTACGGCTCGCCGCTCGGCAGGCGCCCCAGATCGAAGACCTCCACCACGTTCGGGTGCCGCACCTTGCATGCGGTGCGGGCCTCGCGCTCGAAGCGCTGCAGGCTCTCGGGATCGCGCACGTAGATCGACGGCAAGATCTTGAGCGCGACCTTGGTGTCGAGCTCGAGGTGCTTGGCCGAGTACACCACCCCCATCCCGCCCTTGCCCAGCACACTCTCGAGCCGATAGCGCCCCGCGACGACGGTGCCCGCGGGGAGCTCGCCGAACTCGGGGGCATCGACCGCGGGCGGGAGACCGCCCTCGGCCAGAGGCGTCGCGTCGATGGGATTGGGAAGTCGTGCCGTCATCGCATCCGGTGGTTCAGAAGCCCGTACAAGTCCCGCCCGTGCAGCGCGTACGGAACAAGGGCAGTGCGCCGGGGCTACAGGTCGTCCCCGGGCCCGAGCATGCGCCGCAGTGGTCGTTGTCGGTGTTCAGGTTCACACACCCAACGCTCGGCCCACACCAGGTGAGCCCGGTGGCGCAGCAGTTGCCGTTCGTGCACGCCTGACCGCTGGCGCACGCGTTACCGCACGTTCCACAGTTCGCGGCGTCGCTCGACAGCGACGCGCAGCCACTCGCGCAGCACGCCGTTCCGCTCGGACACGACCGCCCGCACATGGTGCAGTTGGTCGCCGTGCTGGTGGTGCACGCACCGTTGCAGCACAGATCCGAGCCGCAGTCCGCGCACGCGCCGCCGCAGTGCGTCGGGTCGCTCGCGACACAGCTGCCTGCGCAGCACACCTGGCCCGTGCCGCACGTGGTGCTGCAGTCACCGCAGTGCG
>CAYZQM010000352.1:0-2890 GCA_964480175.1 uncultured Sandaracinaceae bacterium
TGAAGCGCACCAGCGGCACGCCGTGCTCCTTGGTCAGCCAGTCGAGCGCCAAGAAGTCGAGCCACGAGAGCGAGCGACCGACGTACACCACCTGTCCGCGCTCGGCGGCCGCGCGGATGTCCGCGTCCCACCGCTCGCCCACCTGGATGTGTGAGAAGTACGAGCGGTAGATCGAGCGCCAGAACGGGGAGGGCTCGTACACCTGGGGCCGGTACTCCGCGGAGCGGCGCGCGTCGGGCTCGGACACGGGCGGAGGCTACCAGGCGAGCGCAGCCCGTGCTCCGTCGATGGTGCCGCGATCGAACGACGCCTCGCTCGATCGGGCCGTCAGCCTTCGCCGGTCGGGCCCGGCGTCTCGCGTCGGCGCTCGCTGCGCTTCGTGTCGCCCTCGCCACCGTCGTCGGGCGCAGCGCCCTTCACGCGAGCCTTCTTCTGCTTCGCTTTCTTCTTCACGCGTCGCGCGGCCGCCTCTTCCTCCGCCGCTTCCTCGGCGGCCCAGCGCAGCTCCGTCGCTTCCCGCTGGCTGAGGGCGACACCCGCGATCGGACGGTCGCATCCCGGACAGCGCGCGAGGTCCTGCGGGATCGTCTTGGCGCACGCGGGATCCGAGCAGGTGTCGCTGCTGCTCGTGGCGGGCGGCGTCCCGCGGATCAGCGTCGAGAGCGCGGCGACGCCCGCGCCGAGGATCGCGAAGATGGAGCCCCACCCATCGCTCACGAGCTCACCGAGGTAGTACCCCCCGCCGCACAGCACGACCGCGAGCGCCAGCGCGCGCTTGATGAGCCCCAAGTTCGAGGCCTCGCGGACGCGGTACACGCTCCCGCCCGCGCGGCCTGCGCGCTTGCGGCGTCGCTCTGCGGACCCGACGGGCGCGTCGTCCTCTGCTCGTGTCGTCTCCGCGATCGGCGGCACCGGCAGCGTCGCCGGCGCGGGCCACGTGGCCTCGGGGGCGAGCGCGAGCCGCGTGAGCACGTCGGCGTGATCGGCCTTCGCGAGCGCGGCGCGCACCTCCGCGGCTCGCTCGCTCGGCAGTTGGGAGAGCACGGCGTCGCGATCGACGTCCAGCCGCACCACGAGCTGCACCGCGAGGAGCTCCGACGCGATCTCCGGAGGCAGCGCGCCGTAGACCGCGTGTTGCCATTCGCTCCGCACCATGCGGCCCTCGGTCTTGCCGGCCTGACGGTAGGTGTGCGCGCCGGCGGCGACCATCGCGCCGAGGCCGCGGGCGACGGCGAGCAAGCTCGCCGCCTCGTGGGCCTCCGGGCGCTCGTCGATCTCGATCGGTACTTCGAGCGCCGGGCGCCGGAAGGGACCGTGGCCTGCTTGCGCACGGCCGAGCAGCTCGGTCGCGCGCGCGGCTTCGTGCAAGAGCGCGAACACGGCGTCGTCGGGGCGTCCCAGGCTGCTCACCCGATAGTGAACCAGGTCTGCGCCGATCGCCGTCAGCTCGATCCGGGTCTCCACGAGCAGCGCGTTCGTCTCGTCCTCCGCATCGAGCTCGATCTGCGCGTCGAGGGGCAGCCCGAGGTGCGCGTGCAGCCGTCGCGCGAGCGCGGTGAGGCCCGCGCGTGTCGGGCTCCAGGGCTCCGGGAAGTAGTCGGGCGTCGGCAGCACCACGTGTCCCGCGACGAACGCGTCCGGCGCCCGCGCCACCAGCGCGGAGAGCGCATCGACCCAATCCAGCGCTTCACTCACGCGGGCAGCATACGCGCGCACCTGCGACGCTGCCGCCGTTCACACGCGGGCGGCGCGCAGCCTCAGCGCGTTGCCGATCACCGAGACCGAGCTGAGGCTCATCGCGGCCGCGGCGAGCATGGGCGAGAGCAGGACGCCGAAGAGCGGATAGAGCAACCCCGCAGCGATGGGCACTCCCGCGAGGTTGTAGACGAACGCGAAGACCAGGTTCTGGCGGATGTTCTCCATCGTCCTCTTCGACAGGGCGCGCGCCCGCACGATGCCGCGCAGATCCCCACGCAGGAGCGTGACGTCCGCGCTCTCGATCGCGACGTCGGTGCCCGTGCCCATCGCGATGCCTACGTTCGCGCGCGCCAGCGCGGGGGCGTCGTTGATTCCGTCGCCCGCCATCGCGACGAGCTGCCCGTCCTTCTGCAGGGCCTCGATCTTCGCGGCCTTCTGGTCCGGAAGGACGCCCGCGATCACGTCGTCGATCCTCAGCCGTCGCGCGACCGCGTTCGCGGTCGTCTCGGCGTCGCCCGTGAGCATCACGATGCGCAGGCCCTCGCGATGGAGCGCGTCGATCGCCTCCGCCGTCGAGTCCTTGATCGGGTCCGCCACGCCGAGCAGGCCGATCACCTCCCCACCGCGCGCGACGAACATGACCGTCTGCCCTTCGTTGCGCAGCGCCTCGGCCCGATCGTGATGCGGCGCGGCGTCGATGCCGAGCGCGCTCAGCATCGCGGCGTTCCCGATCGCGACCACGCGCTCGCCCTGCCGACCCTTCACGCCCTTGCCCGTCACCGACTCGAAGTCCGAGAGCTCGGTGCTCGCGATCTGCCGGGCCCTCGCCCCCGCTACGATCGCGGCAGCGAGCGGGTGCTCGCTGTGCTGCTCCAGCGCGGCGGCGAGCGCGAGCAGGGATGCCTCGTCCGCTCCCTCGCTCGGCTCGACGGCGACCAAGCGCGGCTTGCCTTCGGTGAGGGTGCCCGTCTTGTCGAGTACCAACGTCTCGACCTTGCCCAGCACTTCGATCGCCTCGGCGTTCTTGAAGAGCACCCCGAGCCCAGCAGCCTTGCCGGTCGCCACCATGATCGACATCGGCGTCGCCAGGCCCAGCGCACACGGGCACGCGATGATGAGCACGGCGATCGCGTTGATCAGCGCGTAGCCCATCGCGGGCTCGGGACCGAGGAGCGACCAGGCGATGAAGGTG
>CAYZQM010000353.1:0-2887 GCA_964480175.1 uncultured Sandaracinaceae bacterium
CTGCTGGCTCCCCTCCGCGACGTTCAGCGCGATGCTCATCAGCGCGCGACGGCACTGCTTGGCCGCATCCGCATCCTGCTTGGCAATCTGCGCAATCACGCCGCGCATCCGCCGCCCCAACTCGATCACCTCACCGTAGATTCGCAACGCCATCTCAGACTCCGTGTGTTGTGCAAGCCCGAACCGCTCGGGTGCGAAGCACCCCCCGCCGGGGCGCGGCTCGGCGGTCAAGGTTCGCGGAGCGACCGAGGAGCGAAATCGATGGAGCCGTAGTTCAGCTCTGTCGATTTCGCGGAGCGGCGGCCGAAGGCCGACCTTTACTGGCGAGTCGCGCCCCGGCACGCTGGGAATTCCCGAGCGCTCTTCTGCTCCCCGGAGGTACGGACCTGCAGTCGCCGATCAGATGCCTGCATGGACGGTCTCGGCGACCCTGAGCGGGCGCGGGCGCGGGCACGACGCCCGCGGAGATCGGGTCGCGCCGTGCTCGCTTCCAGCTCCGCTTCCGCTTCCGGCTCCGCTTCCGCGACGCGCGACCCTGGGCCAGCCGTGACCGCCTCTCCGCCCTCAGCGATGGAACCACGAGCGCGGTCGCTCGCGGGGCTCACCCGGTGATGCGGTGGCTGATCGCTGCCTCGCGATCGACGAGGACGGCGCGCACGCGATCGCCGCGCGCGCGCTCTGGGTCGCATCCGCCACCGCACGGACTGACACGCGGCGCGCGCCGATCGGCTAGCCTCGTGGGATGCGCTCGGGGTCACGCGATTGGTTCGGCTCGATCGTCACCACGTTCGTGGCGCTCAGCGCGTGGTCGCTGCTCGCGTGCTGCTTTCTCCCCGCGCCATCGTCGAGCAGCGCGCCACCGCCGCCGTCGGGCGCAGCGCCCGTCCCCGTCGTCGCACCACCCCCGCCGCCCGGCACCGAGGCGACGCTCGCGGTCATCCAGGTCGTGCTCCCCAACAACAAGGAGACGGGCGTCGCGTGGGACATCGGCGGAGGCGCGCCCGATCCCTACGTCATCGTGCGACAGAACGGCCTCACGCTGCTCACCACCGCTCGCGTGCACGACAGCCTCTCGGCACGCTGGGAGCCCGCGCTCGTCTTCGATCGCACGCAACCGCTCGAGGTCGAGGTCTTCGACGGTGACGTCTCCTCCGACGACGCGGTGGGCGCGCACTTCGTGACCTACGATCCGTACCTCCCGACGTTCGACGACGAGCTCACCTACTGGGGCGGCACGATCCACCTCGAGATGCGCTGACGCGACCCGCGCGACCCGTCGCCTTCTGCGCTGCGCGTCGTGAGCGTCCTCGGTGCCGCGGCGTCGAACCGCGCTCACCCGGTGATGCGGTGGCTGATCGCTGCCTCGCGATCGACGAGGACGGCCTGCACTCGATCGCCGCGCGCGAGCTCCGGTCCGCCCACGCGCTCGTCGCTCGCGTAGCAGAGGCCCTCGGCCGGGTGCACCAGCTGGATCTCGCCGCTCTTCAGCCGCTGGCTCACCACGTACCCCTCGATGCGCGCGCGCCCCAGCGCCGCCTCGGGAGAGCTGTCGATGGTGCGGGCCAGCTCGACGCGACGCGCGTCATCGGGCGTCACGTCGCGCGCGACGGCCAACGCCAGGACCGCGAGCCCCTCATCGCGCCATCGGACTCGTGCGAGCTCGGCGAGCCGGTCCCACGCCACCGCGATGCCCACCCGGAGCCGCGCGTCATCGGGCGCGTAGCCCTGCATGGTCGCGAGGATCACCCGGTCGGTCGCCGCATCGAGGACGTCGCAAGCGCGCAGACACTCGGCTTGCACCAGGAACGCGTACACCCGCTGGGTGCGCGCGGCGGCACCCGTGTCGCCACGCAGGAGCGGCAGGGCCTCGGCGGCGATCTCCAGCCCCGACTTGTAGTAGCCGCCATGCCGCAGTGAGTCGCCCGCAGCGATCAGGGCCTCGGCGGCGAGCACCGGCTCATCGAGCGCGACGAGCACATCGGCTGCGCGGCGACGTGCGGCGACGGCGTCTTGGATCTTGCCCCGTCTGGCCTGCACCATCGCCAGGCTCTGCAGCGCATCCGCGACCGCTTGATGGGTGGGACCGAAGGCGCGCTCGTCCCAGCTCACCGCCTCGACGAACGCGGCCTCGGCGTGCGCCAGCTCGCCCTTCGCGTCGAAGAACATCCCCGCGTAGAAGGCAGCGCTGGCGAGCGCACGCGGCGTGCCCAGGTGCGCGGCCTCTTGCTCCAAGTGCTCGAGGATCGACTCGCCCGCGTCCCAGTCCTCACGTTCGATGGCGCGCCTCACACCACTCAGCAGATCACCCCAGGTCTTGGCCGCCATGAGCGCCAGGCTACGGCATCGAAGACGCACCCGTCAGCCGAGGCGCTCGGCCCCGTCGCTCACGCCATCGAGCCGCGTGCTCCGATCGAGCGGCGCGTGGTGGCCTCGAGCGTCATCTCTGCGACGGTCCACGCGCCATCGATCGATCGAAGCTCGGTGATGACCTCGCCGTGCACGAGCGTCCGGCGCCGGGGCGTGAAGGTGAGGACACGAAATGCGCTCACGACTTCCGTGCGCACGTCGTCGAGCACGCGCACGTCGCGCAGCGCGATCCACAGCGCGGCGTTGGGTCCGCTCACCTAGCCGTCGGCGGCGAGCGCCGCATCGAGCCGCGCCTTCGATGGGACCCCTGCGAGCCCATGGACTGCCACCCGCGGCGACGCGAGCTCCTGAGGGAACCCCTCGACCAGCCGCGCGACGACAGCGCGAAGAGCGATGAGCGCGCTCGCCTCCTCCACCGGCCGCTGCACCAGGTGCTGCGACCACCGCGTGCGCAGCGACTGCATCGCCGTCGGCCCTTCGACCATCATCTCGTCACGGGGAAGCACCGCGCGCAGGCTCT
>CAYZQM010000354.1:0-2792 GCA_964480175.1 uncultured Sandaracinaceae bacterium
CGCGGCCGCCGCCGGTGTCCTTCTCGCCGCCGAACGCGCCGCCGATCTCGGCGCCGCTGGTGCCGAGGTTCACGTTCGCGATGCCGCAGTCGCTGCCCTCGGGCGAGAGGAACGCCTCCGCGCTGCGGAGGTTCGACGTGAAGATGGCCGAGCTGAGACCCTGCGTGACCGCGTTCTGATCGGCGATCGCGCGCGAGACGTCGCTCACCTCGAAGAGATAGAGGATCGGCGCGAACGTCTCCTCGTGCGCGATCGGGAAGTGGGCGTGGTCCTTGGCCTTGATGATCGTCGGCTCGACGAAGTGGCCCGGGCGATCGACCCGCTTGCCTCCGCAGAGCACCTCGCCGCCCTGCTTCTTCGCTTCGGCGACGGTCGCCTCGAACTGCTTCACCGCGGCCTCGGTGATGAGCGGGCCCATCAGCACGCCGGCCTTGCGCGGATCGCCGATCTTCACGCTCTGGTAGGCGGCGACGAGCGAGCTGGTGAGCGCGCTGCACGCCTTGGACGTGGCGAAGAGGCGGCGGGTGCTGGTGCAGCGCTGGCCCGCGGTGCCGACGGCGCCGAAGGTGATCGCGCGGACCGCCATCGGCAGATCCGCGTCGTCGAGCACGATGATCGCGTTGTTGCCGCCGAGCTCGAGCAGGCGCTTGCCGAGGCGCCCCGCGACCTTCGCCGCGACGAGCTTGCCGACGCGCGAGCTGCCGGTGAACGAGACGAGGGGCAAGCGGCCGTCCTCGGCCATCCACTCGCTCGGCTCGCTGCCGCCGCACGCGAGCTGAAAGACCCCGAGCTGACCGGTCTCCTTCATCGCGCGATCGGCGAGCGCCTGCACCGCGATGGCGCAGAGGGGCGCGTGCGGCGAGGGCTTCCAGATGACCGGGTCGCCGCAGACGGCCGCGAGCGCGGCGTTCCACGCCCACACCGCCATGGGGAAGTTGAACGCGGTCACCACGCCGACGGGACCGAGCGGGTGCCACTGCTCCATCATGCGGTGGCGGTTGCGCTCGCTCGCGATGGTGAGGCCATGGAGCTGGCGCGAGAGACCGACCGCGAACTCGCAGATGTCGATCATCTCCTGGACCTCACCGAGGCCCTCGCTCTTGATCTTGCCCACCTCGAGCGAGATGAGCTCGCCGAGCGGCTCCTTGTGCTCGCGGATGAGCTCGCCGAGCCGACGCACCAGCTGTCCGCGCAGGGGCGCCGGGACCATGCGGTAGCTCGTGAACGTCTCCTGAGCGCGCGCGACCACCCGGTCGTACTCGGCGCGATCGGCCGTGCGCAGGGTCGCGATCGCCTGGCCGGTGGTGGGATCGAAGCTGGTGATCACGGGCCCCTTGCCGGGCTCGCCGCTGACACCGCCGAGCTCGCCGTCCGCGAGGCCGAGCTGCTGAAATAGGAGGGAATGGGCCGACATGCGGGCCCTCTGTACCACGCGGAGCCAGGCACGGGGCAGCACGCCGCCGTCGGGCGGGGCGCGCTGACTGACTGGCGCCAACAAGCGGTGTGTTTCGAGCCTGAAAAAAGCGCGGAAACGGTTGGCGCGGGGGGCCACCTCGTGCGAGTGAACGCGGTGGACAACGTCGCCTCGCGCCCGCGACCTGGAGCGCGCATCTCCGGAACGGGCCACTACCTGCCTGAGCGTGTGCTGACCAACGCCGATCCTCCGACGCGTGGATCGTCGAGCGCACGGGGATCCGAGAGCGACGTCTGGCGGCGGCCGGCGCGACCACGAGCGACATGGCGGCAGAGGCGGCCAGGCGCGCGCTCTCGCGGGCCGAGCTGAGCGCGACCGACATCGACCTGATCGTCGTCGCGACGTTCACCCCCGACGCGCCGCTGCCGTCGACCGCGAGCTACGTGCAGGAGAAGATCGGCGCGCGACGCGACTGCCCGGTCTTCGATCTCGTCGCCGCGTGCGCGGGGTTCTGTTACGCGCTGCAGGTCGCCGACCTCCACGTGCGCGGCGGCGCCGCGAGGCACGTGCTGGTGATCGGCGTCGAGTCGATGTCGTCCGTGACCGACTTCAAGGATCGCTCGACGTGCGTGCTGTTCGGTGATGGCGCCGGCGCAGCGGTGGTGTCCGCCGCCGATCCCCACGACGAGGTGCCGCGAGGCATCGTCGGCACGCACTTGTACTCGGATGGGACGCTCGCCCCGCTGCTCCACATCCCCGCGGGAGGCACCGCGCGTCCCACGACGCCGACCACGCTCGCAGATCGCCAGCACTTCCTCAAGATGCGCGGCAACGACGTGTTCAAGGTCGCGGTGAAGAGCCTGGTCGCCGCGTGCAAGAAGGCATTGGAAGCCGCGAACCTCACGGCCGACGACGTCGACTGGGTGGTTCCGCACCAGGCCAACCAGCGGATCCTTCAGGGCGTCTCCGAGCGCCTCGCGATCCCGATGGATCGCTTCTACGTGAACCTCGAGCGCGTGGGGAACACGTCGAGCGCGTCGATCCCGATCGCGTTCGACGAAGCGATCCGCAACGGGACGATCAAGAAGGGCCAGCTGGTGATGTTCTGCGCCTTCGGGGCCGGCGTGGCCTGGGCCAGCTCCCTCGTCCGCGTTTGAGCGCTCGGGCCGCTGGGCCTAGCTCGGGCCGCTGGGCCTTCGTATTCGACTGATCTTCGCTACGCGCGTTCTGCCGAACTGGCCGGTAGTTTCTCTGCAGTGCGAGGGGCAGGACCTACGGTCGCGCCCCTCGCGCTCCCCGCCCCCTAGGAGCCGCAGTGGCGTGGGTTGGGCGACCCAGAACCCTTGCTCGCTGGTGCGCTCGCTTTGGCTTGGCGCAC
>CAYZQM010000355.1:0-2658 GCA_964480175.1 uncultured Sandaracinaceae bacterium
ACTGCCCGTCGACCTCGCCGACGTCGTAGATGTGCGCGACGTTCGGGTGGTTGAGGGTCGCGGCGATCCGCGCCTCGGCGAGCAGCAGATCGATGAACGCCTTGTCCTGCGCGAGGTGCGGCAGGATGCGCTTGACGACGATCAGCTTCTCGAAGCCGGCCATCGATTTCTGCAGCGCGAGGAAGATCTCCGCCATCCCTCCGAGCGCGAGCTTGCGGATCAGCGTGTACTTGCCGAAACGGCGCGGCATCCCGTCGCTGTCGGACGGTGACCCCTGTGGTGTGGCTCCGGGCGGCGGAGGCGGCATGGGCGCGGATGCGCGTTCAGACACGAGACGAAGTCCTCGGCGAAAGAGTGGCGAGAGTATGGCACACCGCGTCAGCCGGGTGTCAACGCTGCGTGGCCGCGAACGGACCGGACCGTGAGACCAATCATGCCCGCCCTCCTTGGTCCGGGTGGGGGGCGGCTCGCGCGTCTTTTGATCTCCCGTGCGCCGCCCCGATACGCTCCGTCGCGCATGTCGATCCTCAAGCCTCCGGTGGCGGTTCGTCCGGGCGCTCTGCTCCGGGCGCGGCAGGGGCACGTGCTCGCCCCGCGCGCGGAGCGAGACCTCTTCCGCATCGCCGAGGTCCTCTCGGAGGGTCGCTCGGAGGGCGATGCGTACTACGGCAGCACGCTGGTGACCTTCGATTTGCGGCGGCTCGACCCCCGGCTGCTCTCGGCCGCGAGCATGCTCTCGCCCATCGAAGGATCGCTCCGGGTGCGCCTCAGGATCGCGCGCCTCGCGCTCGAGGACGTCGCGCGACGCCACCCCGACGCGCTGCTCGGCACCGCGACGCTCGAGAGCCGCTTTCGGGCGGACGGCACCCGCATCCTCGCGGACGTCGACGTCGAGGTCCCCTTCGCGCGCCCGCTCCTGGGCCCCTCCTCCGTTCGCGGCGCCAGCTGAGATGGGCGCTACCTTTTCTTCTCCAGAGATCGCTGCATGAGCAAGACCGCAGACAAAGCCGGCCAGGTCATCCACGTCGAGTTCGGCCCCGGAGGCGGCCGCCGGGTCTCGGCGCTGCCGCCGCCGCCCGAAGAGCCGAAGGTCGCGCCCAAGGCCGAAGCGCCGTCGCTCGCCGACGCGCACCGCCGCGATCCGGTGGGCGATCTCTACGCGCGCGCCGAGGTCGCGCGCCTCTTCGATCTGCCGGACTCGCGCCTGCGCTACTGGGATCGCACCGGCTTCTTGGCGCCGTCGGGACGCATCGGCAGCCGCCGCTTCTACACCTTCCAAGATCTCATCGGGCTGCGCGCCGCGAAGGGCTTGCTCGAGCGCGGCGTGCCGCTGCGCCGGGTGCGCAAGAGCGTCGAGGCGCTCAAGGGCGCCTTGCCCAACGTGGTGCGACCGCTCTCCGAGCTCCGGGTGGTCGCCGACGGAAAGACCTGCGTCGTCGAGGGACCGGATCGGCGCTGGGAGCCTGCGACCGGGCAGCTCGTGCTCGACTTCGACGTCCGCTCGCTGCGCGACGAGGTCGTCCGGCTGCTCCGCCCCTCGAGCGTGGATCCGGCGCGGCGCCGCATGGCCTACGACGCCTACCTCGAGGGCTGCCGGCTCGACGAAGATCCCGCGACCTACGCGCGCGCCGAGGCCCACTACCAGAAGGCGATCGAGCTCGACGCGACGTTCGCGCACGCGCACACGAACCTCGGCAACCTCCGCTTTCGACGCGGCGACGCGCAGCTCGCGGAGCAGAGCTACCAAGAGGCGCTGAAGCTCGACCCCGAGCAGCCCGAGGCGCTCTACAACCTGGGCTTCTTGGCGTTCGAGCGGGGCGAGAGCGCGAACGCGATCCAGCTCTTTCACCGGGCGATCAACGTGGATCCCTCGTTCGCGGACGCGCACTTCAACCTCGCGATGGCGCTCGAAGAGAGCGGCCGCGGGCGCGAGGCGGCCGCGCACTGGGAGACGTACCTGGCGCTCGAGCCCGTCGGCGCGTGGGCCGACATCGCGAAGAAGCACCTCTGACGGCCCTGGCGGATGGCCGCAGGCGATCGCGACGCGCACGCACGCGCCCAGCCCGAGGCACCGGGGATGGTCGGGGTGGCGATCGCGTGTGGCCTCTTGGTCGCGGCGATGGCGATGAGCCGCGTGGTGATCGAGAACGACGTGTTCTGGCACCTCGCGATCGGTCGCCACGTGCTGGAGCACGGCTTTCCGTTCACCGATCCGTTCGGCATCGGCACCGAGGGGCTGCCTTGGTCGCCGCCCGAGTGGCTCGCCGAGATCGCGATGTTCACGCTGCACGATCACGGCGGCTGGGGCGCGCTCGCGATCGCGCACCTCGTCGTGGTGACGGGGCTCGGCGCGCTGGTCGCGCTGCGGGCGCGCGTCCTGGGTGCTCCGCCTGCGCACGTGCTCCTGGCGTGCGCTGCGCTGTCGATCCCGGCGTCGCTGCACCTGCCGATGCGCCCCTTGATCGTCGGGCACTTCTTCAGCGCGCTGGTGCTCTGGGTGCTCGCGCTCGATCGCCGTCGGGCGCGGCGGCGCGTCGCGCTCTTGCCGCTCGTGTTCGTGCTCTGGGCCAACCTGCACCCGAGCTGGCCGCTCGGCCTCGCGTGGGTCGCGCTCGAGGTCGGGCTCCGCGCCCTCAGTGGACCCCTCAGCGAGCGCTT
>CAYZQM010000356.1:0-2458 GCA_964480175.1 uncultured Sandaracinaceae bacterium
CTGCTGCAGGTCGACAACGAGGCGGCGTTCTACTTCCGCGACAGCCCCTACGATCAGGACTACCACCCGGACGCGATCGCGCTGTACCGACGCTTCTTGGCGGAGCGCCATCCGACCGCGAGCGAGCTGATGCGGGTGCACGGCACCGATGATGTCGAGCGCATCGAGCCGCCGATGGCGCTCGACGTGTGCGGCGAAGACGACGGTGGCGACGCGAGCAAGCTCGGCCGCCACCTCGACTGGGCCGCGTTTCGCGAGTGGATGATCACCGAGGCCATCGCTCGGATGAAGACGCAGATGGCGAGCGCGGGCCTCGGCGGCGTGCCGACGCTGCACAACCTCCCGCTGGGCGAGCTGACCGCGCCGCTCTCGCTCCCCGCGCTCGAGGGAGTCGTCGACGTCGTCGGGCTCGACTACTACCACGCGCGCCGCGAGCTCCGAACGATCAAGCGGCGCACGCTGTATCTGGTCGGGACCTCGCGCTTGCCCATCTCGCCCGAGATGGGCGTCGGCGCGCCGTTCTGGTTCACGCCGCTCACGCACGAGGACTCGCTGCACTGCGCGATGGTCACGCTCGCGTTCGGTCTTCGAGGGATGAACCTCTACATGGCGGTCGACAGAGACCGCTGGTACGGCGCGCCGATCGACGCGGCGGGCGAGGGCAGGGCGGCGTCCTCCGCGTGGCGCTCGCTGATGCTCGCGCTGCGGCGGATCGACTTTCATCGGCTCACGCGGCGCATCGCCGTCGGGATCGTCGTGCCGCGCGAGTACCTCCGGATGGTGCGGGCGTCGCACACGCTCGGGTTGGTGTCGCCCGTCTGGCTCGAGGCCGCCCGAGGCACGGTCACCGACGCCGCGAGCGACGAGACGCTGGGCATGGAGGTGCCGATCCAGACGGCGTTCTACGCGCAGATCGAGCGGTGGATGCAGGCGCTCGACGAGGCGAACGTGCCGTACGTGCTCGTCGACTCCGACGTCGCGCCCGCGCAGGTCGCGCACCTCGATGCGCTGCTCTGCCCCTCGTACGAGCTCACCTCCGCGAGCCGATGGCGCCTGCTCACGTCGTTCGACGGCGAGGTGCTCCTCGGCCCGACGCTGCCTCGGCTCGACGACTCCGCGAAGGTGCGACCCTTCGAGCTGCCGCAGCGCGCGCACCTGTTCGCCGAAGGCGAAGAGGCGTCGGCGCTCGCGTCGCTGCTCGCCCGGCATCCCGGTTGGGTGAGCCCGCTGGTCGCGCGTGGCTGCGAGGTCACCGCGCACCACGACGAGGACGGAGCGCTGCGCGCGGTGTTCTTGATCCACCCCGGCGAGGCCAAGATCGAGACCGAGATCACGGGCCTCGAGCTCGCCGATGGGACGCTGCTGTACGACGTCATCACGTCGCGTGAGCACCGCGTCGCCGGCGGCGCGGTGCGACTGCGGGTGGGCGCGCAGCGCTGTGTGTTCTTGGAGGTGCGCGCCGCGCAGGCGACGGCGCCCTCGGACGACGAAGACGATCGCGAGGAGGCGCGATGATCGGCGGCGACATTCGGCTCGAGGGGTTCGACGCCCGCAGCTGGACCCAGCTGGTCGGGCTCTTCGCGCCGCCCGTGGTGCGCGAGGCCAAGCCGAGCGAGCGCGCGGTCGGGACGCTCGTGCTGGTGGTCTCGCGCACGGGCCGGGTGCGCAAGGCCTTCCACTCGGTGCGTGGCCCCGTGCCCGAACTGGCGCGGACGCAGTACGGCGATCCCGGCGAGCTGGTGAACCTCGCGCGCGCCCATCGCGCGTATCGGGTGCTGGTGATCCGCGAGGGGACGCTCGAAGAGATCGCCGATCGCATCGCGCTCCGCCTGCACCGGGACGACGACTACCTCGCGCAGTGGCTCGTGGTGATCCGGGTGATCCGCGAGGCGCTGGATGCGGGTCAGCTGCAGCTCTTCCCCCGCCCGCTGTCGGGCGTGCCGATCCCGACGGCGCCGATGATCCACCGCGCGCTCGACGCGATCGTGCCGGAGGACACCGCGCTGGTGCTCGCGACGTTCGAGGGCGATGCGCTCACCACTGCGGTCGCGCTGCGGCGCAAGCAGGGCGAGATCGATCGGGTGCTCGGGCCCGATCTGTTGACGCGGTGGACCGGGCCGCTCGGCGGGGACTGGCGGCGGGATCACCGGCTGCTCACCGACGCCGTGGCGGAGCACGTCGCGCCGGTGCACCTGGGTCTCTATGCCCAGCACGACGATCTGCGTGCGCTGCTGCGCGACGCGCGCCCCGGCGCGTGGGCCCGCGCGGTCGGGACCCGCGAGCTGATCGTGCAGCCGTCGCCGCCCTACGTCGCGGTGGCGCTCGGCGCGGATGCGGTGCGCGCGGCCGCGCGGCGCTCGAGCCGGATGCTCGCGGGCATCGACGCGCTCGCGCCGCTGGCGCCCTTCGCGCGTCTGGTGCGAGGGCGCGTCGCCGAGATCGCGAGCGTGACGTCCAC
>CAYZQM010000357.1:0-1498 GCA_964480175.1 uncultured Sandaracinaceae bacterium
CGAACTGTCCAGGCAGATTGGCGCTGGCTGAACCGCGATGTGCATCAGAAATTTGATGCCATTATTTGCCTTGGCAATTCGTTCACTCATTTGTTCAATGAGAACGACCGCCGTAAAGCACTGGCCGAGTTTTATGCCGCTTTGCGCCATAACGGTGTATTAATATTGGATCAGCGTAATTACGATGCTTTGCTGGACAATGGTTTTTCCAGTAATCATGCATATTATTATTGTGGTACAGATGTTTCTGTTAAACCGGTGCATGTTGATACAGGCCTGGCAAGATTTGAATACCGTTTTTTAGACGGCGAATCTTTTTTCCTGAATATGTATCCCCTGAGGAAGAGCTATACAACACGCTTGATGCGTGAGGTTGGTTTTCAGCATATAGAGACTTTTGGTGATTTTCAGCAGACCTACCGGGATAGTGAGCCTGATTTTTTTATTCATATTGCTGAGAAAGCCTATCAGTCTTCAGAAAAAGACAGGCGCACGGAAATCAGACGGCCGACTGCTGTTGAAACAGCACGGGAATACTACAATAGTGAAGATGCGGACTACTTTTACAGTACGATATGGGGCGGCGAGGATATTCACATCGGTTTGTACCGGAGTAGTAACGAGTCGATAACGACGGCGAGTCAGAGAACGATACGAGCGATGGCTGAATGCCTACCCAAGCTTGATGCTGCATCAACCCTATTGGATCTCGGCTCGGGGTATTGTGGTTCTGCGCGCTATCTGGTAGAAAATTACAATGTGTTTGTCAGCGCGATAAATCTGAGTGAAGTTGAAAATCAACGTGCGCGCGCCTTGAATGCCGTTGCCGGGTTATCTGAGAAAATTCAGGTTATTGATGGCAGTTTTGAGAACTTGCCTTTTGAAACAGCCGGACCTGATAGTGGCTTTGACGTTGTCTGGTCGCAGGATGCCATCTTGCATAGTGACAAACGTGAGCATGTGTTAGCGGAAGCTTTTCGTGTACTGAAACCTGGCGGATATTTTGTTTTTACCGATCCAATGCAGGCAAATGATTGTCCCCAGGGCGTATTGCAACCGATTTATGATCGTATTCATTTAAGTTCACTGGGGTCACCGGATTTTTACCGTCAGGCGGCCGTGCAGATTGGTTTCGATGTGGTGCAATTTGATGATCTGACGTATCAATTGATCAATCATTATCAGCGTGTACTTGAGGAAACCGAGAAGAAGGCCGGTGAGCTCACTGAGAATGTGGATCCGGCTTATATTGATCGTATGAAGAAGGGGCTAAAGTATTGGATAGATGGCGGAAAGAAGAGGTATCTGGCTTGGGGAGTTTTCTTGCTGCAGAAACCGCGTTGTGTTGATTAATGAAGCAAGAGAATCAAGTAACGCACGTCATAAACCATGTTGTTAAGTTTACGCAATGGATTGACATACAGAGCACGCCGGATCCTGATGCAATCGAGTCGTGCGCCAGTTCATGGTCAGACCATTTAAAGACTGTAGTCGACCA
>CAYZQM010000357.1:1508-2079 GCA_964480175.1 uncultured Sandaracinaceae bacterium
CTAAGCAGTACTTTAAGTGTTTCCGCGGCTTGCATGCTACCAATGATGCCAACCAGGGGGGCAAAAACACCCATTACTGAACAGGGCATATCAGCAGATTCTCCGGTTTCCGGATAAAGACAATGATAGCAGGGGCTGTCAGAATACCGTAAATCGAAAACGGATATTTGTGCTTCAAAGCGAATGGCCGCGCCTGAAATCAGTGGTTTATGGTGCTGTACGCAGGCCTTGTTGACTTGATGCCGTGTGATGAAATTATCGCTGCCGTCAACAATCGCATCGGCTTCGCGAACAAGTTGATGGAGTTCAGTTTCGCCAACAAATTCTGGAATAGTAACGATACTGACTTCTGGGTTGATTGTGGTCAATGTGCGTTTTGCAGACAGTGCTTTGGATAAGCCAACGGCTGTTGTTGGATGCAGAATCTGTCGCTGAAGATTTGTCAGATCGACTTTGTCTCCGTCACAAATAGTCAGTTTTCCAATGCCACTTGCCGCCAGATAGAATGCTGCAGAAGAACCCAGCCCGCCCGCGCCGATAATCAATACATGTGATTGGAGCAGTGTCTTCT
>CAYZQM010000358.1:0-2063 GCA_964480175.1 uncultured Sandaracinaceae bacterium
GCCGAGCAGCACATACGTGATAATGATCCGACAACAAACGTGCCGACGCCCATCGACGGTTTGGTTGGTTTCGATCCAATTTGTACTGCTGGGTTATGTTATTACGGCGCGGGTGTTGCCGCACGTGGAACGCCGGAAAATCCAGGCGATCCTGCCTGGATAACCTACTGTACTCCGGACTGTCCGATTACTTATGTGGAAGGAACAGTATTTAACGTGGATGGCGTGGGCTATACGGCCCCAGACTTGCCTGATAATCTGCCTGCGCCTACTTACATTATCGAGGGAATACAAAAAACACCACCCGGTAGCGGCATCCGTTATTACTACCGAATTACCGTGCGTGCGCAAGGTTTCCGTCAAGGAACTGTCGTTCAATTACAGGAAATATTCCGTCCATAAGAAGCAGTAAGATAAAGTTAGATTGGGGTGCTGAAATCATGAGAAAAATATTGACTCGCTTAAATACGCTGATTTATTTTTTAATTTTACAATTTGCCTTGATGAATCAAGCTTACGCATTGCCTCCGCTATCGAACGGCCCTTTGTTCTTAGGCGGAAATATCTCGCCCAATGTCATGTTCACATTGGATGATTCGGGATCGATGCATTTTGAAATCATGCCACAAGAATTAATTATCGAGTCTGTACGCTATATGTTTCCGCGTGCGAGCGGTGTTTATGGCGGGAGTGATTATTCTAACTATGTTGTTGATTTTGATCCGGCCAACAGGTATGCGGCTTCTTTGCGATCAAGTCATGTGAACAAGATTTATTATGATCCATCGGTGCGGTATCAACCTTGGAGTAATGCTGATGGATCGCTGATGGGTAATGCCAATCCAGCTTGTGCGCCGCACAACCCAATCGATACTGGCAAAGGTTGTCGGAATTTGACAGTCAATAACACGCAATCAGCATCGTGGCTAAGAGATAACGGCACCCGTACTTCCAATCAATCAAAAACTTTCTACCCTGCCGTGTATTTTAAATATATTGGCGGATCGGTGAATTCGGCCAGTAGTTTCACGCAGGTAGAGATCAAATCTTCAACTCCTTCATACGATGGTGGTCCGGATCGGCTGGATTGTGTTGCGGTTCCTGTGTGTACATATGTTGAAGAGATTCAGAATTTTGCCAATTGGTATTCATATTATCGCTCACGTATCTTGCTGGCGCGTGCGGGGATAGGCAGGGCGTTTTCCGTACAGGGCAATACGATGCGAGTGGGATTTGCTACCCTGAACAAGAGCACGGCAACAATTGACGGTGTCTCGACCAAAGTGATTGTCAAAGGTGTCAGGCAGTTTGTAGGTACGGATCGAACGAGTTTCTTCGAAAATCTTTATGAGTATCCAATACCTGCAGCAGGTACACCGCTCCGGCAATCAGTCGATCAAGTTGGAAAATATTTTCAACGCACTGATGACAAGGGGCCTTGGAGCGAAACGCCGGGAGTAAACGGTGGCGTGGAACATGAATGTCGTCAGAATTACAATATCTTGATGACAGACGGCTACTGGCACGATACCGATGATCCATCACCGGGTGTCGGGAATGTTGATAACACGGCAGGTGCTTTGATTACCAATCATTCTTCACCGGCAGTACCGGCAACCTATATCTATACACCCGAGCTACCTTTTGCGGACAGTTATAGCGACACATTGGCCGATATTGCAATGCATTACTGGAAAAATGATTTACGTTCAGATTTGCCCAATAACGTGCCTGCAAACTTGTTTGATCCGGCATTTTGGCAACATATGGTAACTTTTACCGTAGGTTTGGGCGTAAGAGGCGCGCTGACCAATCTGCCAACTGGATCGGAGACATGGCCCGATCCGACTGGAAATGATGAGACACCTGCAAAAATCGACGATCTCTGGCATGCCGCTGTTAATAGCCGTGGTGCATTTTTTAGTGCGGCTGATCCCAATGTATTTGCCAGTGCTTTATCTGATACGCTATCAACAATTGTGGCAAGAACAGGTTCGGCTTCTGCGGTGGCGGCTAATTCCAATTCACTCATGACGAACGGACGAATTTACCAAGCGAAATTT
>CAYZQM010000359.1:0-1703 GCA_964480175.1 uncultured Sandaracinaceae bacterium
GCCGCAATGAAGGTCGGCGAGATCGGCGAGCGCTATATTCTCGGCGGCGATAATATGTCGCTACTGGAAGTATTGGAAACCCTCGACGACATCATCGGCCAACGCAAAAAACGCATCAATCTGCCGACAGATCTTATGCTTCCCGTCGCCTGGGTGATGGAACAGATCGCCGCTGTCACGCACAAGGAACCCCGCGCCACACTGGACAGCATCCGTATGGCCAAAAAAATGATGTTCTTTACCAGTGACAAGGCCATCAGAACACTCGGTTATTCATTCCGTCCAGCACGATACGCGCTTGAGGATGCTGTGCGATGGTATCGGAATAACGGATACTGCAACTAACCACAGGGAAGGAACTTAGCCCCGGAACAGTTATCTTATCACCATGCGAATTATCTGTTTTATTATCGCCCTGACATTTCTGTTTCCGGTCAATGGTTTTACCCACGAATTACCGGATCTGGGCGATGTTTCCCAGGCCACGATCACACCCCGCGAGGAACGGCAGATCGGTCTGCAGATCATGCGGCAGATTCGCGCCGATCCGAGTTATCTGGACGATCCGGAGATTGCCGCTTACCTCAATAGCCTGGGCCATATTCATGATAATCACACCACCGAGGCCAGTCCCGGCCAACTATTCGAGTTCTTCGCCCTGCAAGATTCAACAATCAACGCGTTTGCTCTGCCTGGCGGTTTCATGGGATTTAACAGCGGTCTGATTATCGCCGCACAAAGCGAATCAGAACTTGCTGCCGTCATGGCGCACGAAATTGCGCATGTTACGCAGAAACACCTCGCGCGCATGATTTCGGGACAGAAATATACGATGATCGCCTCACTTGCCGCGCTTGCACTCGCGATTCTGGCATCCCGTTCGAATCCGCAGGCGGGTCAGGCGATTATGGCCGCTTCTCAGGCCGGCGCGATTCAATCACAGTTAAATTTCACGCGCAGACACGAGAAGGAAGCTGATCGCGTCGGATTGAATATCCTCGTTGCGGCAGGTTTTGATCCGCAAGGTATGTCGGCTTTTTTTGAGCGCTTGCAAAAGGCCAGTCGTTTTTATGAAAATGGTGCGCCATCTTACTTACGCACGCACCCGCTCACCTATGAGCGTATTGCCGATATCCAGAACAGAACACAGGAAACAACCTATCGTCAGGTGCCAGACAGCATTAATTTTCAACTGGTGCGCGCAAAACTGCGTGCACTGCATGGAAAATCCAGCGACGCAGTCAATCAGTTCAAAGCACGTCTGAATGACAGGCGTTATAGTAATGAAGCGGTGGAGCGTTACGGCTACATTCTGGCATTACTGCGCGACAAAAGAAACAAGGAAGCCGATGAGCAATTGACTGTGTTATACAGTTTGATTGATCAGGATGGAACAAGCGACGTGCGCCTTGACAATCATCTACTTGGAAAAACCATCAAAATCGAACGTAAAGGCCTGCAAGCCGGCGCCATGATTGAAACACTGGCGGCTTCGGTAAAACTGGCCAACGGTCGGATCGATGATGCGTTCAATATCTACCGCAGCGCACTTCGCATTTATCCGCAGCATAAAGCGCTTATTCATGGTTACGTTAACGCACTGCTGCAGAATCAGCAGTTAGACAACGCACTGGAAGTCATCAACCGTGAATTACAGTTTCATTCCGATGATATAACACTTTATCAGTTGCAAGCGCGCGCCT